>CAYXJZ010000025.1:0-37089 GCA_964465355.1 uncultured bacterium | reverse complement strand
GGACACCTTCCTGGCCGTCTCGCGACCACTTGTGCCGCGTTTCACGACCGCTTGAGAGCGAGTGTATCAAGGGGAAGGGGTCGGCCACAAGGACGAATCCCCGTCGGGGACGCTATTCCTGAGTCTGTAACTATGGATTGGGTGGGGATCAGGCTTGCGCTAAAAGCGCGAACATGTACAATTCGGCCATGGCTACATCCGTGACATCGACCCAAGCCAGGCAACGGTGGGCAGAGACGCTTGACCAGGCCCTGCGCGAACCCGTGGAGATCACCAGCCACGGGCGGACGGTGGCTGTCGTCATGGACCCCGTCCTGGCCAGTCGGGCCTTGCAGGCGCTGGAGGCCGAAGCCGACATCGCGGCCGCCGACGCGGCGCTCGCCGAGATCGAAGCCGGTGGCGCCACCGTGTCGCTCGAGGAGATCGCGGCCGAGCTCGGCATCGACCTGGAAGGCTGAACGACGCGTGGCGGGCCCCTACGAGGTCCGCGTCGCACCTGCAGCGGGCAGGCAGCTCAAGAAGCTCGACCGCGTGGCTCAGCAGCGGATCCTGTTGGCCATGCGCATGCTGGCGACAACGCCGAGGCCGCGTGGAGCGAAGGCCCTCAAGGGCCGTCCAGGTTACTTGCGGGTTCGGATCGGGGAGTACCGCGTGATCTACACCGTCGATGACGGCGTGCTGTTGGTCCTGGTCGTTAGGGTCGGCCATCGCAAGGACGTCTACCTGTGACGAGCACCGGCTCAGAGCCTCCGGCGACGGTGCCCATAGGAAGTTGACGCCGCCCGAATCTCCGCCGTATGCTCTCGTTCGCTGTTCGGGTCGTTAGCTCAGTTGGTAGAGCAGCTGACTTTTAATCAGCGGGTCGTAGGTTCGAGCCCTACACGACCCACCAACCAGGGCCCCTTCGACTAGCGGTCAGGTCACGACCCTTTCAAGGTCGCGGCACGGGTTCGAATCCCGTAGGGGTCACCAAGATCGAGGCGCTTCTCCTTGGAGAGGCGCCTCCTTCGTTGCGTAGGCGAGTTCATGGAAGGTGGCGACAGCACCCCCATGTCCCGAGCCCCATGCCCTACGCCATCTGGGAGGTGTCCACCATGCTGTGCGAGAGGAAGACCAGCACCGATCCGTCGCTCGGGTCGGCCTGCCACCAACTGCCATAAGCCCCAGGCCATCCGACCGTACCGGCTGCGCCACGGCAGCAGAATGAGGGCGCAGGACGTATGGCCCTCCTCCAACGGCGACCCGCGTTCAATACTTGGACTACCTAGTCCGAGATACGGACGAGATCGGAAAGGAAGGGACACGCCATGCGGATCGCCACGCTCGTCACCACCCTGATCGCCGGCGCCCTCTTCGTCGCCCTCAGCCTCAACGCCTTCTCCACCGGCCGCGCCCAGGCCGGCACGCCGGCCGACGCCGAGTCGCCGCCCATCCTGGCCCAGGCAGCGGCCGAGGCCGACTACGCCTTTGAGCTCCAGACGGCCTTCACCGGCGGGATCTTCGCCTTCGTCGGCGTCGGCGGCGACATCGACGGCGTGGTCAACCCAGACCTGCGCGTCCCCGAGGGCGCCACGGTCAGCATCACGCTCACCAACACCGACGGCATGGAGCACGACTTCGTGGCGGACGCCTTCGGCGTGGCCAGCGACTCGGTGTTCGTGATCGGCGAGTCCTCCACGGTGACCTTCACCGTGGGCGGCAGCGGGCAGTTCGAGTACTGGTGCAGCATCCCGGGCCACCGCCAGATCGGCATGGAAGGCCGCATCGTCGTCGGTGACCCCGCCGTCGTCCAGGTCGAGGAAGCCCCCAGCCTGGCCAAGGACCCGGCAGACCTGCCAGGCCCCATCGGCGACCGAGGACCCGCCACCATCGACCTCGACCTGACCACCACCGAGCGCCTAGGCCGCCTGGCCGACGGCAGCAACTACACCTTCTGGACCTTCAACGACACCGTGCCCGGACCCTTCCTGCGTGTGCGCGTCGGCGACACGGTCAACGTCAACCTGCACAACGACGCCAGCAGTCGCTACGCCCACTCCATCGACTTCCACGCCGTGACCGGTCCCGGCGGCGGCGCGGCCGTCACCCAGACGGCGCCAGGCCAGACCACCAGCTTCAGCTTCAAGGCGCTCAACCCGGGCCTGTACGTCTACCACTGCGCCACCGCCAGCGTTCCCCACCACATCACCCAGGGCATGTACGGCCTGATCCTGGTCGAGCCGGAGGAAGGCCTGGCCGAGGTCGACCACGAGTTCTACGTCATGCAGGGCGAGCTCTACACCATCGAGCGCTTCGGCAGCCGCGGCCACCTGAGCTTCGACATCGAGAAGATGCTGGACGAGCGCGCCGAGTACCTCTTCTTCAACGGCGCCCCCGACGCCCTCACCGCCCAGTACCCGCTGCGAGCCGAGGTGGGCGACACCGTGCGCATCTTCTTCGGCGTCGGCGGCCCCAACTACGTCTCCAGCTTCCACGTCATCGGCGAGATCTTCGACCGCGTCCACGTCGAAGGCGGCTCGCTCATCAACGAGAACGTGCAGTCCACGCTGGTGCCGACCGGCGGTTCCACCATCGTCGAGTTCACCCTGGATGTCCCAGGCCGCTACATCCTGGTCGACCACTCGCTCAGCCGCATGGAACGCGGGCTGGTGGGCTTCCTGGAAGTCAGCGGCGAGGAGAACCCCGAGATCTTCCATGGGGTGATGACCGAGGGCCACGGGCATTGAGCCCATCCCCGTCGACGCCCCCAACGGGCCCGACCTCGCCTGACCTCCTCCGCCTTGCCGACCGCTTCCGGTCGGCAAGGCGCGACCCTGTCCCACCGCGCACGCACGGCCATGGGGCCGCTCGTCGGCAGGGACGGTGAACCGCCACGAGGTCATGCTCATCCGCGCTGGCCTGGTCTACCTGGTGGCGACCGCGGCGCTCGGGGTCGCCTTCCTCCTCCAACCGACCTTGGCCGCCTACCTGCGCACCACCCATCTGCACCTCGGTGTGCTCGGCTTCTTCCTGTCCATGGTGATGGGTGTGGCCTACTGGATGATGCCAAGGCCCGGTGGCTTGCGTCAGCCGCGAGCAGCGGCCTCGACCTTCTGGCTGCTCAACACCGGCATCATCCTGCGAACGGTGGCCGAGCCTTGGTGGCGGGCCGGCGGTCAGGCCCTGCCCCACGCGCTCGCCGTTGCAGGCGGGGCCTTGCAGCTCGCCGCCATCCTCGTCTTCGCCCTGGCCATGGGCCAGCGGGTGAGGACAGCGAGCGAGATCCAGCGAGCGCGAACCGCACCACGAACCGAGGCTAGGAAGGGCGCGGAGCGCTAGCCGACGGCGCAGCGGCAGGTGGGTCGCAGAGGGTCGACAGCATCACCTGTTCGAAGGCGGCGCGCACCGCTGCCCCGGTACTCGCCCACGCGAGGTTGAGGCGGCAGTGGCCCTTGCGCTGCTGCGTGGCGCAGCGCAACTGCGTCTGGCAGGTGTCGACCACGACGGGGCCGGAGACGGCCTCGATGACGTCGAGCATGGTGAGCCCACCAAGGTCCACCAACAGCTCCACCCCGCCGTTGCGGCCCATGTGGCTGCGGATGAAGCCGGCCTTGACCAGCTTGCGCAGCACCTTGGCGAGGAAGGCGGGCGGCACCTTGAGCCGCTCCGCGATCTCGGCTGCGTGGGTGCCAGGGTTCTCGAAGATGTTGATGAGCGCGTGGATGGCGTAGCTCTCGTCGCGCTTGAGCAGCGTTCTGATCGGTCTCGTAGCCAAGGCGGCGGCCCCCTTCCGGCCTCGACCATCGGCCTTGGCCGAGCCCATGAGGGCAGGCTACATGAACTCGGACGAGGATGGCGGAGTCACCGGCCCCGAGGAGGAGGCCTCAGGACTAGGCGATGGACGAAGCCACGGACTTGCTCAGGATCCAAGCATGCTTGCCCACCTGCCGCACACGGCCGAAGCCGTGCTGCTCGAACAGCTCCACCGTGGCGCTGAACAGGAAGCGTCCATGCGCCTCGCGTCCTGCCGTGACCTCCGAGATGGCCTCGACCAAGCCACCGCCGTCTTGGGCGATGAGCCGCAGGGCGCCCCCGAGGGCAGCCCGCGCGACGCCCTGGCCGCGATGACCCTTGTCGACGAAGAAGCAGGTGATACGCCAGTCGGGGAGCGTCGGCGGAACCTTCTCATACTCGCGCCGGTGCTTGATGCTTGGCAGCTCCTCGGGACTCCCGTACTGGCACCAGCCCTGCGCGAGCCCGTCCTCGTCGAAGACCAGCGCTGCGTGGGCGCGACCTTCCCGCACCCGCTGCTCCTTGACCGCCCGATGGCTGATGCCGCGCTGACCACGCTCCGGGTGATAGCCGATGCACCAGCAACCCCCGAAGATGCCGTTGTTGCGCTCGACCAGCTCAGCGAAGGCGTCCCAGGTCGACGCGTCGAGGGGCAGGATCGTGTAGGCCACGGCCTGTCAGCCCCCTGAGGCGATCTCGTCGAGCAGGCTGGCGAGTTCCTCCGGCTTGGTGACCATCGGCCAGTGCCCCGAGTCGATGTCGAGGAAGGAGAGGTGTTGGGCCGCAGCCAGCTCAGGGATCTGGCCATCCGCGATCCAGGCCTTGACCTGCTCCGGGCTGTACTCGGGGCACAACTGCGTGACCGGGACGGCGAAGCGCCGCTCGTCGGTCAGGTGGACGATGCCCTTCGAGACGCCCTCGGGCACCGCGATGGCCGCGGCCGCGATGCGCGCCTTGGCTTCCTCGTCCAGGTCGACCGAGTCGGGACCCTCGAAGGGCCCCCAGCCTGGGAAGGGCATCAGGCCGTCCACCGCCGGGAAGAAGTCGGCGTAGGCCTGCCCGTCCGAGCCGGGGAAGCCACCGACCATGACGACGCGGTCGACGGCATCCGGTCGCCGGTCGGCGATCATCCAGGCAAGGGTGCTGGCCGCCGAATGGCCGACGACCATCGGCTTGTCAGCGCGGTCCACCGCGACCAGGGCGGCGGCCAACTGGTCCTCGAGCGTGGCGCTGGCCGAGCGGTCGTCGACGCCGGGCAGCGCTAGCTGCACCGGGCGGTGACCGCGGCTGCGAAGATCGGCTGCGACGGCGTCCCAGACGGAGGCCTCGAGCCACAGGCCGGCGATGAGGATGATGTCCATGCGAGTCCTGCCTTCCGACCTCTGCGGTCTTCGATCGGCTCCCGGCCCTGGTCTCGAATCCAAATGATCCGGGAAAGTCGTACGTTCGATGATGCTAGTCTATGCCGATCATGCTGGTCAACACCCAGGTCCCTGACTACGACCTCGAGGACACGATCGAGCTCACCAGGGTCGAACAGGTCAAGGCGATCAGCCATCCGCTGCGCACCACCATCCTCGGTCTGCTGCACGAACGGGCCGCTACCGTGACCGAGCTGGCCAAGGCGGTCAAGCGCCCCAAGAGCACCGTCGCGCACCACGTGGGCGTCCTCGCCGACGCCGGCCTGCTGGTGGTCGTGCGCACCAGGCGCGTCAGGGCCATCGAGGAGCGCTACTACGGCCGCGCCGCGCGGATGTTCTACGCGGGCCTTGGTAGACGGCCGGACGGCGAGGAACTGCCGCCCGACTTCAACGACTTCGAGGTGGCGGCGGAGGAGTCGCAGGCCGCGTACCGCAGCCGCCGACTTCGCTCCTTCATCCGCCACGCCCGGATCAGCGAGGAACGGGCCGCGGCCTTCTGGGACGGCGTCGCCCAGTTGATCCACGACTTCGACCGGCTCCCGCGATCCGGTGGGACGACCTTCGGCTTCACCGTCGGCCTTTACCCTGTACCGGACTACCCCACCTTGCCGGAACGGGACGACCAGAAGGCCTGAGAGGCCGTCTGCGACGAGTTCGCGCGATGCGACGGCCTTCGCATACCGGGCGCGCACCTTCACCAGCCGCACTCACGCGTCTCCGCTGGAGGCATCTGTGGCTGGAAGCGAAGGTGCGCGTTTCGCCGTCCGCCTGGCGATGTAGCGCCGCATCTTGTCCTGCTTGCCGCAGTCGTCCATCGAGCACCATCGCCTGCTGCCGTTCTTGGTCGCGTCCAGGAACACGAAACCGCAGCTCGGGCACACCTTGATGCGGTCGGTCCTGCCGCCTTGGAGCAGCTCCACTGCTGCGTAGGCGAGCTCACTGCGCGCCGTGTGTGGCGATGCCGGGTCCCAGTTCCACCCGAGCCTGCGGCCGTCGACTCTGGCCACAGCTCGCCCGACCGCGTCGGAAAAGGCGGACTGCAGTTCCGCCAGAGCCTTGTCGTCGGCGACACGCTGTTGGGCGATCGCCTCCACGATCGATCTGATCGCGGTCCGTAGCGCCCCGGCCTCCGCCACCAGCACACGTTTCTGGGCAGACGACAGATCCAGCGACGCGGATGCATCCACCGCGATGCCGGCGTACTCACACCACGCCATGAACTCTCCCGCCGAACGCAGTACGTCGGTCGACCGATCATGCTGCGACACGATGTCGGTGTTCACGAAGTCGAGCGCCGCATGGCCCGCCACCGACCGCGGCCACCGCTCAGGACCACCCATCGATGCCCATTCTCTGGATGTCGCGTGGAGGCGTCGCCGATCCTCCTTGGACTCGCCAGGGGGTCGGTAGAAGGGCATGACGTCGCATCAACGATCTCCTTCCAAGTGTCGTCCGTCCTGATGGGCGGTGGCCGTCGTGTTGGCCGTCCTTGTCGTGCGATGAACGGCGGCCGAGAAAACGATGACGAGGGCGGCCCCCAGCGTGTACAGCGCGGTGTCACCGAAGCGATCGAAGACCAAGCCGCCGGCTCCGGCGCCGGTCGATCCTCGCGGTCGACGACGGAACCACCAGGCAGACGACCAAGGCGACGATCGCCGTCACCGTCACGGACTGTCCCGCCATCCCTTCGGAGATGCCAAGGTCAGAAGCCATAGCCGTCAACATGCTGGCGGGCAGCATCTCCGAGCCCACCAACCCGAACACCCCCACCGCCATCGCAGAGACTGCCGACCAGTTTGGCCTGTCCGAATGCTGATGCGCACTCACGCCGAACCGCCTCCCTGAGGGTCCAACCATCGACCGGCTCGCGGTCGGCGCCCTTGCATTGTTACCATCTAAGAGACTATCAATGGTAACCAGCGATGGGATGCCGACCTGGAGTTCGTGTGGTTCGTTCAGCATCGCGCCGTAGCATCGGCCACTGGTCGCAGGCCCCACTAGTCCGGAGGCCGGAGGTAGGCTTGTCTCATGGCGAAACTCGAGGGTGGCAAGCACTTCGCGATCGACGCCATCACGGCGCTGCGTATCGTTCGCGACGATCTCGGTATCGGCGCGCGGCGTCCGCTCGTCGGCCCGTCCGTGCTGCGCAGTCACGTGCTGTCGATGCTCTACCGCGAGGTACGCGAGGGGTTGCTCGACGAGAAGGCTGCACGTGCCCAACTCGAGGGGATCGCGACCCTCAAGATACGTCTGCTTGGCGATCGCGTCTCTCGTGCGACGGCGTGGAAGCTCGCACGACAGCTCGACTGGGACGACACCCCACTGGCCGAGTACCTCGCTGTCGCCACCCTCCAGGCCGATGTGCTCGTTGCCGGTGACGAGCGCATCGCTGCGGCCGCGGCTGGAGTCGTGCCCCTCGCGACGTACGACGACCTCCGCCGCTAAGCCGCCCGGCTCACGACAGGACGCAGCATCCGGCACACCAAGGCACAGAACTGCCCCGACCACCTGGTCCGACGCGCCGGCCGTAGCCATGGCGGCGTAGGTGGATTGCAGCTGTTCACTGGGCCGGGGTACATGGGGATCTGGGCGTGGGATGCCGAGGTGCAGCTCGTCCATCTTCGCGGCGGCGAGCACAGGCCCTGCGTCGCCCAGCACAAGCAGGGCGTGATCGCCCGGCCCGCCGTCAGTCGTCGATCGCCTGGTAGACCGTGGTCCAGAAGTCCTTCTGCAGCGGCAGCTGAGGGTCGCCCGCGTGCGCCCGCTGCAGGATGAGGATCGCCACCAGGTCCTCGGCGGGATCGTTGTACCAGGTGGTGCCCCACAGGCCGTTCCAACCGTAGCTTCCGGCCGAGGGGCCGAGGCGCGTGCGGCGGGTGACGATCCCCACGCCGAGACCCCAGCTGGTGTTGTCGAAGTACCCCGGCCAGAACCCCGAGACCGCCCTCTGCGCCGCGGTCAAGTGATCACTGGTCATCAGCGTGACCGACGGCCGCGAGAGCAGTCGCGTGCCCCGATGGGCGCCACCCGCCAGCAGCATCGAGGCGAAGGCGAGGTAGTCGTCGGCGGTGGAGACCAACCCGCCGCCAGCGCTCTCGAACACCGGCGGCGCGCTCCACCGCCCGTCGGGGACGTCATAGACGATCGCCTCACCGCTGGGGGCGCTGTCACGCCGGTACGCCGTCGCGAAGCGGTCGCGGCTGTCAGCTCCCACGCTGAAGGCGCTGTCCTTCATCCCCAGCGGTTCGAAGATCCGCTGGCGCAGGGCCTCCCCCAAGGACATGCCGGTGGCCCGTGCGATGAGCGCAGCCGTCACCTCCGAGCCGGTGTCGTACATCCAGCGCTCACCCGGCTGATGGACCAGCGGAAGCTGACCAAGCCGGCGCAGCCACTCCTCCAGCGGCGGCTCGCCGAGGGCGTCAAGGGCGTCGGCGATCGGAACGGTTCCCGGCTCGGCCGGGACCATGCCGGTGCCGAGGGTGTTGGCGAGCAGATCCCGCAGCGTGATCGAGCGTGTCGCCGGAACAGTGTCCTCCAGCGGCCCGCCGGGGTCGGCGAGCACCCTCATGTCCGCCAACTCAGGCAGGAGGTCGTCCACCGGGTCATCGAGGCGCAGTGTGCAGTCCTCGACCAACGTCATCGCACAGGCGGCCACGATCGGCTTCGTCATCGAGGCCATGCGGACGATCGTGTCGCCCGCCATCGGGGTCCCAGCCCCTGCGCCATCGAAGGCAAGATGGCCGGTCGCCTCGACGTGCACCTCGCCATGTCGAGAGAGCACAGCCAGCATGCCAGGGACGAATCCGGATTCCACATGACGCTCGAGCAGCCCCCGCAACCGAGCCAGCCGTTTCGACGAAAATCCACCAGTCGTCACTCGTCGACTCCTCTCTCGTACCCTCGCAGCGTACATGCGGCCGAGCAGGTTCTTCCTGGCTTCGTGAGGCCAGCCATCTCCTGTCGTGGCGACAGCGGACTGCGGGTTCTGCCCGGGTCGCGCTACCAGCGGTGCGGGTGCGGCTCGAAGTCCCCCCAGCCGTCGTCGAGGAAGTACGGAACGACGACCCCACCCGGGGCCACCACCTCGTCGATGGCGGCGAGGACGTCGTCGCCGAGCTCTAGCGTCGCAGCGTCGAGCTGCGGACGGAGCTGCTCCACCGTGCGCGCACCAAGGACCACGCTCGTCACCCCCGGCTGGGCGAGCAGCCAGGCCAGCGAGAGTGTCAGCAGCGGGACGCCGAGGCCGTCGGCGATCTCCTTGAGCCGCCGCACAGCGGCATGGGAATGCTCGCTCAGATGCTTGTCGCCCCATGCGTTGCCCGGCGTGATCCGGGCGCCCTCGGGCTGGGCGCCCAGGTACTTGCCGGTCAGCACCCCGCCGGCCAGTGGCGACCAGACCGTCAGCCCCGAGCCGAAGGTGCGCAGCGCCGGGATGAGCTCACGCTCGACCCTGCGGTCGAGCAGGTGGTAGGAGGCCTGCTCGACGACAGGGCGGCCCAAGCGCAAGTCGGAGGCCGCCCACAACGCCTCGACGTGCTGCCATGCCGCGAAGCCGGAGGTGCCGATGTAGCGCACCTTGCCCGAGCGCACCAGGTCATCGAGGGCGCGCAGCGTCTCGTCGATGGCCGTCTGCCCGAAGGGCCGATGGACGTACAGGATATCGACGTAGTCGGTGCCAAGCCGTCGCAGGCTCGCCTCTAGGGAGGAGATCACCGCCAGGCGCGAGGTGCCTCCGGTGTTCGGCTCACCGTCCACCTTGGCCACGGAGAACTTGGTGGCCAGCACCACACGGTCCCTGACCGGTGCCACCAGCCGGCCGACCATCTCCTCGCTCCTGCCGCCCGTGTAGACGTTGGCGGTGTCGATGGTGTTGACACCCGCGTCGATGGCGAGCTCGAACATGCGGCGCGCCTCGGCCTCGTCGACCTTGCTGCCGAACTCCATGGTGCCCAGCGTCAGCGGGCTGAGCTGGACGCCGGTGCGTCCGAGGACTCGTCTCTCCATGGTGGAAGTGGACATGGCTCGAAGATACGAGTTCGAGCACGCTCGAAGTCAAGGAGGCCTGGATCAGCCTGGATCCACGCGCCTGCCGTCGCCCGTCGCGATCAGCTCGAGGCCGGCCTCCTCGAGTCGGTCCAACATCGTCGAGACATCTGCGCCCAGCGCGTCGGGCAGCCGGTAGAACTCGTCCAGCACCTGCAGGGCCACCGGATCGTCGACCACGGACGCCTGCCAGAGCACCTCGCCATCGGCGACGCTCAACTGGAACTCGTAGAAGGCGCAGCAGGCCTTCTCGCGGGCAGCCAGATCACGCACCCGCTCCTCCACCCCAGGCGCCGCCGTGAAGCGGAACAGGATCTCGTCGCCTCGGTGCTCGCGGCCGACCAGGGCGTCGGCGAACAACTGCCTGTATGCCTCGAGTCGTTGCTCTAGGGTGTCGGCTGCTCCGCGCATGTCGCAGACGATGGCTTGCTTCGTTCCCATGGCTTCCTCCTTCGGAGGCCGCCGCATCGAACGGCCTCAGGGCAGGGTAAAGCCTTGACTCAGGTCCAGAGTCAAGGCATGGTGGAGGCATGAAGATCGGTGAGGTGGCCGAGCGGTCTGGCGTGAGCATCGACACGGTGCGCTTCTATGAACGGCGGGGGGTGTTGCCGAAGCCTGAGCGGCTGCCCTCCGGCTACCGCATCTACACCGAGGCGATCGTCGCCCGGATCCACTTGGCCCGCCGCCTGCAACAGCTCGGATTCAGCCTGGATGAGGTCATCGACGCCCTCGCCGCCCACGACGGCGGCAGCGCGACCTGCGCCTCCGAGCGCTGGCGGCTCGAAGCCGTGCTCGAGCGCATCGAAGCGAGGATGGAGGAGTTGCGTCGCCTGCGGCGCGAGGTGCGCGGGGTCGTGGCTGCCTGCGACCGGGGCGCCTGCCTGCTCAGCGATGCGGCCCAAAGCCCGAGTGCGGCCTAGCTCGACGCCCTCGTCTGCAGCACCAAGCCGTTCCCGTCCGGATCCGAGAACCGCACTGCACGTGCCCAAGGCATCTCCTCGATCTCGGCCGGGAGATCGAGGCCACGTGCCCGGAACCTGGCCAGGTCGCCCTCGATGTCGTCGGTCTCGAACACCAGGCCCCGTACGCTGCCTGGCGCCGTGTCGCCATCACCCTGGACCAGGGCCAAGGTCGTCGCCGCGGCCTCCGGCGCCACCTGCAACCAGCGGCCGTGCGGCCCCATGTTCTGATCGGCCACCACGGCCAGGCCAAGCCCATCGACGTAGAACCGGTAGGCCGCCTCCTGGTCGGAGACGGGCACATGAACGACCTGCACATGCGTCAACATCGGACGCTCCTCTCTAATAGGTAGGGAATCTCCTACCTATGACGTGTAGGATAAGTCCTACCTGTATGCTCGTCAACATGCCAGCCCAGGACGACGTCTTCATGGCCTTGGCCAACCCCAGCCGCCGCCGGCTGCTCGACCTCCTGCGGACCGGGCCCCAGCCGGTCAAGGAGCTGGCCGCCCGCTTCGACATGCAACGCCCCAGCGTCTCCGAGCACCTCAAGGTGCTGCGTGACGCCGGCCTGGTGAGCGAGGAGCGCCGCGGTCGGGAGCGCGTCTACCGCGTGGACGCGGCGCGACTGCAGCACGTCGCCGACTGGCTCCAGCCTTACGAGGTCTTCTGGCGCGACCGACTGCGCAGCCTGCGCCGGCACTTGGACAAGGGCGAAGGCCACGACCAAGGCGAGGATGCATGATCTCCGGCAGCGAAGCCATCGAGGTCGACGAGCTCTTCCCCCACCCCATCGAGGCCATCTGGGCCGCGCTCACCGACAGCAAGCAGTTGGCGGACTGGTTCATGGCGAACGACTTCCGACCGGAGGTCGGGCATCGCTTCACCCTGGACACCGGCCGCTGGGGGAGCACCCGCTGCCAGGTCACCGATGTGGAACCGCCCCACTTGCTGCGCTACACCTGGCGCAACGCCGATCTGGACACCGTCGTCACCTGGCGACTGAGCCAGGAGGACGGGGGCACGCGCTTGGTCCTGGCGCACAGCGGCTTCCGCATGCCCGAGCAGGGTGCGGCCTTCGGTGGCATGTCAGCAGGATGGCGCAGCCTGGTCTTCGCAGAATTGCGTGAGCATCTGGCCGGCCGCCGCTGACCTCGGCACTGGATGGGCGATCCGCCTCCTCGGCAGGTGCATGATGGTCTCCGAGCGGCAGATCAAACGACGGAGCCGGGAGCCACCTTGACGACCACCCAACGCCCACCACCGGGCATCCAACTCCGCCGGGCACGGGCTGCCGTCTCCGTCCTCTTCCTATGCAACGGCGCCATCTACGCCAACGTCCTGCCGCGCTACCCGGAGATCAAGACCGCGCTGGCCCTCAGCGACGCAGCCTACGGTCTCTCCATCGCCGCGCTGCCCATGGGTGCGCTGCTCTCCGGCCTGGCCGCAGCTGCCCTCATCCGCCGCTTCGGGTCAGCGCCGCTCGCCGCCTACGGCTCTGTCCTGACCGCGCTGGCGATGCTGTGCGTCGGCCTCTCCCCCGCACCGCTGTTCTTCGCCCTGTCCTTGTTCGTCGTCGGCCTGTTCGACTCCGTCACCGACGTGGCGCAGAATGCGCACGGCCTGCGTGTCCAACGCGGCTACGGTCGGTCCGTCCTCAACACCTTCCATGCGCTGTGGTCGCTTGGAGCGGTGGCAGGCGGCCTGATGGCAGCGGGCGCGATCGCGCTGCAACTGCCGCCTGGGGTGCATCTGGCGATCGCCGGTGCGCTCTTCTCGGTGGTGGCCCTCGTCGCCCTACGGTTCTGCCTGCCTGGTCCCGACGAGGCCGTCGCTCAGGCCACCGACAGGCCCGAGGCAGGGGCAGCTGGGCGCGGCCCTGTTCCTCTTGGGGTGATCCTGACGATGGCCGCCTTGGCGCTCGTCGCCATCGCAGGCACGACCGTGGAGGACGCCGGGGGCTCGTGGGCCACCCTCTACCTCCGCGACACGCTCGGCGCCCCCGGCGCGCTGGCGGCGATGGGCTACATCGCCCTCATCGGCCTCCACTTCGTGGGCAGGCTGGTGGGCGACGGCCTCGTCGACCGCTTCGGTCAACGCGCCGTGGCGCGGATGGGTGGGGCGATCGCCGCCATCGGCATGGGCCTCGCACTCGCCTTCCCCACCGTCCCCGGCACGCTCCTCGGCTTCGCGGCGGCCGGCTTCGGCGTCGCCACGCTGGTGCCTGCCGCGATGCATGCGGCCGACGCCCTGCCCGGGCTGCGCCCCGGCACCGGGCTCATGGTGGTCACCTGGCTGATGCGCCTAGGCTTCCTGCTCTCGCCCCCGCTGATCGGCCTGATCTCAGAGGCCACCGACCTGCGCACGGCCCTGCTAGTGGTGCCCGTCGCCGGCATCCTGGTCATCGCCCTCTCCGGCGTGCTCCGTCGGCGGACCTGAGCCGACCCCGGGGGCATGGGACCGGAGCTCCTAGCGAGATCCACCTGGCCCGCCCAAGGCCGCCCACCTGTCACGGGTCAACCGGTACTGCCGGAACCGGGCCTCGCCATACATGACCTCCCCATCAGGCACGAAGCCCAGTCGCGCCATGGCCCGATCGGGACTGCGGGTGTAAGGCAGCGCGATCGTCACGGCTTCGAGGCCGAAGGCCCGGAAGCCGGTGTCGAGCGCCTGCAGGGCGATGGCCTCACCCAGGCCCCAGTGCGCAGGCTGCAGGACCAAGGCGAAGTCTGCGCCGTTCGCGTCAGCTTGGAAGCCACCCCAGCCGGCGAAGGCTCCATCGACCAGCACCGCCCAAGGTCCGTAGCCGCTGGTCGCCCACTGACCATCCTTGGCAGCGACCCAGGCGGCCGCATCCTCGGCCGTGAACGCGCCGGCCAATGGCATGTGCCGTGCGTTGCGTGGCTCGTTCAGCAAGGCCGTCACCGACGCCAGATCGACCTCGGTCAGGCGAACGAAGTCGATCCGATGGCTCGGCATGATGGGCATTGTAGTGGGCCGGCGTGTGGCCGGCCCACGCCGGCCCTCTTCAGCCTTGCGCTGCCCCCCTCACGACCACCCCGTCCACCTCGAACACTTCATCCTGCTCAGGGCAAGTCCACCGCCACCGGCGTGTCCCGATCCGAGTTGGAACCTCCCAGGCCCAACTGGTTGTAGAAGTTCCAGCCCCAGCCGGACAGCGTGCCGTCTGCGTGCACGGCGAACATGCTGGACTGCGAGCCGCCCGAGCCGGTGGCGAGCGAGATCACGTCGCTCAGATCGACCTCACTTGGCGTTCCCGTCATCGCAGCATCCAGCCCTGCACCCAGGACACCGTGCATGTTGGATCCCCAGGTCACGGGCTGGCCGCCGATGATCACCGCGGTCGACTGCGGAGCGGCAGCAAGGAACTCGACACCCGAGACACCGGGGATCGCGGCCGGGACAAGCACCGTGACCGGGTTGTTAGGCGTCTGGCCGAGCTGACCCTGCTGGTTGGTCCCCCAGCCGATCAGGCTGCCATCGCCGAGCAAGGCAAGGGCGTGGGCACTACCCGCGGCGATCCGCACCACATCGCGATCGTCCAGCGCCGTGATCCTGATCGGGTTGGGCTGGTCGTCGGCGTTGCCCGTACCGAGCGAGCCGGCGCTTCCCAGGCCCCAAGCCCATACGCCTTCGTCCTCCGTCAAGGCGAACACCGAGCCGTAGCCCACGGCGAAGGAGGCGACCGTCGGCAGACCTGCCACCATCGCCGGCGTGCTGCGGTTCGCGGTCGTGCCGTCGCCCAGGTTGTAACGCGAGTTGTTGCCCCAAGTCCACAGCCCGCCTTCGTCGTCGAGCGCGAAGGAGGAGCTGTCGGAGGCGGCGATGGCGGTGATGTTCGCGCTCAGAGGGACGGCTACCGGGGTGGTGCTGCTCTCGGCAACCCTGCCCAGCTGGCCCTCCGTGCCCAACCCCCAGCTGTACACCGTGCCATCGGCACCCAGCGCAAGGGAATGGCTGTGTCCGGCGGCAAGGGCCACGATGTCCGTGAGGCCAGGCACCGGTACCGGCCTGTTGGCGCCTGTTGTGCTACCCGTGCCAAGTTGGCCTGCGTGGCTGCTCCCCCAGGCGAGGACGGTGCCTTCGTCGGTGAGCGCGAGCGTGTGGAAGTTGCCCGATGCAGCAGCCACGACGCTGCTCGAGCCGCCACCGCCTCCGGGTGGTCCGCCGCCACCGCAGGCGGCCAAGGCGGCCACCAAGATCAGTCCGACGAGTCCATGCGCGAGTCTGATGCTCTTCATGCTTGCTCCCATCCGGTGGCGCGGCCCTAGCGTCCGGGCCGGTTCCGTGTGGCTGTCATCGTATGAACCGAGCCTCTAAATTCGCCTTAAGCCGCCGATCCCGCGGCAGGCGCTGGTCCGCCCCGCCACCGGGTGCTAGGATCCCGACATGGCCGGACAGGCACCCTGGACCATCGCCGAGGAGCGGTTGCGCATCGTCCCCGCCAACCAGGCGTCCTGGGAAGACATCCAAGCCGTCTTCGGCCAGTCCGACTACCCAAGCCGCTGCCTCTGCCAGCGGTTCAAGGTCGAGGGCTGGATCTGGCGCGACTCCACCCAGGAAGAGAGAACCGGCAGGCTGTGGCAGCAGACCTTCTGCGGTGACCCGGAGGCCCAGAGCACCAGCGGCCTGCTCGCCTACCTGGACGACGAACCGGTGGGTTGGGTCGCGGTGGAACCACGCACCGCCTACCCCAACCTGTCCAAGCGCATCGTCGCCTGGTCAGGCCGCAACGAGGACAAGGGCGACGACAGCGTCTGGGCCGTCACCTGCTTCGTGGTCCGCAAGGGCTACCGCGGCCGCGGCCTGACCTACCACCTGGCCCAGGCCACCATCGACCACGCCCGGGGCCGCGGTGCAAGGGCCTTGGAGGCCTACGCCATGATCACCGAGCCCGGCAAGGAGATCACCTGGGGTGAGCTGCACGTAGGCGCGCGGCAGGTCTTCGAGGCCGCAGGCTTCCAGCAGGTCAGCCACCCCACCAAGCGGCGCGTGGTCATGCGCATCGACTTCGACTGAGCAGGGTGCCTGTCCTCGACGCCGAGAGGCATGGTCAAGCGCCGCAGCTTGACAGCCGGTCGGGGCTGCGCTAACTTACAACCGTATGGTTGTATATCAGCCCTCAGCCGAAGCCGTCGACCGGATGTTCCATGCCCTGGCCGACGCCACCCGCCGCGACATCCTCCGCCGTTCCGCCGAGGGTGAGCTGTCCGTGTCGCGCCTGGCCGGGACCTACCCGATGAGCTTCGCAGCGGTGCAGAAGCACGTGGCGGTGCTGGAACGCGCCGGCCTGGTCAGCAAGGAGCGCAGGGGGCGGGAGCAGCTGGTGCGCACCCGACCCGACGCCATCGACCTGGCAAGGCAGGCCCTCGACCAGCTCGAGGAGGCATGGCGCGGAAGGGTCGACCGGATGTCCCGGTTGCTCGCCACCATGCCCGACCTTCAAGGGGACGCCCCCAAGAGAGGACGATGATCATGAGCGTCACCAGCATCGAGAAGGACTTGGACAACCTCACCCTCACCCTGACCGCCGACTTCCAGGCCCCGGTCGACCGGGTGTGGCAGCTGTGGGCCGACCCGCGGCTGCTGGAGCGCTGGTGGGGGCCGCCGACCTACCCGGCCACGTTCGAGCGGCACGAGCTGGCACCGGGCGGGGAGGTCAGCTACTACATGACCGGACCCGGCGGCGACCGGCACCACGCCTGGTGGCGGATCACCTCCGTCAACCCGCCCACGTCCATGGTGTTCGACGATGGCTTCGCCGACCAGGACGGCGTGCCGAACACCGACATGCCAGTAGCATCGGTGCGGATGCAGCTCGGCGAGCATGGTGGCGGCACCCGGATGCAGCTGCGTTGGACCTACGGCTCGAGGGAAGCCCTGGAGCAGGTGTTGAGCATGGGCATGGAAGAGGGCCTGCGGCAGGCGGTGGGCCAGATGGACGCCTTGCTCGGCGGGGTCTAGGCAGCGGTCAAGCCAGCATCTCGACCGTTTGAGCTCGAGCCGTCCTGAAGTCAAGCCTTGCCACGAGCGACGGGCAGCTCGCCGATAGGGTCCGAGGCGGCGCCCCGGACCCTCCTCGGTCTACGCTGCCGGCTCGATGTTGGCGTTGCGCTTGAAGAGGTTGTCAGGATCGAGGCGCTGCTTGAGCGCTTGAAGCCGTGGGTAGTTCGAGCCGTGGCTGGCACGGACGAGGCTCTGGCCCCCCTCGAGGAATCCCGGGAAGTTGAGGTAGGCGCCCCCGGCGGCGTGTGGTTCGAGCGCAGTGAGGATGCCGCGCGCCCAGGCCACGTTCGCATCGTCGTCGATGGGGTGCTCCCAGTTCGCCTCCGGGTTCACGACATAGCGGTGGCCGCGTCCACGGAAGGCCGTGTCCGATTCGCCGACGCGTCCCATGGCGCCGCCGTTGAGCCAGATGTCGATGGTCGAGTGCTTGGAAGGCGGTGCCAGCACGTGCTCGACCAGGATGTCGACGACCGCGTCGGGGATCGACATGAGGTTGGTCGACTTCCAGTAGTAGCGGTGGCCGAAGGGATAGTCGGCATCGTAGACCTTCTGGGCCTCGACGAAGGGCATCCTGTCAGAGAGGTCGATGAGCGGCTCTCCCAGCTCGCGCAGGGGACGGAGGGCCGCGTCGCCGTCATCGACAGGTCCGGCGTACATGCCGAGGACCCCGACGTAGGGCTGCCCGTGGATCTCGGATGGGAAGCCGTCGATGGCCGGCACGTGCCCAAGCACGACGAGCGTGCTCACGTCGTCGCCTGCCGCCTCCACGATCCTCTCGTGCCCTGCCAGGACCCGGTGGGCCGCCTCGAGTGGGTAGAGGACGAAGAGGAAGGCGACCTCCGGACCTAGCGGGTAGGCCTTGAACACGAACTCGGTCACCACACCGAAGTTGCCCCCACCCCCGCGCAGTCCCCAGATGAGTTCGGGGTCCGACTGCTCCGTCACCTCGATCACGTCGCCGGCCGCGGTCACCACGGTGGCGCCGACCAGGCTGTCACAGGTCAGGCCCCACTTGCGACGCAGCCATCCCATGCCGCCGCTGAGTGTGAGTCCAGCGATCCCCGTCTCACTGACGACGCCGCTCGGCACGACCAGGCCGTGCGCCTGGGTCGCGGCATCCAGATCGTCGAGGGTGGCCCCGCCGCCGACGCGGACCCGTCGACCCGCGCGGTCCACTTTCACCTCGTTCATCCGCGAGAGGTCGATGACCAGCCCGCCGTCGATCGTGCCGAAGCCGGCGACGTTGTGGCCACCTCCCCGCACCGCAAGCGCCAGACCAGCCGACCGCGCCGTCAAGATCGCGGCCCGCACGTCTTCGGTGGAGGCACAGGAGGCGATGGCGGCCGGATGAAGGTCGACCATCCCGTTCCAGACGCGCCGCGCCTCGTCGTAGCCGCCGTCGCCAGGGCGGATCAGGTCTCCCTCCAGCCGCGAGGCGAGGTCACCCATGGTTGCGGATAGCTGTTCATCGTTCTTCGTCATGTCATGGCTCCTCTGGTAATAAACCGACTAGTCGGTCTATTTGTATTAGACCGACTAGTCGGTGTGCAAGACCCTGCTACCCTGGTGTTCCATGACGAGAACCGGAGACCGGACCAGGGAACGCATCCTCGACGGCGCCGAGCGCCTGATCCTCGACCAAGGGCTCGCAGCTACATCCGTCGACGCCATCCTGGCCGAGACCAACACCAGCAAGGGGGCGTTCTTCCACCACTTCCCAAGCAAGAACCACCTGGCACGGGCTCTGGTCGAACGCTACGCAGCCACCGACATCGCCTGGCTCGATGAGGCCATGACCAAGGCGGAAACCGAGAGCGAGGACCCGGTGGTCCAGTTGGCGACCTTCCTGCGCCTGTTCGAGGACGCATCGGACGACTTCGCCTCCAAGCATCCGAGCTGCCTCTTCGTGTCGTACATCTACGACCGTCGGCTCTTCGAGGACGGCACCAACGATGTGATCGCAGCCACCTTCCTCGCCTGGCGTCAGCGCCTGGCCGACAAGCTCCGCGCTGCCGCCGAGATCCACCCCCCTGCCATCCCCTTCGATCCTGACGCCGTCGCCGACCATGTGTTCGTCACCTTCGAAGGCGCCTTCGTGCTCGCGCGCACCTTGAACGACCGCAAGCAGATGCGCAGCCAGCTCGAACTCGTCCGCGCCTTCCTGAACCTGCTCTTCAACTCGAACATCGGCTAGAGAGCGGGGGGCCCACCGCCGTCCGCGAGGCTCCCCGCACGGCGAGCGACCCACCCCGTTGACACATCCGAAGCGGAGTGCTACCTTGCATGAAAGCGATTTCATAGCTTGGCTGCACGCGAGGTCATCGATTCGACGCGAAGCTGGAGTGTGTCTGTGCAGAACACGGACGGAGCACCGACGATCAAAGAGGTATCGCTTCTGGCGCGTGTTTCGCCAGCCACGGTATCTCGGGTGCTCAACGGAACTGCTCCCGTTAACGACACGACACGCAAGCGTGTTCTAGAGGCTGTGCAGGTCTTGGGCTACCGGCCGAACGTCTTCGCAAGGGGCCTGGTGACCAACCGTTCAGGGGGCATCGGCATCACCGTCAACGAGGTGGCCAGCCCCTACTTCGGCGCCTTCATCAAGGGGGTAGAGGAGGTCGCACGCCCGGCCGGCATCCACCTCATGGTCTCCAGCGGCTACGCCAAGGCGGAGTACGAGCAGGACTCGATCGACTTCCTGCTGAGCCGCCACTGCGACGGCCTGGTGGTGCAGGCGGAAGGCCTGAGTGACGACGTCCTCATCGAACTGGTCCGCCGGGGGTCACCCGCCGTGGTCGTCTTCGGGCGCTACGTGGCCGAGATCGCCGACGCCTGCGTGGTCACCAACAACGAGCTGGGCGGCGAGGTCGCCACCACGCACCTGATCGACCACGGCCATCGCCACATCGGGCACGTCACCGGGCCGCTGGCCTGGCCGGACGCCCGCGACCGCCTGCAGGGCTACCGTCGGGCGCTCGAGAAGGCGGGGATCGCCTACCGCGAGCCCTACGTCGTCGAGTCCACCTTCCACGAGGACGGTGGCGCGCTGGCGGCGCTCCGCCTGCTCGAGCGCGCCCCGGAGCTCACGGCCATCTTCCTCGCGAACGACCAGATGGCGGCCGGCGCCATGCGGGTCATCCGCGACCAGGGCAAGGACATCCCAACGGACATCTCCATCGTCGGCTACGACGACGTGCTGATCGCTCGCTACCTGACACCCGGTCTGACCACCATCCGCCAGCCGCTGCTCGACATGGGTCGGACGGCTGCACACCTGCTCCTCGAGAGGCTGGGCGACACGAAGGAAGAGGAGGTGGTGCGCCGATTCGATCCGGAACTGGTCGAGCGACAGTCGGTCGCCCGTTCGGCGACCTGACCGGCGGCCTCGACCCAAGCCCACCGCTCTAGGAGCGAGTCCGCGCCAGGCGCGGGAGACCGATCGCGCTCACGATCGATCAGGGGCCAGGTTCCGTACCTCCGTAGGCTCGAGCGTCCCGCTGTGGGAAGCACGAAGGACGCTCGATCGATCCGAACCTCCGCCCGGATGGGCAGAGGCATCCGCCATAGAGCGGAACATCAGGCACCGACCTCCTCGGTCAGTCTAGCGCAGGCCCCTGCGCCGATCGACCGTAGAGCTCGCGCCTCGAAGGGAAGTGAGCATGCGCAAGCTCGCACTCATCCTCGTGCTCCTTACGGTCTTCGGCCTGGCAGCCGCGCAGGTCCAGGTCCGTTGGTTCGTCGGCCTCGGCGCCGGCACCGACGAGCCGACGATCGCCGCGCAGCAGGCCATCGTCGACACCTTCAACGCCTCGCAGAACGACATCCGCCTGGTGCTCGAGATCGTCGCCAACGACCAGGCCTACGACGTGCTCGCCACCCAGTTCGCCGCAGGCAACGCGCCCGACATCGTTGGTCCGGTGGGCATCCGTGGCCGCGCGGCCTTCCCCAACGTCTGGCGCGACCTGAGCGACCTGATCGAGGCGACGAACTACGACCTCAGCGACTTCGATCCCGCCCTCGTCGACTTCTACGCCATCGAGGGCCAGGGCCAGCTGGGCATCCCCTTCGCCGTCTTCCCCAGCTACATGAGCTACAACGTGGCGCTGTTCGACGAGGCCGGGCTTCCCTACCCGCCCAGCCGCTACGGCGAGCCATACACCACGGTGGACGGCGACACCGTGCCATGGGACATCCACGCGCTGCGTGACCTGGCCATGCTGCAGACGGTGGACGCCAACGGCCTCGACGCCAGCCAAGCCGGCTTCGACCCCAACGAGATCGTGCAGTGGGGCTTCGGCACCATGTGGACCGACCTCCGCGGACGCCTTGCCCTGTTCGGCTCCGGCAACTTCGCCGACGAGGACGGCAACGCCACCATCCCAGAGCACTGGGTGCAAGGCCTCCACTGGCTGTACGACGGCATGTGGAGCGACCACTTCCACCCCAACGGCCCATACGGCGGCTCGGCCCTCCTCTCCGACGGCAACTGGTTCGAGTCGGGCAACCTGGCCATGGCGCAGACCCACCTCTGGTACCAGGCCTGCTGCATGTTCGCCCTGCAGGACGAATGGGCGCTGGCCGCCTTGCCCTCCGGCTTCGACGGCAACATCACGGCCAAGCTGCACGGAGACACCTTCTCCATCCCCGCTTCCAGCCGCAACCCGGAGGCCGCCTTCGAGGTCCTCAGCTACCTCCTCTCGCCCGAGGTCGCCGGCGGACTGGCTGCGATCTACGGCGGCATGCCGGCTCGACTCAGCCTCCAGGGCGACTTCATGGAGAGCTTCGGCGCCGCCACCTTCCCCGATCGCGACGTGGACTGGACTGTCGTGACCGACAGCCTCTCCTACCCCGACAACCCAAGCCACGAGGAGGGCATGCCGGCCTTCCGTGAGGCGGAGGCGCTCTACAACGCCTTCTCGCAGCGCATCGAGAACAACGCGGGGATCGACATCGACGGAGAGCTGGCCACCCTGTTGGCCGAGCTGCAGCTCCTGTTCGAGTCCGCTCGCTGAGCCCTCGCTCGCCCACCCCGTCCCGCCCCGGCCGATCGCCGGGGCGGGACCGGCAGGAGTGAACCGTGGACCTCGTCAAGGAATTCCAGAGCTCGGCGTCGCAGCGCAGCCGCAGACGCCCGCGCCTCAGCAGGGCCGAGCGCCGCGAGGCGCGCTGGGGCTACACCTTCATCGCCCTTTGGATGATCGGCTTCCTGGCCTTCTATCTCCTTCCCATGGTGGCATCGCTGGTCTTCTCCTTCCTCGACTTCGATCTCGCACGTCCGGGCGAGGCGCGCTTCGTCGGGCTCACCCACTGGCGACGGCTGCTGTTCGAGGATCCCCGGACCTGGCAGGCCTTGCGCGTCACCTTCAGCTTCGCGGCCATCGCGCTGCCCATCAGCCTGGGCTCTGCACTGTTCCTCGCCATCCTGCTCAACAGCAAGGACCTGATCGGCCGCAGCCTCTTCCGCACGCTCTTCTATGCACCGGCCATGGTGCCGGCCATCGCGGGGGTCCTCATCTGGAGCGGCGTGCTCAACCCGACGACGGGGTGGATCAACCTCATCGTCGAGTCGGTCACCGGCCTCGACGTCGCGGGACCGAACGGCATCCGCTGGCTGGACGATCCAAGGATCATCTATCTCTCCTACACGATGATCGGCCTATGGGGGATCGGCAACGCCATCCTCTACAACCTCGCTGCTCTGCAAGGCGTGCCAAGCGACCTCTACGAGGCCGCCGAGATCGACGGAGCGACGTGGTGGCGCCGGCTGTGGAGCATCACGGTGCCGATGATCTCGCCCATCATCTTCTACAACCTGATCCTGTCGGTCTTCGGCCTGATGCAGTACTTCGAGGTGCCTTACGTGCTGAACGGCGGGGACGGCTATCCGGCTGGGACCACCTACTTCTACGTCATCCACTTCTATCGCCAGTCCTTCCAGTTCCTCAACATGGGCTACGGCTCGGCGATCGCCTGGCTGCTGTTCGTCATCGCCTTGGCACTCACCGCCTTGCTCTTCGGCACCTCGCGCCGCTGGGTCTTCTACGCTGGGGGGCGCGACTGATGGCCGCCACCCGCGAGATCCAGAGCCCAAGGATCGCCGACCGCGAGCGCAGCGACGCGGCCATGCGCGGCATCGTCGTCAAGGTGATGATCACCTCGGTGGCCCTGGTGCTGCTGCTGCTCTACCTCATGCCCCTTGGCTACTCGCTGCTGACCTCGCTCAAGAACAAGAACCAGGTCTCCGACGTCCAGGCTCCGCTCCTTCCCTCCGCCCGCGTGACCTTCGAGCACCAGGGCGGCAGCTACGAGGTCTTCTCCGTCCCGCTGGAGGAGGGCACCCGCCAGCTCGCCCTCAGCCGACGCGGTCGCGCCGACAGCGGCTTCATCGACCCGGCCGACCCCGACGCAGGCGAGATCACCTGGGTGGGGGCCTGGCGAACGCTGGACCCGGTCTACGAACTGGCGCCGCAGTGGGGCAACTACCCCACCGCCTTCCGCTTCATCAACTTCCTGCAGCTGCTCAGGAACACGCTCTTCTACGCGGTGCTGACCACCATCGCCGCCACCTCGTCTGCGGCCATCGTGGCCTACGGCTTCGCGCGCTTCCGCTTCCCTGGCAAGGGCCTGCTGTTCATGGTGCTGATCTCCACCATCATCCTGCCGTCGCAGGCGACGCTGGTGCCCACCTACGCCTTCTTCTACCAGCTCGGCTGGGTGGGCACCTGGCTGCCCCTGATCGTGCCCACCTTCTTCTCCAACGCCTACAACGTCTTCCTGCTGCGGCAGTACTTCCTGACCATCCCCCGCGAGATCGAGGACGCCGCGCGCGTCGACGGCGCGGGACCGATCAAGACCTTCCTGTTGGTCATCCTGCCGCAGGCGGTGCCAGCGCTGATCGCCGTGTCGTTGTTCCACTTCTTCTTCGCTTGGAACGACTTCTTCGGCCCGCTCATCTACCTCGCCGGCTCCCAGGAGCTGCTGCCCATCTCCGTCGGCCTCTTCCGCTTCAACGGCATCTACAGCTCAGAGCCTCAGCTCATCCAGGCGGCCTCCATCATGACCATGGTCCTCCCCCTCCTCATCTTCTTCTTCGCGCAGCGCTTCTTCCTGCAGGGCGTCGTGATCACGGGCGTCGACAAATGAGCGCCAGAGCCGTCGCCCCAGAACGCCTGGACGAGGTCACGACGCGGGTGGACTCCCTGCTCGCGCGCATGACGCTGCGCGAGAAGATCGGCCAGATGACGCAGGTGGAGAAGAACAGCATCACCCCTGACGACGTCCGGCTGCACGGCATCGGCTCGGTGCTCTCCGGCGGAGGCGGCAACCCGGATCCCAACACGCCGGCCGACTGGCGCGAGATGGTCATGGGCTTCCGCCGCGCCGCGCTGACGAGCAGGCTCGGCATCCCGCTGCTCTATGGCTCCGACGCCGTGCACGGGCACAACAACGTGGTCGGCGCCACGATCTTCCCGCACAACGTTGGCCTCGGCGCCGTCGGCGACGTCGACCTGATGCGCCGCATCGGCCGCGCCACCGCGCGCGAGACCGCTGCCACCGGCGTGCGCTGGACCTTCGCGCCAGCCGTCAGCATCCCGCTCGACGTCCGCTGGGGCCGCAGCTACGAGGGCTACGGCCAGGACCCTGACCTGGTCTCGCGCTTGGCCGTCGCGCTCATCGAAGGCTTCCGTGATGGCGAGTGGGACGCGCCAGGATCCGTCCTGCCATCGGTGAAGCACTACCTGGCCGACGGCGCCGCCCGCCTCGGCACCTCGACGCGCATCGACCGCGCCTCGCTGGCCGCCGCCGACAGCGACCGGACGCTGGCCAAGGCCGGGGTGGACGCCGGCTTCCTCGCCCTGCTCGAACGCGGTGCCTGGACCATCGATCAGGGCAACGCCACCATCGACGAAGACCTGCTCCGCCGGGTCTTCCTCCCTCCCTACCGCGCGGCGATCGAGGCGGGTGCCCTCAACGTCATGGCCTCCTACAGCAGCTGGAACGGTGTGCGCATGCACGCCCACCATCACCTGCTCACGGATGTCCTGAAGGGCGAGCTGGGCTTCAGCGGCTTCGTGGTCACCGACTGGGAGGCCGTCGACCAGATCGACGACGACTTCGCCAGCAGCGTGGAGCAGGCCATCAACGCTGGCATCGACATGGTCATGGTGCCCTTCGACTACGCCCGCTTCATCGACACCCTCGAGGACGCTGTGCTCCGTGGCACCGTGCCTCTGGAGCGCATCGACGACGCAGCTGGGCGCATCCTGAGCGTCAAGGCCCGCCTCGGCCTCTTCTCAGGCGCCGACGACGAGCGCCACATGCCCGAGCTGAGCACCGTCGGCCACCAAGGCCACCGCCGCATCGCGCATGAGGCCGCCAGGCGCAGCCTGGTGCTGCTGCAGAACCGTGGTGACGCGCTGCCACTGCCGCCCTCGGTCCCGAAGGTCTTGGTCAGCGGCGTCGGCGCCGACGACGTTGGCCTGCAGTGCGGCGGTTGGACCGTCAGTTGGATGGGATCGCAGGGGAGGATCACGCCGGGGTCGACGCTGCTGGACGGGCTCAGGCGCCTGCGCCCTGGTACCGAGTTCCTGTTCGATCCGTCCGGCGATGGCGAGGAACGCGCGCCGGTCGGCATCGTCGTGGTGGCCGAGACGCCATACGCCGAGGGTATGGGCGACCGCTACGACCTCGGCTTGGAGGAAGCTGATCAGGCCGTGATCGCGCGCGTCCGCGCACGGGTCGACACGCTGATCCTCATCATCTACGCCGGTCGGCCCTTGGTGCTCGGCGAGGCCACGCACCACGCCGACGCCATCGTCGCCGCCTGGCTGCCCGGCAGCGAGGGCGCGGCCGTCGCCGAGCCCATCCTTGGCGTGCACGCCTTCGAGGGCACGCTGCGCTACCGCTGGCCCGCCACCACCGCCGACCTCCCGCTCCACCCCTTCCCCGGCGCCGGCGATGGCGGCGAGGAAGGCAACGCCCTCTTCGACATCGGCCACGGCCTGCGAACAAGGCCGCACGACGAAGCTGGAGGATCCGCATGAGCTGGCCCACCCCCGACCCGAACCTCGATGCCGGCCTCATGGATCGGCGCGCAGCGAAGCGCTCCGGTGCCTTCGCGCGACTCCGGGCAGCACGCGCACTCCTGGCCAGCGTGGTGTTGACGACGCTCGCCCTTGCGCCCGCGCAAGAGGACGCCCAGACCCTGCAGCTGACCGACTTCACACAAGGGGTGCCTTCCGCAGATGACGACTTCGGCAACGGCATCGGCTTCGTCACCTGGCAGGACGGCGGCGGAAGCCTCGATCTCTCCGCGGTGACGGTGGAGCCGGGCGACGCCATGGCGCTGCCCGACCAGGAAGGCCCAGAGAGCGTCCTGCGCGTCGACCACACCATCGCCTCATGGGGCGGCATCACCCACGCCTTCAGCGACGAAGCCATGACCCGCTGGATCGCCCGCGACCTGTCGCCCTACCTCGGCCTGCGCTTCTGGTACGCGGGCGCGGCCAGCGGCGGGCAGGTGCAGGTCGACCTCTTCGACAACCGCAACCCCAACCTCACAGGCGACAGCGCCGAGCGCTGGTTCTACCGCTTCACCGACGACAGCAGCGATTGGCGACTGATCGAGATCCCCTTCTCCTCCTTCGCCCGCCGCACCGACTTCCAGCCGGGCGGCGCGCCAGACGACGGACTCGGCCTCGACCAGGCCTCGGGCTGGGCGCTCGGCTTCCCGCCCGGCTCCGGCAGCAGCCATGTCGCCAGGGTCGAGGCCTATGGCACCAGCGGCACCGTGTCGGAAGGCTCGATCACCATCGAGTTCGCCACCCCCGCCGTGCGGGTCGTGGAGGGCGATGACGTCGTGATCCGCGTCCTCCTCTCGGAGGCCGGCCAGGAGGCGGTATCGGTTCGGGTCTTCGTCCGTGGTGAGGACGCGGAGGCCTTCCGCGACTTCGTGCCAGTCAACGAGCTGCTCGTCTTCCCGCCCGGGGTGAGCGAGGCGTCTTTCAGCTTGCGCACGCTGCAGGACAGCCGCCACACCGGTGATCAGCGGGCCATCGCCATCCTCGACGGGCCAAGGGGCGCCGAGCTCGGCTTCGGCCGCCGGGCGGTGATCCTCATCCAGGACGACGACCCCTTCGACCCCGATCTCATCGCCGACTTCGGCCAGGGCTTGGACGGCTTCACCGCCATGCAGGGCACCACCATCGGGATCGCGGAGCTGGTCGACAGCGCGGCAACGGCCCGCCCTGGCCAGGACCGCTTCGAGCGCATGCTGGCGCTCGCATGGGAGGAAGAAGCCGCTGTGCAACGCCGCTTCGCACAGGCCGTCGATGCCTCGCACGCCGACGGTGTCGAGTTCTGGTACCGCGGGGACGGCAGCGGCCGCACGGTTCGGGTCACCGTCCTCGGAGCCCGTGACGAGGACCGCGCATGGCAGCTGGTCTGGTCAGACGAGTTCGAAGGCCTGGCTGGCGCGCAACCCGACTTTGGCGTCTGGACCCCCGAGATCGGTGACGGCAGCGCCAACGGTATCGCCGGCTGGGGCAACGCCGAGCGCCAGAGCTACACCGACGATCCCGCCAACCTCTTCCTCGATGGTGAGGGCAACCTTGTCATCCGCGTGCTGGAGACCCGAGGCGAAGCGCCTCCCTGCTACTACGGCGGCCCATGTGAGTACACATCGGCGAGGATCATCACGGCGGGCACCGTCGAGGTGACCTATGGTCGCATCGAGGCGCGCATCAAGCTGCCCCGTGGCCAGGGCATCTGGCCGGCCTTCTGGATGCTGGGCCATGACATCGGGCAGGTGGGTTGGCCAGAGTCGGGTGAGATCGACATCATGGAGCACATCGGTCGCGAGCCCAACCAGGTGCACGGCACCATCCACGGCCCAGGCTACTCAGGTGCGGAGGGCATCGGCCGCGGCACCACCCTGCCAGGCGGCGACCCTGTCGCCGACGACTTCCATGTCTTCGCCGTCGACTGGACGCCGGAGTCCATCACCTGGTCGCTGGATGGCGTGGCCTTCTCCACCTTGTCGCCTGGCGACCTGCCGAGCGGTGCCCGCTGGGTCTATGACCACCCCTTCTTCATCATCCTGAACGTGGCGGTGGGCGGCTACTGGCCAGGCTATCCGGACGCGAGCACGGTGTTCCCGCAGGAGATGCTGATCGACTACGTGCGGGTCTACGCATCACCTGACACCTCAGAGCGCTTCACCTCCTCCTTCGTGGACGACGCCGAGGGCTGGGTACGGGTGCGCTTGCCCTTCGAGGGCTTCAGCCGCGCCGAGGTGCAGCCTCCAGGTGCGCCGGATAGCGGCATGCTGGACAGCGGGAAGCTGTGGGGCCTTGACTTGGAGGTTCGTGGCGGCCCGGGCAGCGCAGCCATCGATGAGGTCCGGTGGTACCTGGACCGCTGAGGAGCCGCTGTGGCACGACGGCGAGGCGGCCCCATACGGTTTAGGCTGCGGTGGAATGTCGAGGTGCCGCGCTTGAACACACATGGGCCGTCCGGGATCTTGCCATGATCCGTTCCACCATCTCATCGCTCTTGGAGGCGATCGCCAACGCACCGAGGCATCGCCTCCTAGTTCTTTCGGCGTGGCTGCTGCTCTCCTGCTCGGGGCTGGGCGCGGCCCCTGCATCAGAACTGGTCTGGTCCGACGAGTTCGACGGCCCGGCCGGCAGCCAACCCGACTTCGACATCTGGACCCCAGAGATCGGCGACGGCAACAATGGCTGGGGCAACGCCGAGCGCCAGGCCTACACCGCTGACGCAGCGAACCTTTTCCTTGACGGCCATGGCCATCTGGTCATCCGTGCGCTGGAGACTGGGGGTAACGCGCCCTCCTGCTACTACGGTGGGCCATGTGAGTACACTTCCGCCAGGATCACGACAGCCCGCACGGTCGAGGTGACCTACGGCCGCATCGAGGCACGTATCAAAGTACCCCACGGCCAAGGCATCTGGCCGGCCTTCTGGATGCTGGGTAACGATGTCCGCCGGGTGGGTTGGCCCGAATCGGGCGAGATCGACATCATGGAGCACATCGGTCGTGAGCCCAACCTGATCCACGGCACCATCCACGGCCCCGGCTATTCCGACGCGGCGAGCATCGGCAGAAGCACGACCCTGCCTGGTCGCGAGCCCATCGCCAACGACTTTCATGTCTTTGCCGTCGACTGGACACCGGAGTCCATCACCTGGTCACTGGACGACCGGCCCTACTTCACCGTCGATCAAGGCGACCTACCCGCACGTGCCCGCTGGGTCTTCGACCATCCCTTCTACATCATCCTGAACGTGGCCGTGGGGGGCGACTGGCCGGGCGATCCGGACGCGACCACCCAGTTCCCGCAGGAGATGCTGGTCGACTACGTCCGCGTCTACGCCTTACCAGACCGAGACCACCGACGGCATCACCGTGATCGCTGACGTCCGGCCACCATCCTGTGTTCAACGACCACAAGGGCAGTGACGACGGCGGTGCCCACCAGAGCGAGCCCCAACACGAGTAGCGCGTTCTCGCCGACGGGCTGCAAGACGCGGCCCTCCCCCTGCCATGGCCACAAGGCGCGCAGCGAGCCGGCCATCAGGCCGGTCATGACCATCAGCGTCGGGCGACGCCGATGCTCCAGCAGCCACTGCAAGAGCTGGACGAACAGGGCAAGCCCGATGACAGCGCCGGTGACGAAGACGGCAAGATAG
This sequence comes from uncultured bacterium, assembly GCA_964465355.1. GTDB lineage: Bacteria > Deinococcota > Deinococci > Deinococcales > Trueperaceae > JAABTL01. Next base: position 7,157 of record CAYXJZ010000025.1, on the reverse strand, counting down.
CCCCAGTCGCGCCGGACCAGGGCGTTCAGGGTCGGCTCGTACATGCCGACGGCCACCAACAGGAAGGCGCCGGAGACGCCAGGCAGCACCAAGGCGCAGACGGCGAAGGCGGCCGAGACCATGACCAGCCATGACGGTGGTTGCGCGACCTCTGCGACCGGCAGGCTGGTCAGCACCACACCGACGACGGCGGCCAAGGCCACGAGACCGATGTCGCGAGCCCGCAACGGCCCGCCCGCCATCCTCAGGGGCACCACGACCGACGCCGCGATCAGGCCGAAGAACACCGCCTTGGCCTCCACCGGATGGTCCTCGATCAAGCCGGCGACGCCGGTGGAGACCGTGAACAGGGCGATCACGCCGCCCATCAGGACAGGGCCAACCACGGGCCATCGCACCTCGGCCAAGTGCAGGCGCGCACGGCTTCGCGCCTCGCGCCTGAACAGACCGAGCACGGTCGCCACCACCCCCTTGAGCAGATGGCTTGCCCCCTTGATGAGATCCTCGTACACACCGATGACCAAGGCCACCGTGCCACCGCTGACACCGGGGATGATCTCCACCGCACCGATCAGGAAGCCACGGACGAGATTGACGACGAAGCTGAGGAAGCTCATGCGGAGCCGAAGGCGCTCCTGGACGCGTGATGGTCGGCCATGGTGTTCATCTGGGTGACCAGTGTACGTCGGGTAGTGCCCGTCCCGATCCGCAGGTCCCACAGGACCTGGCCGCCCCGATCCAGCAGTTCTGGAGAAGCCCGTCGCGGTCACCCTGCCATAGGCTGCCGACATGAGCCAAACCAGCAAGTTCGACACAGCCGCCGCCGTGACCCGCTCCCTCCTCGGTTGGGGTGTCGTGGCCGGCATCTTCTACCTGATCACCGGCGTGGTGCACGGCGTCCTGCGCGAGGGCTTCGACTTCTCGAGGCACGCCCTCAGCCTCTTGATGCTCGGTCCAAGCGGCTGGGTGCAGAGCGCCAACCTCATCCTGAGCGGCCTGATGGTCATGGCGGCTGCCTTGGGCCTTGCTCGTGTGATCCTCCCCGCCAAGCGCACGAGCATGCTTCTCGGCGTCTATGGGCTCGCGCTGATCGCCAGCGGGATCTTCCCGCCCGATCCCATGGCGGGCTTCCCCGAAGGCGCGGTGGCCACCGGTGGCTCGCTCAGCGGCATCCTCCACTTGGCCTTCGGTGCCGTGGGCTTCGTCGCCCTCGCCGTGGCCGCCTTCATGGCGTCCGGCTGGCTGAGGGGTCGGCGCGAGGCCGTTCTGGCCAACCTCTCCCGCCTGGCCGGGGCCGTGATCCTGCTCGGCTTCATCGGCGGCGCTGCCCTCTCGGCTGGTCCGGCCGGCGTGCTGCTGCTGTGGCTTGCCGTGGTGGCGGGGTGGGCGTGGCTGGCCATCGTCTGCGCCCATGCCTACCGGACCGTGCCGCATCCCGACGTGTGGCGGCGAGGAACGGGGGCCGTCAGCTAAGACCGAGCATGCCCTCGTCGTTCCTTCTCCCAGAGCTCAGCGTGGCGCGTACATGATGACCGCCACCCCCACCAGGCAGAGCGCAGCCCCGATGAGGTCGAAACGCTCGGGCGTCGGCAGGGCAGGCGCGACCCCTTCGGCGATGCCGACCCCAAGACAGGCGGGGCAAGCCATTCGTTGCCGCCCAAGCCGGACATCGCGGTGAGCGCTTGACATGGATTTTAGGCATGGCTAAACTCTCGGCTGTGTCCGCCACCCAGGTCCTCACCATCGCCTGCGCATGGGGCAGCGTCTTTGCAGGTCTCTTCTGCGTCATCATCCTTGGCGGCATGCGCGTCGCCCCCGACGCCATGCTCAACGACTACCCGGAGAGCGTCCGGGCCGCCTACGGCAAGGAGCAGTCTGCCACAGGGCGCCAGGTGCAACGCATCATGATCCTGCTGCTGATGTTGGCTTTCATCGCCAGCACCGTCGGCGGGGTGCTGGCGATGAAAGCGGCTGCCGGCGGCGACATCGGCCTCTGGCCGGCCTTTGGCCTCGGCGCGGTCATGATCCTGATCCTCCACCTGGTCAACCTGGTCATCCTCGACTGGTTGGTCGTCGGCCTGCTGCAGCCCGCCTCGATCCTGTTGCCAGGCACCCGCGGCCATCCCGCCTTCCGCGACTTCTGGCAGCCTGTGCGCATCCTCTTCCCCCGCCCCATCCCCTGGCCCATCCTGCTCATCCCCATCACCGGACTTGTGATCGGCGGCGTCGTGCTGCTCATCGAAGCGATCTGGTGACGGCGACGGGGTGACGAAACGACCCCGCTCGCGTATGCTCTTCGGGCTCGGGCGGTTAGCTCAGCGGTAGAGCGTCTCCTTTACACGGAGAGGGTCGGGGGTTCGATCCCCTCACCGCCCACCAGAAGGTTGCCCATAGCAGTTCAACGGGTCCGGCTCGATCCACAGGCCATGCCCTCCCCTTGACAATCCATACTATGCGTCATGTAGTATGACGCCACGCGAGGTAACGGGATGGATGCACAACTCAAACGGGGCCTGCTCGAGATCTGCGTCTTGGCCGTGCTGCACAAGGAAGACTCCTACGGCTACAAGATCATCAAGGACCTGGCCGGCCACATCGAGATATCGGAGTCGACGCTCTACCCCATCCTCAAGCGGCTCGAAGCGAGCCGCTGCCTTGGCGTGCACTCGGTGGAGCACAACGGAAGGTTGCGCAAGTACTACAGGATCACGCAGGAAGGCGAGCGCAGGATCGCCGAGTTCCTCGAAGGGTGGCAGCAGGTGACGGACGTGTACATGTTCATCAGGGAAGCGGTGGGTCATGACTAAGGGGGAGTTCCTCGCCTCGCTCCGCAGCAGGCTGACCTCGCTGCCGCAGAGCGCCATCGACAGGTCGTTGGCCTACTACGCCGAGATGCTCGACGACCGCATCGAGGACGGCATGGCCGAGCAGGACGCCGTGGCGAGCATGGAGAGCGTCGACGTCATCGCCGAGCGCATCATCCTCGAGACGCCGCTGCCAACGCTGCTCAGGGAGCGGATGCGACCGAAGGGCGGTATGACGGCGCTCACGGTCACCTTGCTGGTCCTCGGGTCACCGGTATGGCTGCCCCTGCTGCTCTCCATCGTCGCGGTGGTGGTCGCCGTGTTCGTCAGCGTCTGGTCGGTGGTGGCCAGCCTGTTCGCGGTCGTGGTCGGCCTCGGCGTCGGCGGGCTGATCGCTCTGGTCCTCAGTCCCTTGAACTTCAGCGCCGGCACGGCGACGGGGCTGATGGTGATCGCCCTCGGCCTCGTCAGCGTCGGCCTCTCCATCCTCGCCTTCTTCGCCGCAGCGGCAGCGGCGGTCGGCCTGATCAAGCTGACGGTGATGATCTCGCGCGGGCTGAGGGGCCTCTTCGTCCCCTCGGCCGTTGCTGAAAGAGGAGCCCGATCATGAGCCTGCCCACCAGGATCGCCCTGTCCATCGCCGTCGCCTGCATCATCGGCGGGCTCGCGCTATTCGCCACCTCCCTCACCATGGTGGACGGGGACCTCGCCAGCCTTGGGCGGAGAGTCGCCTACGAGGAGAAGACCTACACCGTCCAGGGTGCCACCGTCTCCGCGATCGCCTTGAGGGACACGAACACAGCGGTACGGATGGTGGCCTCGCCCGACGACCGGATCCATCTCACCTACCTCGAGAGCGAGTGGGACTTCTACGACATCGACCTGTCGAACTCCGGGGTGCTCACCATCGCCTACCGCGACAACAGGCCGTGGTTCGAGCGGATCTTCGACTTCTCCTTCACCAGGGGCGACGCCACCGTGCTCGCGGTCCCAGCCGCCTACCTGGGGGCTGTCTCACTGGCCACCAGCAACGCCAGGATCTCCACCAACGACGTGGACCTGCAAGGCGAGCTGACCCTGAGGACGAGCAACGGCCGGATCCAGCTGGACGGCTTGAGGCTGGTCGGCCAACTGAGGATTACCACCTCCAACGGCCCCGTCGAGCTTCGGCAGGTGGAGGCAGAGACGATCAGCACGCAGACCAACAACGGCGCCGTGACGGCGACCGAGGTCAGAGCGGGGACGGAGCTCGTCCTGAGGACGAGCAACGGCCGTCTCACCGTCTCCTCCATCACGGCAGGCAGGGTCATCGAGCTGAGGACGAGCAACGGGCGTATCGAAGGCACCATCGACGACACGATGGACGCCTTCAGCATCAGCAGCCGCGCCTCGAACGCGCGCAACAACCTGCCGGAGAGCAGGGCTGGCGGTCCGAAGGAGCTGCGCGTCTCTACGAGCAACGGCAGGATCGATCTGCGCTTCCTGCACTGAGCGATCGTCCTCCCCCATGCCCCGCGATTGGCTACGCTAGGGCCAGAGCTGCGTAGACGGGCTCAGGCCCACAGCGGACGCGCCCCGCAGCCATCAGGCGTCGGCGCCCAAGACCAGGGAGGCAGGACCATGAACCAGGAACAACTGCGCAAGGTCGGATCCGGCAAGGGCTTCATCGCCGCCCTCGACCAGAGCGGCGGCAGCACGCCCAAGGCGCTGAGCCTCTACGGCATCGAGCCATCCGCCTACGACGGCGACGAGCAGATGTTCGACCTCATCCACCAGATGCGCAGCCGCATCGTGACCAGCCCCAGCTTCGGCGGCGACAGGGTCATCGGCGCCATCCTCTTCGAGGCCACCATGGACCGCGAGGTGGAGGGCCAAGGCTTCGCCGACTACCTGTGGTCGAAGAAGCAGGTCGTCCCCTTCCTCAAGGTGGACAAGGGCCTGGCGGCCGAGGCGGACGGCGTCCAGCTCATGAAGGAGATCGGTGGCCTTGACGCCCTCTTGGCCCGCGCACGGGACAAGGGCGTCTTCGGCACCAAGATGCGCTCGGTGATCCAGTCAGCCGACGCCGGTGGCATCGCCGCGGTGCTGGACCAGCAGTTCGAGGTCGGCCGCCGCATCCTGGCCGCCGGCCTCATGCCCATCCTCGAGCCCGAGGTCGACATCAACGCCGCCGACAAGGCCGAGGCCGAGACCCTGCTCAAGGCCGGCATCCTCCTGCGCCTGGCCGACTTGGACGATGGTCAGCAGGTCATGCTCAAGCTCTCCATCCCCACGGTGGACGGCTTCTACACCGAGCTGGCCAACCATCCTGCCGTGCTGCGCGTGGTCGCGCTCTCCGGCGGCTACAGCCGCGAGGAGTCCAACGCCCGCCTGGCCCGCAACCCCGGCGTCATCGCCAGCTTCAGCAGGGCGCTGAGCGAGGGGCTGAGCGCCAGGCAGTCCGGCGCGGAGTTCGACCAGGCGCTTGACGCCGCCATCGAGTCCATCTACCAGGCCTCGATCGCCTGAAGGGTGAGGCCGTCAGCAGCAGCCAGCAGGCCCATGCGATGACGACGACATCCCTGCCATCCGGGGACCCCCCACCTCCCGGGGGGCGTCAGGCCATCCAGCGCAGGACCGTCGCCCTCCTCTCCGTCGTCCAGGTGCTCAGCGGCGTCGGCATGGGCGCCACCGTCACGGTCGGCTCCCTGCTGGCTGCCCAACTGGCTGGGACGGCCTGGGCAGGCTCGATGACCACCGTGGCCACCCTCGGGACGGCCTTGGCCGCGATGCCCCTTGCCCGCTTGGCCATGGCAAGGGGCCGGCGCACCGCCCTGTCGGCCGGCCTTGCCTTGGCGGCCTTCGGCTCCATCACCGCCATCGCCGCGGCCACCTGGGGCAGCTTCCCCCTGCTCCTGGTCGCTGGTGTGCTCATGGGCTTGGGCGGCGCGGTGAACCTGCAGGCGCGCTTCGCCGCCACCGACCTGAGCGAAGCCCGCCACCGGGGACGCGACCTGTCGCTGGTGGTGTGGATGACCATGGTCGGCGCCGTGGCCGGACCGAACCTGTTGGGTGCGGGAGCCGTGGTGGCCGGCTGGCTCGGCCTCCCTGAGCTGACCGGCATCTTCATCTTCTCCACGACGGGCATGCTGCTGGCCATGGTCGTGCTGCTCGTCGGCCTCCGGCCCGATCCCTACCTGCTCGCCCAGCGGGACGCGGCCGCATCTGCGTTCGCATCGGCGGGTGCCGACGCGGTGAGCGCGCAACCAGGCGCCCCACGGCGACAGAGCTTGCGGGCCTCCTTCGCCGAGATCACCTCGCGCCCCGTCGCCGCGGCCGGGCTGCTGGCCATCGTCTGCGCCCACGCCGTCATGGTGGGCGTGATGTCGATGACCCCGGTGCACCTGGCTGGTCACGGCGCCTCGGTCACCATCATCGGGCTGACCATCAGCCTGCACATCGCTGGCATGTACGCCCTCTCACCGCTCATGGGCCTGCTCAGCGACCGGATCGGCAGCAAGGCGGTGGTCCTTGGTGGCCTGGCCACGCTGATCGTCGCCGTGCTGCTGGCCGGGCTGGGCGACCATCGGCACGCCGCCGTCACGGCCGGCCTCATCCTGCTCGGCGTCGGCTGGTCAGCAGCCTCGGTGGCCGGCTCGGTGCTGGTGGTGGACGGGGTGCCCCCCTCTGCCAGGCTGGGCACCCAAGGCTTGTCTGACGCGCTGATGAGCCTGGCAGGCGCCGCCGCCGCCGCGTCCGCCGGCCTGGTCCTTGCCGCCCTCGGTTACCTCGGACTCAACCTGGTCGCAGGCGGCCTGGTGGTCGTCGTGGCGGCCGCCTTCCTCAGGCTGCTGGCGACCCGCAAGGGCACGTGAGCGCCGGCTCGGCCTCGCTGCGCCGGCCTCAGATCGCCGACCATCCGCCGTCCGATGCCAACACCGCGCCTGTGACGTTGCTCGCGTCGTCGCTGAGCAACCAGGTGATGGCGGCAGCGAGCTCTTCCGGCTCGGCGGGTGGCGGCACGTTCGTTCGCATGAAGGGCCCGAGGCGCTCCCCTGCCCAGGCCGACCTGAACTCGGCCACGATGTTGGTCTTCACCCCACCCGGTGCGACGGCGTTCACCCTGATGCCCTTGGGGGCGTAGAAGAAGGCCGTGCTCTTGGTCAGACCGATCAGCGCATGCTTGGAGGTGCTGTAGGCGGTCCCGGCCGCCGATCCACGCAGGCCGGCCTCGCTGCTCACGTTCACGATGGTCCCGCCGCCCCGCTCGAGGAAGAGCGGCAGCACGGCGCGGCTCAGCTTCATGGGGGCGGTGACGTTGACCCGCATCACCCGCTCCCAGGTGGCGTCGTCGACCTCGGCGGTCGGCTCGAA
>CAYXJZ010000024.1:0-42220 GCA_964465355.1 uncultured bacterium | reverse complement strand
CCTGCCAAGGCAGGCCGCGTGAAGAAGAAGTCTCTACGAAACCCAGGCCGGTTCACATTCCTACGTCCTAGAGCACAGCCAGCGCATTGTTGATCCAGAAGAGGAGCAGTTGGCGGCTAGCCTTGATGGGGTTGTCATCGAACTGCAATCCGGTGATGCGTCCGTGCACCAGTTTGGGGCTCGCCTGATGCATAGATTTCGTCATATGACGAGCGTCTTCTATGCAGGGAACAGCCCGCCTGCCGTAAGATTGGTCGTAGAGAAGGCCTTTCGTCCACCTAGCTCACAAGGAGATGGCACTTTTCGCGTGTCAGGGATACCTTTCGCGAACCTCTACATGTGACCTCCAAGCAGGCCTGGGTCTGCTTTTTATCAGGTAGCCTGTATGGAGCGGCAATCATGATCCGTGATCCTTTGTACTCCTCAATCTTGGAGCGCCTGGGAGAACACCTCGATGCGGACGTGTTCGAGCAGACTGTCTGTGACCTATTGAGGACGGACTACCCCGGGCTCGCTGTCGTAAAGGGCGGCAGCGACGCAGGTATGGATGGTGCCATTGGATCCAGCGGGCTTCCGCTCATCCCAGTGGTTATAACAACTGCCCACAATGTGCTCGACAACCTGACAAGAAACCTCAAGATGTTTATGTCGAAGGGTTGGCGGAGCCGAAGCGTCGTGTTCGTCACTTCAAAAGCCTTGACTCCGCAGCGCCGCCAGAATCTGTATGCAAGGGCGGAAGAGCTTGGTTTCAACTTGGTCAACGTTCACGACCAAACTGACCTGGCCCAGCGTCTCTATCGAAGTCCTGCTTGGTGTCGAGATTTGCTTGGGCTCGTTGGCAATCCGCCGGCTCTTTCGGTCTTTCCCCTCTCGCTTAGGCCATACGGTGACCAGCTGATCACGGGGCGTGACGCCGACCTGGACTGGCTACGGGGCCTAGATGGGGATGGACTGCTTGTCGGCCAACCAGGCTCGGGCAAGACTTACCTGCTACACCGTCTTGCGAAGGATGAGAGCTTCGGTCTCTTCGCTGTGACTAGCGACCGAACAGCGCTAGCCAATGGCATTCGTGAACACGAGCCACGATTCATCATCGTCGACGACGCCCAGTTGGCTTCTCAACAGGATCTGATCCAACAACTTGTGCACCTGCGAGCAGAACTGGGTGCGAACTTTCGTGTCCTAGCCGCAATTTGGCCTACAGAGGCTAAGCGAGTAGCCGATCTCATGAGTCTGACATTGCATCAAGTGCGTGAGCTCGATCGACTTACGCGGAATCAGGTTGTCGAAGTAGTCAAGAGCATGGGAGTCATAGGGCCGAACTGGCTTGTGCGCGAGATCGTTAACCAGGCGGAGGGTTTGCCTGGTCTTGCCACCGCGCTTGCTCACGCATGCAAAGTCGATGGTGTTGAGAGAGTTGTTCGAGGTGACGCACTTGTTCAGATGATTGATCGCCTCGCCGATCTCTTGGGTGATCTAGCGAAACCAATCCTTGCAGCACTGTCGATTGGTGGCGCGTCGGGTATGTCTACAGAGGTGGTCGCCGCCCTGCTCGGCGTAAGCCCGATCCAGCTATCCACTACAACCGCACTGCTGGCATCCGGTGGCATCGTCATGGATCGCGGAGCTACCGTCTCTGTGCAACCTGCCGCGCTTAGACGCGCATTGATCCGGGATGAGTTCTTTAGAGGCGGGACCTCGCTGCCAAGGCCGTTGTTCGAGAGGTTGGTTGCCCAAGCACCCTCTCGCACACATGCAGCAAGATCCGTTCTTGGCGCTCGTTATGTCGGGGCAGACATTCCGTTGGACTTCGTGACAAGTCTCGTAGAAGAGACTGGACTGTGGCGGGAGTTTGCCCAGACTGGGCGGGGCGCTGTCGACTGGATCATCAGCAATCGGCCAGAGCGCATTCCTAGTGTCGCTGTGGAGGCGCTGGAAGATGCACCGACGCAAGCGCTTGCCCACCTGCTGCGCGTAGCTAGAGCCGATGATGGTCCGTTGCATAGCAACCCTAGTCTTCCACTACGCCAGATACTCGACTGGGTACGAGATCCGCGGTCCCAGCTAACGCTCATCGAAAAACGAACCCATGTCCTGAGGGCCGCTCAAGGTTTCCTCGAGGCCGGTGGAGATGTGACGGTCGCCAGTCAGTGCATCCCGATCATCTTTGACCCCACCGTGGAGACGGATGACCTCGATCCAGGGGCAGGTAACACGTTCATCGTAGGACGCGGGGCTTTGACCGCAGAGGATTGCGAGAAGCTAGGGAGTCAATGGCGCAGCGTGCTTGAGCTGTTCGACCCCGCAGCAGTAGCCAGCTGGCAACCTGCGTTGGAAGCCGTGCGTCGATGGTTCTTCTCTGACCTGCCTGTTGGAGGCGCCGAACTCCATGCGATCGTTCGCAGCCTCGGCAGGGCAATGCTGCTGGACCTTGCCGATTGGGCGCACGAGCGCCCAGAGGTGATTCACCAACTCAAGCAACTGGTAGCTCAGGGAGAGTTCACAGGGGCCTCGCTGCCTAACAACGAGTTGTTGGAGGCACTGTTCCCAGTTCGTTCACGCGCTTTCTGGGAAGATTGGGAAGCTGAGTCGGCCGCTTCCGTAACGAAGACTCGTACGCTCGCTGCCACATGGTCAGACCTCAGCGATGATGAGCTCCTAAGTCGCCTGATCGAGCTATCCGCGCAAGAGGACAGTTTGGGCCCCGGTTGGCACTCTTACTCCAACGTCTTTTGCTATGAACTCGCGAAGGAGACAGATCGTCCAGCCGATGTAGCCATGAGGCTTGTTGAGCGAGGCGCCCGGCCCGCATATGTTGCTCCCTTCCTGCAAGTAGCAGTCGGTTTACGGGCACCTGGGTGGGACCAGGTGTTCAGGTCGTGCATCAAGAATCGGTTGTACGTGGGTATCGCGTTTCACATCAGTCTGGGCGTCCCTGACCTCCCAGCCGAGATTTGGGAAGAGGTATTGGAGGCTCTACCTCAGCACCCTTCGGTCATAGCTCATGCCCTTTGGCAGAGCAGCGCGGAGCCGACGCGACTGGCTTCACTGTTGAATCATGCCGATCCAAGTGTCTCTGCCAACACCGTAACTGATCTCTCTGGCCTTTACTGGCAGGACACCATGGCCCATGAAGTGCGGCCCATTTGGGAGACAGCCTTTGTTCGGACAGCTCACCTTCTGGACCAGTACATCGTGGAGACGAGTGTCGAAGGCCGCGGATACCTAGCTGAAGGCTGGCTGGAGCAGGTGATTTTGGACCCTGATCGGTTTATGGTCAGAATGCTTCGATTCGACGAAGAAGAACTCATTGCCACAGCTGTGAGGGCCGTTGACAGAAGCGCACGTCAACGCCTGATCGAGAGAATTCCCGAGGGTTACGGGCTTGACGGACTTGTTCAGCATCTTGTGGGCGACGACACGGAGCTCTATTCACTACTGCTTCAGCAGGACCGTCTGGCTCATTACCATCTCGCACCGCTCTCAAGAATCAAGCCGACTGAGACCTGGATGGCGTTTAGTGAACAGGCTGCTCGGCGTTACGGGGCGGACGAGATTGCGCAGGTACTGCAAGGTATGTGGTCAAGCTGGTTGGGTAGCGAGGCAGCCTATTGGCAACGTCGGATCGATGATCTTCAACCCCTGCTTGCACACACCGATCCAGTGGTCATCGAGGCCGTCCAGTTGGCCATAGAGGCTTTCAGCGCGTCAAGAGACAGGGCGACAGAACATGAGCGCAGAGAGGCCGTTTTTGGTCGTGAAGCATCCAGATACTGAAAGCGCTATGCGCCATGACATCCCGCATCCCAAGGCGGTGTTTATGAGCGGCGCCAGTTTCAACTTGCTTCGCAGAGAACTCCCCTCAAACTAGGCGGCGTGCCCCTGACAGCATGCCAAGTTATGCCCTAGAGCCCTCAGGCGCATTTCGCACTGACTAAACAAACGCATGATGCTAGCCTGATCGAACTCTCATGCCGGTCGTACCCACGGAGGTTATGTGTCGGAGGATGCCATTCCTACAATGGTAGACGGTGGTGTTGCTGAAGGAGAGACCATGATAGACGGTGGTGTTGCTGAAGGAGAGACCACCGACCGCGAAGATTCGAGACGGAAGGACTATTTGGATCGCAGACGGGAACTCGAGGACATCATCGGCGGCCAACGAGACGCACTCGACCGGTGGATTCTGACGCTGTCTGCAGGTACGTTCGGCTTTTCCGTAGCTCTCGCGAACGTCATCGGTAGCGAGCAGCGGTGGATACTGCTGATGGCTTGGATTGTGTTCCTGGTCGCCATCGTTCTCTCGCTATCATCCTTCGCGGCATCGATTCGGGCGAACGTCGTCGAGCTGAAGATCGACAGCTACATGTACCGGAACGAGGTTGAGGAGAGCCCGGGAAACAGCTGGCAAACGGTTGTCCGAGTACTGAATGCGTTGGCGTTCATCACATTCATCCTCGGGCTTGCCGTGCTCACCTGGTATGCGGCAGTGAACCTTTGAGCTCGAGGGGAGAGCAGGATGGGGCGCAAGCCATTGAACGAGGGTAGGACTAGTGACCGGCGACCTGAACGTCCACAGCCTCCAGGCAAGGGGCGTGTGCCTCCGCGACGTCCTGCGCCTACTCCCCCACCGCGGGGTCCGAAGACGCCGCCGAAGAAGTGAAGCGACACAGGAAGCCGAAAATCGTCCTGGCATCGTCGATAGATGTGGCTAGGAAGGGGTCGCCAAGTACGGTCCTCAGGGTGACTTCTGCGAAGCGCAGGCTGACGGAGAAGCCAACCGCGTACTTCGTAACTAGGAAGGACGGAGCGCCGTCAGGTAAGTCGGTTCGGGCAGTCACCAGGCATAGGGAGTACAAGTGCTACAGCCACAGTTACATTGTGCTGGAGGGCCGGCCTGTGCCATCTCGTCCGGAGCCAATCCCGGGGCGCAAACGTGTTACAAAACGCCGCACTCGCTAGCCCGCAACTTTGTGCACCTGCCCAAGTACCCAAACGCCATTGCATGTCGGCATGTGTCCATGCCGGATTCGACCGCTACAGAATAAGTCGTAGCCCACAGCACAGGCAAATGCTCTGGTTCAGGTGATCAATTGCTCTCAGAATGCACACAATGCAGCCGTGAGCCTGTTGAATCAACTGATTGGGTTTGGTGTAACGACAAGTGGGCACGGGAGTCTTGGGGCAGGTTTTGGCCTTGGTGTCGCCATCGGAGTGCCGTGGGAGTACAACTACTTTCGTTAGTATTGGGCCGTAGTCCCAAGTTCGACAGTTCAGTCGGCGAATCGCGTCTTGGGCGCCGTTTTGCGAGTGTGTTGCCCTAGACGTTGGTGTTCGAGGCGGTGTTGGCCTTGAGGGCTCTTAGGTAGCTGGTGCGCAGCGTTTCCTTGTGGCGCATGTCTACGTTGTTGGTAGTCGGTACTGAAGAAGTCGGCTTCTCTCGTTCCTGACTTCCTCCGCTCCTGATCTGGTGTCACTTGATTGCAGGTTCTTGCCGGCCTGGAGCGAGGTTCCATGCTATATGACGGGTCATGTAACCCCGCAAGCGCGCCAGTGAGGACCCGCAGGGTGAGCTGTTCAGGACCGAGCTCTGGGGGTAACCTGCTCAATGAGCTGCCTCGCCTCTCTTGCACCCACAGGCCTGTGGAAGTGATCATCCCGTAGTCCCCGTCGTAACCAGTCCTTCGATGCTCTTCTTCTCGAAGTAGCGGAACTTCTGGATCGCGTCGGTCATGTTGCCGACGTCGATGACGCCGATCTCCGTCAGCTTTGCGTAGGAGTCGAGCGAAAGGCCGGTGGAGCGCAGGAACAGTGCGGTGTCGAGCGACTCGATGACGTGTGCAAGGCGCTCCTCGCGGAAGTCGGTGAGGTACATGAAGATCAACACCTTCGCGGAGACCTTCTTGAGCTTCTCGCGGATGTTCTTCCGCTTCTCTGCGATCTCCTTCTTGGGCCCCCTCTGCTCGTTCGCCCCGCCACCTGCCCGCTTCACCCCTGAGAGCTTCTTCGACGCGGTGACGATCTTCGCGGCCTCCTCCCGGATGGTGCGGAAATCCTCGATCTGCTCCAGCTCGGCGATGAGGTCCGCGTCCTGTAGCAGTCGGTCCATCGTGACGCCGTTGAGGTTGTACAGATCGACCGACCGCCAGCGTCGGGCAAGGGCGTTCGCACCGATGCCGCCGTGTGCCCAGTCGAGGATCGCCTGGACGTCGAGCTGCTCCATCCGGCCTCCGTCGATCGCGAAAATCGGAAGGAAGTTGATCAGCTCCCCCAGCACGGATGCCTGGGTCGCCTTGCGGTCGCCCGAGTTGTTCGCCAACTCCGTGCCGTAAAGCGCAACAAGCGACAGCGCACGGTTCGGGTCGAACTCGAAGACGTAGGCGGTGTGCTTCTTGATCTCGCCGTCGACCTTCCACGGCGACTGCACCCGGAACGCGGCCTGGAAGTAGGACTCGGGGGCCTTCAGCGAGCGGAGCATGAAGATCGACGACCACTCCGGCACGGTGACGCCGGTCATCAGCTTCCCGCACGACAGGGTGATCGATCCGGACTTCCCGGTCTCGTCTGCCCGACGGATCGTGGCCTGAAGCGGAGGGAGGGCCTGCGCGCCGATCTTTGCCCTTGTCCCAGCGGCAACGTAGATCTCGAAGGTGGAGAAGAACGGATCGCTCCGCAGCAGATCGGCCATCGCTTCGCACGCGGCGACATCCTGGAGGTACCAGACTGAGTGCCGCACCGCGTCCTTGAACTCGGCCGCCTCGTAGGGGAACGGCGCATTCGTCTCTCCCGACTCGATGACCTTCTCCGGCAGCGCCTTCTTGCCTCGGATGAGGTCGAGGAAGGATGCGACGTAGTCCGGCTTCTCGAAGACGTAGTCGTCGCCGACCTTCTTCGCCTTGAAGTAGGTGTTCAGATCGAAGCCGCCGAACTCGCCGTCTTCGGCCCATTCTCCTGCGGAAGTGCCCATCGAGTAGGTGTACATCCGCATCTCTGGCAGCTCGGCGTAGGGACTCCGGCCCTTCGCTTGGTCCCAGTTCGCCTTTTCACGCTGCTCGTCGATGTAGGTCCAGTTGAAGACCTCGGACTCGGCGTAGTCGCCGTTCGTGATGGCCTTGAACGGCGTGCCCGAGAGATGCAGGTGATACTTCGTCTTCAGTCCGTAGTCGATTTCGGGAAGTACGTCGGCATCGCTGTCGCTCGCCTCGTCCGCCGCCTTTTGAAACAACTGCGCAAGGGCTGCCTCGGCCTTGTCCTGCGGGTCGTAGACCTCGCGAGCGGCCGCGGTGGAAGCGCCGAAGTGGAACTCGTCGATGACGATGCAGTCCCAGTCGACGAGGTGCAGCGTTTCGTTGCGCTCCTTGGGCCTGCCGTCGGCGTCGCGTCCGATGACGTCCTGGAACGACGCGAACCAAGCGGTCGGCCGTCCGCTGTCGATCATCGCGTCTGCCTCGTGAGAGAGGGTGTCGCGGTCGACGTACCGCCAGTCGATGAAGTCGACGTGGCTCAGCAGGTCATCACGCCACGCGCTGCGCACCGCAGGCTTGTAGGTAAGGATGAGCAGCTTCGTCCAGCCCATCTCCTTTGCGAGCTGATACGTCGTGAAGGTCTTGCCGAAGCGCATCTTCGCGTTCCACAAGAACTTCGGCGCTGTCTCTTGCCCCGACGACGCATGCGTCCGAAAGAACGCGGCGGTCTGTTCGACGGCGCGCTTCTGCTCGGGCCGCATAGGGAAGTCCTGGATGCGGGTTGGGTCGAAGGGCAGCCCGCGCTGCAACGACCGGATCGCAGCCCAGACCTCAGCCTCGGTCGCTTCGAACCATTCGCCGCCCGGATTAACGATCCCCGTGCCCCGCAGTACCCGGTGCACATCGTGGTCACTGAAGTCGGTGCCGTCGGGCCGTGTCGCGGGCTCGGAATGGAACAGGATCTCGACGCCGTGGAGCCCAGGGAATGCCGTGCTGACCTGCTGGCGCACCCGGTCGATCCCCGGGTTCACGGTCTGACCGACCTTGATCCAGGTGTCGCCCTTCTGCCCGCTCGCACGCCGCCAAGGCTTCGCCTGGCCTGCGTGCGTGTAGGCGTAGATGTAGTTCGTCACTCGGCGACCTCGTCGGCGTTCTCGTCGTCAAGCGTGAGCAGCTCGCCATTCCCCGGCACTTCGTCGATGACCTCGGCGTCTGCCTCGCCCAGGCTTGCCAGGTACTCCGCCCTCACATCCTGCAACGACTTCCCAGTTGCCGCGACGATCCACCACCACCAGCCGTTGGCCGTCCCGCCGGTGATCGACACCGCCGCCGCAGACGGGGTCGTGTAGGGCACCTCGCCGACGAAGATACGCCCGTCCTGCGCCACCGAAGCGGTGGTCCCGGCATACTTCGACGCGGCATGCCTGGGGATCAACAGTGTCCCCGGCTCCAGCCATCCGGCCGAGACAAGCTCTGCGATGTCGACACTCACCGAAGCCTGTGCAGCGGGGGCCGCGCCGCCAAGTCCAACGTGCCCCGCTGGGGCGGGCCAGAGGTCGAGGATCTGCTCGATGAGGAGGCCGGTGCGCTGCTCGATGCTCGACTCGTCCCAGACCTCGCGTGCGAGGTTCATTGCATCCTTAGTGATGAGCACGTCGTCGTAGTTCAGGAAATGGTCGCGCTTGACCGCCCAGGACCCGTTGTTGACCTTACTGTTGAGTTTCTGTGTCACCAGCGTGAGGTTTCCGAGCTGCTGAACCGTGCGATCGCGGGCGGCCTCCTGCTCGTCAGTGAGGTCGCTGGGCCAATACCTGCGCCATCCCTGCGGCATGAGGTGCTCGATCGTGCCTTTGCCGCGGACGACCGGCCCCATCGCGAGCCGCTTGCCATCGGGGTAGCCGCGCTTCGCATCTTCCAGGGCTTCGAGCACCATCCGCAGGCGACCGCGCAGGTACTTCCAGTAGGCGGTCGCGTCCGTCAGCGCCTCGCGGACCTCGCCATTGCCGGGCCAGTACCCGACCGAGGTGTGGTTCGAGACGAGGTAGGTATCGACCGCGTCGGCCAGGGCATCCTTCGGCTGCGTACTGAGGTACTGCATGAGGTCGATGATGTATCGGTTCGATCCCTGCGATTGCGCCTTGACCAGCGCGCGCCGCACGAACCAGCTTTCCAGGGTGGCGAGGATGCGCTCCCGGTGAGCCGTCGGCACAGCTGCCTGCTCCGGTTCGTCGAGCCATATGAGCAGCGGGCGGGCGATCTCGGAGTCGAGTGTTCCCACGCGATAGCTGAACAGCTCGACCCGGCTGAGCGGCCCGTTCGCCTTCTCAGATCCCTCGATGATCGCCCGGTAGCGGTCGGCCGCCGCCTTGATCTGGGGCAGGAGTACGCCGACGTCCTTGGCAGCGGTACTCACGTAGTGCTTGAATTGGGTGAACACCTCACGGATCGGGAAGTCGACCAGGGTGCGCGCTGTCAGCCACTGCCACAGGAACAATGAGGCGCGCGAGTTCTTGATGCGGCCAGTGGTGATCTCCTTCTCCCACCACGGCGTCTCGAAGTCGGCCCAGTAGTTCAGATAGGCCTTCTCCAGGTCGGTGGGCGCGCCCGAGAGACTCTGGAAGACGAAGTTCTTGATGAGGTCCGCGGCCGACAGCGGCGTGCCGCGGGCGTTCAGCGTCTCGAAAATCGCCTGTGCGTCCTCGTTCGCGTCGAGGCGGATGCTCGCGATCTCCAGCCGGTCCATGACGGTCGCGACGAGCATGCGAGCCCGGCGCTCAGCCAAATCGTCGTCGCCGAGCCACGCGGCGATCGACTCAGCGAAGAACCGGTGCGCATCCCCGAGCCGCGACTTGATGACCGCGGAGTAATCCACGGGGGTAGGCGCCGACATCAGGGAGGTGAAGCCGTCGCGATCGCGGTTGGTCGGCCACAGCTTGTAGCGGTCAGTCTCGTCGTCCCGGTAATCGGAGGGATTCTCCACGAGCGGCAGGATCTGCCCGGCGAGCTGCGCCAGGCCCCGCTGCTCCAACTCCGCGTGCAACGCGTCGAGGAGGAGTTGCAGCGTCGTGAGCCGCTGCTGGCCGTCGATGACGTTCCACGTCGGCAAGGCACCCAGCGACGTCGGCACCTGCTGGATGACGATCGCCCCGAGGAAGTGTGTCGCGGTCTGGTTGTGCTGAGAGATGACCTCGATCAGCCGGACGATGTCCTGCCACAGCGGAGCCCACTGCGTCTCCCTGGACCAGACGTAGGGCCGCTGGAAAAGCGGCACCACAAGCCGCGTCGGGTTGTAGAAGACGTCTTTCGGTTTCACGACGTCCGTCTTCACTCGTCGTCACCGTCCTCGTCGTTGGCCTCGACCGGCGCCTCTCCGGCGCGGTACTTCCTGCCACCGGGAAGGTGCGTTGCGGGGATCGGCGAGTCGAGGGAAAGGACCGGCTCGCGAGGCTGGATGCTCGCCTCGATGTACTCGATGTCCGCCTGTCCCAGCCCAAAGTGCGCGTAGAGCAAAGAATCTGTCCAAGTGCGCGACATCGGAAGCGCGGGCACGAAGCGGAATCGCTCAGCAGTGATGTCCTGTGTGGCCTTTCGCTGTAGAACGAGGAATCGCGCGAACTTCGTACACAAGAAGTTCGCGTAGTTCGCGCATTCGTCTTGTGAATCGAATGCACCAGCCACGAAGTACGACTGGGTGCAGGCCGATCCCGGCGCCACCGCGATGGGCTCGCCAATGACGTAGCTCAACTCGCGTCCGTGACCGTCCCCAGCCTTCGGCAGCAGCACCTTCCACTTGTCGACGAGGTCGAGATTCCGCTCAAAGCGGCTGGGCGACACATACCCAACCCCGGCGTTGTGGATGAGGGGCACTGCGCCCGAGAACGGCCGGTCGCTCTCGCCACGGAAGTTCGTGCGCCATTCCTGGTTGAACGCGAGAGGTGGATAAAACCACTCCTCGACCGAGCCATCCGCCCGGTCCAGAACTCTCTGAATGAGCGCGGATGCGTGATTGTCTCGGATGACGACTCCATGCCCAGCGCGCAGATCCCGTAGTCTGGTGGACAACACGCGACCATCAATGCGCGTCGAGAACTCGCAATCACCGTCGTACTCGCGATCCCACAGAAAGTACGAGACTCCGCCCTTGATCTCTGCTTGCGGGAAGACATCGAAGAGTTTGGGGTTGTCGACGATCTTCGCCAACCGGCGGTCGTTGATCATCCGATCCCGATACTCATCTAGCCCAAGCCCGCCTGCGAACCACCGGGACGGCGTGATCATGACGACGTAGCGCGGATTCATGGCGATCGCACGCTCAACGAAGTGTTGGTACAGCGGCTTGGTGCGGGTGTTCCCCTCGACGCCGATCTGGTAAGGCGGATTGCCCACGATCACATCGAACTTCACGTCAGCCACTTCCTTCGTTGGGTACGTGTAGTGCAGAAATGAGTACGCGTACGACTCGCGCTGCGCCCGAGCGAGCGCTTCAGGCGCGCCGCAGAGTCGGCAGTTCCGGCTCGTGCTCGTGCCGACAAACGTATGCTCGGTCTCGACGAACGGGATGTTGCCGTCCGGCGAGTCGAAGTGAACGACGAGGTGGGTCAGTGCTGGGTCTTTGACCTCGGTGCCGGTAGCGTTCTTCGTCTGGTAGAGCGTACGGCGTGCGATCTCGCCGTTGATCTGTGTGGTCGCTGCACCGTAGAGCATGTTCTTCAGGATGTGCTCACGGCGCTTGCGGCCGTCCGGCTCCCACTCGGCGAGACCAACCATGAGTCGCTTGAGCGACTCACGGAGGTAGATGCCGGACTTGGTGGCCGGGTCAAGCCACTTGTAGTGCGGCTCAGACCAGACGTGGTCCGGCAGGATGTCGAGCATCGCGGTGACGACCTTCGGTGGCGTGTAGACGTCGTCGTTCGGCAACTGCGCGAGCGTCTCCAGCACGTCGGGAACGTGCACGTTGGACCTCTCGTCAGGCGCCGAAGCGAGCGCCCCGGCGGTCATGCTCCCAGCTCCGAGTAGTGAACGGTCGGCAGCGCCTCGGGAGGCACGTAGAACAGGTCAGGGTTCGCCGGTCGTTCCAGTTCCGACGGCACCCGCTGGAAGCGCTCGCCAGGCAGCGGCGTGTACTCGACGAAAACGATCTGGTCGGCGTCGTTCAGCGAGTCGCCGACCACAATGTTCGTCTGGAGAATCGCGCGTGCCGCACGACAGAACGCTTCCGAGGCGTCCCCGTCGTCGAATGCGGCCGCCGCAGCGACCATCGCCAGCATGCGCTCGCGGGCCTCCTCGACGTTCTCCTCACTGATGTCAATCGCGTAGATCGAGGCAAGGCAACGCAGCAGCGCGAACTCGAACCACGCAGGGGTTCCACCGAACTTCCGCTCCTCGATGAGGGCGATCTTCCTAGCGAGGATCGCTACGAGAAAGTTGCCATTGCCAGCAGCGGGTTCGAGGAAGCGCGTGTCGATGCTGGCGAAGGCACCTGGAATGAGGTCGAGCATCGCGTTCACCTCGCGTGGCTGCGTGTAGACCTCGCCAAGATCCCGCACGCGCTCCTTTGACTTGATATGTCGAGGTTCCGACATGACACTCCCGCCCACAGCCACCGCAGTCATGCCTTTCATTATGGCGTAGACCACCGACATTCCGGGGTGCGACTGTTGTGGCCGCGTGCGCCGGGTCTTTGTCGAGGCCGGCTTGGTCGGTGAGGCGGTGCGCATCGGGCGTGCACAGGGCGAATGCATTGGCACGTGCGGTGAGAAAGTCGCGCAGTGCCGTCATCACCGCAACGACGCGCAGCGAGGTCAGGGGCGCAACGTGCTCCGGGGCGGGTACACCGGTTGGGAGAACGGAGGAGTTTGTAATGGCATCTCCTCCTGCCGAGCCCGCTGCGGTGCCGGCAATCCTCACATCCTTTGCCTCTTCCTGGCACTAAGTCCTGGATGCCGCCGCGTTCAACCGATTCGGATACAGGATGAACCAAAAAGGTATCCGAAGCAGAGAACACTATGCTAAGCCGTGAGTGGAGGAAACACCGTTTACGCCTGTAGCGCGTTAACTATGCGCAAGGTGCGTCTTGTGAATCCAGTCAATTCGCTCGGGTCGATCTGATCTGGCGTGGCATCGGCCATGTTCTCCCCATGATGATATTGGCTTGTATAGCCGTTGATCTGATCCAGTTCATCGTAGAGCGCTTGCGCGGGATGCGCGTCGCCACCCTCGCGAATCTTCCGCGCCATGTCTCCCAACCAATCATTGGCCAGAAAGCTGCCAGGATAGGTCGTTCGGCAATGGGTTTCCAGGACGACACGCATCTTGCGGATGATGTCGAGCAAGCCGCCCGCGCCGCTAGTGAGATATGTCTGGAGATCGTCAATGTCGGTGGCTGTTCGGCCTCGGCAGGCGTGCTCCAAGTTCACTGGCATGATCTTTGAGCCTTGGGCGCGGTGATCGGCAATCGTCAGCGCAACACGGTCGGCAGCGGATGATTTGTCCCAAACTTGCTTGAGGAAGGTGGCATCATGAGAAAGAACGATTATCTGCGCGCACTTTCCCGCTACCTTCATGATCTCATGCACGGTTTGACGCCGACGGAAAGCGTCCTGGCTGTTAAAGGGGTCGTCGAACACCACCAGCTTTGCGGCCGCTGTCGGGTCGCGTTCCAGATGCGCGAGGAAGAACGCAAGGGCGAGCGTGGTGCGGTCGCCGGCGCTGAGGGTGTTCTTGAAACTCGGTTGATTCCTTGGCGTATTGCCGTCGCCAAGGTCAACGGCGGTCTCATTGATGACGAGCTGATAGCTCGACGTGGCGACGCCACCGGGATAGGCGTGCTTGGTCTCGGTGATAGTGAAGCCGCCGTTGAAGGCAGCCAGGTAGTCATTGATGCGACGCTCGTAGGGCCTCACCACAGTCGTTGTGTGCGCGTCGAGTTGCCTCCTGACGATCTCCTTGCGCGCATCTATGTCGCTCTTTTCGCCAGTGAGTTTGGTGTAGGTAGCACAAAGTGCGGCCACGTCCGTGCTGTGCCGGGTTTGGATCGCCTTCAGGTGGGCCAACTCGGCCTCGGCGGCCTTGAGGTCGCCAGCGTCCGTGGCGGCTTTCTTGTCGGTGATACTGGTGTTGGCGGCGCGAATGGCCATGTTCACGGCTGTGATGGCGGTAGCCGCGCCGTCATAGGCAGCACGCACGGTGGTGAATCCCGCATCCGGCATGATCGGTTCGAGTGGTACGGCCGCCTTTCGGTCGAGAAGCCCAATCGCTGCCGTTGCGAGCGCGCGAATCGCCTCCATTGCCTCCGCCGGCAGGGCTAGCGCCGGCGCCTCGATCGCGCAAAATTTCTGCCAGAACTCGATGCCGCCGTTGTTCTGTTCCGCCACGGTGCCGAGGCGAGCCAGGGTAGCATCACCCATGTCCCGTGCAACGCGCGCTTTCATAGCTGCGATTTCCACAGCCAGCGCCTTGTAACGCTGGCTGAATACGGCCCGGAAGGCGGTAATCAGCGGGAGTCCCTGAATCTCCTGTCCGCAGAAGGGGCAGGTATCGGAGGCATGGCCGAGACCGTCCGCGATCCAGTTGCCATCGCTGGCGACCATGTCATGCGCGGTCAGGTGCGCCGACAATCTTTGTTCCGCGTCCTGCGCAATGTCGTCGATGGTGCGGGCCAGAAGGCCGGTGAAGTCCTCTGGCAAGGCAGGAATGGCGAACTCCGATAGGACGGCACGGGCGCGCAGTGCCCCGGCCTGTCTCAGGGCCTCCACGCTGCGTTCTTGCGTCTCAATCTGCACGGCAATGTCGGCTGTCGCTGGCAGGGCAATGAACGTTTCCAGCTTCATACCAGCAGGTACATGCTGCTGAATGGCCTTGCCCGCATTGGTGATCTCGCCGGTCTTCGCTCGGCTTTTAGCTGCGAGGTCGGTATCCTCTGCCGCAAGCTTTACACCAGCGTCACCAACGATGACGCGATAGAGGTTACGCTTGTGCTCAATGTCCACGACCTCACCGGAATGGACGTTCTCCGCGACAAACACACCGTCAAAGATGGCAATTTCCGGGTTGACAGCGCTCCATACTGTGCCATCGAAACGCACCTGCCCGTCCTTGAGCAGCAGTTCGATCACCGGCGCATTGGTCACGCCAAGAGTCTTGCGGCCGAGAACGTGGGTTGGATCGCCGGTTTGAAGGGAGCGCAGGACGGCACAGAGCGTCGTTTTACCGTAGCCGTTTGCCCCAACGATGAAGGTATGCTTGGCAAGCTGCGGGTTGCCGGGCGCGGCCGAGTTGCGGAAACGACCGACGTTCTCGATCTTGATGATCTTCTTGAGCATTTGCCCCTCCGTCTGGATGCCCAACTTTAGCGGTATGTCTGGGTAACGTCCTCATGACCGATCAGAACACTGAGCGACGCGTTAGGCCAACAGCCCGGCGTGGTCCGCTGATCTAGACAGACGCCATAGCGGGCGGCGTCGTTTGTCTGTTGGGGGGCCGATGTATCTCGGTCGACGCGCGGTTTCCTCGCCTTTGCTCCCATCGGCTATGCTCAAGATGGGCGGGTGGGATAGCTTCTGTGATCCAGCACCTTACAGTAAAGGTTGAGCAACCCCATCTCCTCCACCGACCCCGCCACAGTCGATGCAATCCCCGGATCCCCCACCACCACCGCCAAACACTTGGCCCTCGACACCGCCACGTTCAACCGGTTCGGATCGAGGATGAACCCCAACCCCCTCGCCCCAAACTCCCCCGCACTCGAGCACATCGACAGCACGCACACCGGCGCCTCCTGCCCCTGGAACCGGTCCACGCTCCCCACCTTGGCCCCGGCCGGCAGCGCCTGCTCCAAGGCCCGCACCTGCGCGTTGTAGGGCGCGATGAACAGGAAGTCCTCCAGCCCCAGCGGCGTCGTGCACCCCTCCTTGTCCGTGTACGGCCGGCCGAGCAGCTCGCGGTAGATGGCCACCACCCGCTCGATCTCCTCGGCGCTCTGCTGGGTGTTGCCCTCGTGCTCCACGGGGCTGAACACGATCCCGTGGCCCCTCGGCACCCAGCCGCCTCCGGCCACGTCGATGGCCTGCCTCGCGCAGTCCGGATGAGCCATGAGCCGGCCTTCGTACATGCTCTCGGAGACGAAGCGGCACACATCGGGGTGCATGCGGCGCGAGGTGCCGAGGAACAGCCCGGCCTCGGGCGGCACCACGGCGTGGAAGACGGGCGCGTCGGGCAGGCTTGCCGCCTCGTCCTTGAGCATGTGCTGCAGCACCGACAGCCCGGCGTCGCCGGGGTGCGCGCCCTGGATGGGCTGCTCGAGCTGCATCTGGTCGCCGAGCAGCACCACGTTCCTGGCGCAGCGCGCCATGGCGAGGGCGTTGGCCAGCGCCACCTGCCCGGCCTCGTCGACGAACAGGAAGTCGAGCTCGCCCGCCCATTCGGGCCGGGCGAACAGCCAGGCGGTGCCGACCGCCACGCCGCCCGTGTAAGCGGGCCTTCCCTTGTCGCTGCCGCTGACGAAGCGCAGGCCCGGGTGCGCCGCATGCAAGGCGTCGTCGCGCGTGCGGCCGACGACCACGCCCTGCAGCTCGCGCTCCGCCTCCCGCATGGCGTCGCCGCAGGCCCGGAGCAGGTTGCCGGCCGCCTTGTGCGAGTTGGCGGTGATGCCCACCCGCCTGCCCGCAGCCAGCAGCGCGGCGATGGCGTGGGAGGCCGTGTGGGTCTTGCCCGTGCCGGGCGGTCCCTGGATGACCAGGCAGCCGCCGTCCATGGTGGAGGTCACGCGGATGGCGGCTTGCAGTTCGCTTTCGTCCTCCCGTCGCAGCGGCATGGGCGGTGCCTCGCGCCGCAGCAGGGCCTGCACCGAGGAGGGCAGGTCGTTGCCGTGCAGGCGCGCCTCTGTCAAGGCCAGCAGCGCCTCCCGCTGGGCCTTCGCGGGCACGACGTCGTTCTCCACAAGCGATCCCTGCCTGGGTAAGGATCCGCCAAGGCGTTCCTCCAGCGCCTTCAAGCTAATCCAGAGTGCCAGGCGTCTGGCCGGAAGGTTGAGCTCCTCCGCTGAGGTAGCCGCCGTTGGCTTCACGCCCTATCGAGGGGCCGTGCTTGTTGGGCTACACCTGTGTGTCGCGGGCTAGGAATCGTGGTACCGCATGTGGTACCATCCAATCGAGACGCGGACTGGAGACTTGTGTGCCTGATTGTGACAAGCTACTTGCTCGCGCTCTTGGGGCGCCACAGAACTTGCGCTTCACTCAGTTGTGCGCTCTCGCAGAGTGTTACGGCTTCGTTCATGTTCGGACCAACGGGAGCCATCGAGTCTATCGAAAGCGAAGCCTGGGTGCAGCGGGTTTCCTTAATTTTCAGCCAGAAGGAAAGAGCGCCAAGGAGTACCAGGTGCTCCAGCTTTTGGCGCTCATCGACCTGGAGTCAAAGTGACCCCACCGCCTTGGAGGATGACGAGATGAACTACAGCAGGAGCGTTTATTGGGATGCGGAAGGTGGCCAGTATTTGGCTGTATCTTCGGAGTTTCCATCGCTTTCTGCATTTGGTGAGACTCCTGGGGCCGCCTTTAACGCACTTGGAGACGTGATCGAGGCTGTCCTCGAGGTTCTTGCCGAGGAAGGCGAAGCGGCACCGACTCCCGCCCAAGCGCCTGATCCTTCTCTTCCTAGTGGCGAGTTCCGAGTGCGGATCCCCCGCACCATGCATGCGGCTCTAAAGAGGAAGGCAGAGAAGGAAGGGGTGTCTCAGAACCATCTCGTAACTACGTATGTCGCACAGGGACTGGCGGGTAGCCCGCCCATCCGAGAGGCGTCGAGCCCGGCGACATTTGATTTGCTTAGGAAGTTTGTTAAGGAGGCCTTGCGGGGAGAAGCTAAGATGGCGAATCAAGAACCGACATATCGAGTGATAGACGTTCGGCGATTCGCCACGATTGGGAACCACGGTATTAACTTTGTCAGTGAAGACCGCGGTAAGCATCTAGAGGAAACCAACATCATGATGCCTCTTGCGCCTTCCACGCCTAGGCAGCGTGCCACCAATCAGGAACGAGCGGTGAACTAGCCATGGTACGTCTCCTATGGGCCTTGTTGTGCCAGCGAGTGTTGACGGATCAGAACACCAATTCAGTGAGCTACATTGAGGCGGTTGAAGCCTTTGGGCTGCCCAAGTTCCCCGCGCAGTTCCCACCTCTTGTACTTGGGACTGTGTGGCAGACGGCATCAAGTGTTGAAGCATCTACACCCGAGAGACTTGAGGTTGTCTTGAGGAGCCCGTCCAAGAAGAGCACTGTCCTGTTCGATGTTCCCCAAGGGGACTTCGGCGATGAGGCCTTCCACCGGCTCAACTTCAACCTCGGAGGCGCGCCGCTACTGGAGCCCGGTGAGTACGAGATCCTGCTCCGGCAGTTCGATGGCAAACGCTGGCGGCGCGCTGGGGGGGTCTTTCTCCAGGTTGACCATGTGGACCAACAGTCAAGCTCGGGGGCCTAAAGGGTGGGCCCTGTAGATCGTGCGGTAGGACTGTCTAGTCTGACGCCGGCGGTCGAGCCCGACCACCCACTCTGGCCCGGCGGACAACCGGGCGGTGACGGCCGCCAAGCCGCCCATGTAGGCGGGCCTTCCCTGGCCTGAAGGATTCCTTCTCCTCGGTGCGGTCGTGCGCCCACCAGTCGCGGAACTCATACGTTCCGGTCGCCGCCTCGCGCGTGCCTGCGCCCAGCAGGTACTCGAGCCCGCCCGGATGCAGCGGGTAGCCCTCGATGTCGAAGAACACATCGGCCGGGTGCGGAGCCGGCAGGGCGGCGAGGCCCTTGCGGGCCGTCTCCGTGCCGGTGGGCGGCAGCAACTCGTAGCGCGGCGGCGCGTCGGGCTGGTTCGCGCGGTCTTGGCGCGTGGCGAGCTGCAGGCGGGCCTGGGCGGCGAGCTTCTCCAGGGTGTCGGCGGCCAGCTTGGGCACCTTTCGGCCGGAGGCCGCCGCCAGGTCGGTCATCGTGGCCACGCCGGCGGCCCTGAGCTTCTTGATCTGGCCGACGTTGATGTTGGCGACGCGCACCAGGTGGTCGGTCTCCTCGAAGTAGCGCTCGGCATGCGAGTTCCAGCGCCCGTGGTCGGCCCGCGCGGCCGGCTCGGGGGCGTCCTCCAGCCGGCCGGTGAAGCTCTCCTGCAGCCTGAGGAACGCCGCCTTCACATGCCGGTAGTAGTGGATGAAGTCCTCGACGCGGAACTCCACGCGCTCCTCGCTGCCGAGGATGAGGCCGAAGCGTTCGGGCAACGTGTCCCCGGACTTCTGGCCGGTGACGGCCGCCAGCATCTCCGAGTAGCAGCAGAGCTGCAGCAGGTAGGTGGGCTTGGGGGAGCGGGCGAGCTTGGCGTCCCAGGCGCGGTAGCCCTGTTGCGGCTGCAGTTCGAGGAAGTCGGCGTAGCCGGCGAAGGGGGTGAGTTGGAGGGCGGCTTGGTGGATGAGGGGGCGGTGGGACTCGATGGCGTCTAGCGTCAGGCGGTGGGCGCTGGCGAAATCGGGGGCATGGACCTCGAGGATGTCCTGGCCGCTGTCGCGGAAGGCGGCGAGGACAGCGGCCTCGTGGGCCTGGCCGGTGTGCATGATGAGCTGCTGGTCCTCGCCGGGTTGGTCGGGGGTGAGGATGCCGGGGTTCTCCAGGTGGAAGCGGTCGAGCCAGGAGGCGTAGGGGGAGGCGAGGAAGAGGGTGAGGTCGGAGGGGGAGAAGCGGAGGTGGCCGGTGGGGAGTATGTTCACGACTGACGGTGACCGGCTTGGATGCTGGACTGCAGTGAGATGGTCGGCAGGCTCCCCTTCACCCCCGCCTATGGCACCGAGTTCGCTCGATCCTGCATCAGGGACTCAATGAGTTCGTGCTGACTCGAAACGAGCTCCTGATACTCTGAAAGCAGGAGGGTTGCTCTGGGATCACTGCCGAACTGGCCTTGGAAGACATTGATCAACTCCTGGTACTTCGTGACGAGTTCCGACACCATCGTTTCAGTTCGGACGACACGCTCGTTAGTCCACACGGCCGCTACCACGAGGACCGCCAACGCCAGGACAAGCGGTACGAGGAGTGAGGAACCGATCCATGCCCACCTTGGTTGGTCTGCCGGAGGCGTTTGGGGTACTCGTGTCTGCGGTGGGCTAGGTTCCACTTCGGCCACAGGTCGCACGCTCACGGTACCCGCAACAGTTGCATGGGCTGGGTAGGGGGTGGTGTCAGCAAATGCCTGTGGCGAGTATGCGGCGACAAGTGCAAGGAAGAACTCCTTGTGCTTGATGACGAACTGGATGGCCGACACGGTGCCAGCGAGCAGCACGCCGACGGTAAGGCTCCTGTACCCGATGATCCGCGTCGGAGCCGCGACCTCCAAGGACGCGATGACCTCTGCTAGGTCGCTGCTGGCGTGGTCATCATCGTGCCGTAGGCGGTCGAGCAACGCGTGCGCGAACTGGCTCTTGATCGCCTCTTCCGCCTCGGCCCAGCTAGACTCCCCGGGCTCTTCGGACACCAAGTCGTCGCGTTGTAGCCAACCACGGAACCCGGATTGCTCCACAGACGTCCAGAACGCACGACGTGCTGAAGTGACTCCAGGTTGGAGATTGGCAAACATACCGAACCGAGGTTCCTCTGAGGCTTGGAAGCGTATACGCAGATCCAAGTGGCTCTCGGACGAGGGGTCTAGGTTGGAACTCATGACGCACCTCCTACATTCTTGATCGGTGTGTTTCCACCACTCTAGGCTGTATCGCTCCATGGCGTTTTGAATGTCGAAGCAAGCGTGTTCCCGGGCTGGTTTGTGGAACGGACGACGCGGGAGGCATCCAACCAGATGTGGATACTGGAGCCCAAGGCCTTACTGAAGTTCATCGCGAACGAGCCGTCTCGGTTTGCGGAAGCGGACGTCGCCATGATTTCTGACGGGTTGAGGCACTTTGTGCGGGCGGTGGTGCCGAAGTAGGTACTGAACGCAGGGTGGCTGCCGTGTTCATCCGCCAGAGGTGTCTGAGAGGCCCAGCACTTTCGACAGCAAGGGAACCTCGGGGAGACCAGCCACCTCGCTGACCGCCTGGATCAAGATGGTTCGATCACCCTCGTCGAGCGTGGGCAGATCACCATCTTCGAAGAAGCTCAGCGCCTTGAGGCTCTCGCTGGGCTGGAACGCCGGCCCATAGAGCGTTCGAGCAGCGGCCAGACCACGAGCAAGGCTGACGTTCGCGCGCAAAAACGCCACGACGTCTTGATAGTCCTTCGCTTCGGCACATTGGAGCACGACCTTGACCTTGGTGGCCATGAGGTCGTCCAAGGAAGCCACTTGCAGGATGCGGTCATGGGTCCACGTCGGGGTGCCCACGCGACCGAAGTCGATCTTTCCGAAGAAGGACACCTTGACATGGCTATGCCGGTCGTCGCCGTCCGGGACGAGCACGGTCAGAGCTTCGGGCGCCTCTTGCACGGTCGTCGCGTGGCCCATGAAGGGAAACGCGGTTCTGAGCGCCAGCCGATCGAGCGGCCTCTCGGTGAAGAGGTCGAAGTCGACCGATATCCGATGGCCTAGACGCAAGGCGATGGCTGTGCCGCCGTAAAGCACGTACCCCAGAGCCGCGGACCCCCTCAGCTCGTTCCACAGGCGTTGTTGGGGGGCGGGAAGGATGCTCAGAAATGGCTCGAAGCTCGGGCTCATGAGAAGGTCCGCGAGGGGAGAGGGGGGACGGTGCCCAACTGCGCCAGGCCAAGGCGATAGTGCCAGTAGTGCCATGACCGTGCGTTGAACTGCCCTGCCTCCGCGCGCCTGAGGGTCTCCACCAACGCCGCGTGGCCTGCCTCGGCAACCAGGTCTTGGACGTCTTCGAAGTCCCCCAAGTTCATCACCTGGGCGATCACGCGCTGTGGCCGCCGGATGGCCTGGTCGGGGTCCTGCCACCAGATGTACTTGGCGGCCAGGGCGCGAAGGCGGTCCTGGTCGAGGCCGGACGTTCCTGGATCAGCGGCGGTCACGACCTCATCGTAGCATTCCGGCGGAGGCACTGATACGACTATTAGTCAATTTTAATCTTCATTAGGATTGACAGATGTACGAGGAGTTGCTACATTGCGACGTCGGGCGCTTCGCCCGCGGCGTACCTTGACAGTGCTCCTGAGTTGTCAGCCTTCTGGCTCGTGCCCATGGCGCGAGTCGCTGGATGCCCGTTGCTGGGCACCCGGCTATCACCGGGGCCGGAGGCCCGTCTCCACTTCGTCTGTGTACCCGCCGGGTCATAGGCTCAAGCAAAAGTGGAGTTGGGTACAGGCTCCTTAAGCGTGACCGAAACCCGCTTCGCGGGAACGGCAGCGCGGGTACAGGTGGGATCCCATGGCTTGCCTAGGGGTCCCGGGTCCGTCGATCCTTCTTCGTTCGCCCATCTTCGTTTCTGGCTGGCAGCGCTCTGGTCCCGGGCGCATGCCCAAATCCACCAGATAGACGGAGGCACTGTGAACTACAGGGTACAGATGGAGGTTCTTGACGCGCTCGTAGAGGTGTATCAGGAACTCCGCCGAGATGGGCGGCAAGACGTGGCCGATCAAGTGGCTGAGGTGATCTCGACGTTGTGCCGAGAACTCCTCGAAGCTGACGGCCAGCCGATTCCCACCGATCGGTTGCTGGAGGTCTTGGCCTTGGTGGCCAGCATCCTGCAGTTGATCAAGTGGTGGTGAGGATGGCGAGAGGGATCTGACTGGACACCCTCGGAGAGAGGCTGGCGTGAGCGCTACACAAGTCAAGTTGGGCCCCACGGTGCGTCAGATTCGCTCGAAGAGGGGGCTGACACAGAGTGAGGCAGCCAGCAGGGCAGGGCTGTCGACGTCGTATTGGGCGCTCATCGAACAGGGCAAGCGTGTGCCCAACCTGGAAGTGGTCGAGAAGATGGCCCGTGTCTTGAGGGTGCCGATCAGTATTTTGGTGTTCCTCGCCTCTGACATGGCTGAGTTGGAGAAGCTGGACAGGAGCATCGCCGAGCGGCTGGCCTTGTTGTCTTGGAAGTTGATCGAAAGCGAGGATGAGGAGATTGCCTCTGACCTTTGAGTACCACGGCGCACCGATCGGCAGCATCGCTGCCTTGAGCCGTCATCTGGGTCTGTCCGAGGCCCATCTGCGCTCAGTTCTGAAGAGGGTAGGTCCGCGGGCCTATCGCAGGCTCAAGAGGAAGGATGACAAGGTTGACACCGGTGGACGGCTCCCACCCAAGGTGACCTACAGTCCCGAGCCTTGGCTCAGGGATGTGCAGGACCTCATCAAGGACAGGCTCTTGCGCCGCGTCCGGTTCCCTCCGTATGTCGTCGGTGGCGTTCCGGGTCGAGATCTCCGGACAGCGGTCGCCAGGCACGTCCATGCCCGATCACTGTTGAGCTTCGACGTCGCCCGCTGTTTCGAGTCGACATCCATGGAACAGGTGCGTCGCATTTTCGCGCGCTTCTTCCGCTTTCCTCCAGAGGTGTCCCAAGCGCTGGTCGCGCTGACGACGGTGCACGGCCACGTACCCCGAGGAGCCTTGACCTCCTCGTATCTGGCCAACCTCGTCTTCCACGACGATGAGCCCGAGCTGGTCGCATGGTTGGAGGGCCTGGTTCCATTCCAGTTCCGGTACTCCAGGTGGGTGGACGACATCACCATCACATCGCGACAGCCGCTGACGGATGAGGCCATCACCGAGGTCTCTGGACGTGTGTTCAAGATGCTGACCTCCCACGGCCTCCCTTTCCAAACGGAGAGGCGTGTGCCTCGGGTGGATCGGAGCAAGCGGCGGGTCGAGCCCGATGCCCCCTTCGTCAAGATCCACAACATCCAGGTTCGTGGAGCGCGCATGTCCGTGTCCGGTGAGAAGAGGGGAAATGTGCGAGCTCAGGTGCATCGACTCGTGCGAGCTGTCGAAGCCGGGCCGTTGAACGAAGATCACGAGCGCCTCTACCGTTCGATGCAGTCCACCATCGGGTACATGCAGCACTTCCATCCACGAGAGATGGCGGGACTTCGTAAGAAACTGGTGGAAGTGGGGCGTCGGCATCGGCAGTCGGGCCAGTTGGCCTCTGGTGGAAGCGGCGTGGTGGAGGAATGTTCTTTCAGGTCCTTCTAGTCAACTGGATTGGCGCCGAAGAAGAGCTTCACGCCTTCCCGCAAGCCACACGTCCCTCCAGGTCCGACCACTGTTAGGTCTACTCGACCAGATACGAGTCGTCCATCTCGGGCAGTATCTCCCCCAGTGTCGGAGGTAGGTCGATCCCCCCGGACACCAGCACTTGCTGCACCACCATGCACAACAGTTCGCGCAGCCTCCTCGCGAAGGGCCTCCCCAGGATTGCAATCCGTAGCCCCATCGCCTACAGTTGGTCGACCGTCGTCTGTCGTCCGTCGGCCGCCACTGCTGATCCTGCTTCACCTGCAGGCTCGAGATCTGGCGGCGATCCTGACAACGGCCACGGAATGCCCAGTCGCTCAGGCTTGTTCGAAGGGAGATCGATGTGAACTGGTACTCGGGAACACGATCAGTCGGCCTCATGCTCGTGGCCGTACTCGCCTTGGTCGGGATAGGGACAGTGGCGGCTCAGTCGAGACTGATCGTCGCTCAGTCCTCCGACATCGACGGCTTCGATGTTCACAACAGCAGCGGGACCATCACGGACGGTGTCACCATCAACATCTTCGACCGTCTTCTGATGCGAACGCGCGACGGTGCATGGGAGCCAGCCCTAGCCGAGAGCTGGGAACGCTTGGACGACACCGCTTGGCGCTTCTCGCTGAGGAACGATGTCACCTGGCACGACGGGCGCCAGTTCACGGCGGCGGATGTCGAGTTCACCCTCGAGCGGGTGGCCGGTGACGGTACCCTCGCATGGCACGATCGCTTCTCCGTGATTCGCGAGGTCGAGGTCGTTCATGACTTCGAAGTGATCATCCACACCCATGAGCCGGATGCCATCTTGTTGAACCGCTTGGCAGGAACGGGGGCAGCGATCGTTCCTCGTCATGTGATCGAAGAGAACGGATGGAGTGCCTTCCAGAACTCACCGATCGGCACCGGTCCATTTCGCTTCGTGGAGTGGCGGCGGGACGACAGACTCCTGTTCGAGGCCTACGACCAGCATTGGCGGGGCAGGCCCGCGATCGACGAACTCGTCTTCAGGTTCATTCCTGAATCGTCCACGCGGGTAGGTGAGTTGCTGACCGGCGGCGTGGATATCGCGGTCAACGTTCCGCCCCAGGACGTGGACCGTATCCGAGCGAGTTCGACGGCCAAGGTGGCTCCGCAGCCTACGAATCGCGTGATGTTGCTCCTCCTCCGGACGGGTAGCGGCGCGGTGACCGCCGACCCTCGTGTTCGTGAGGCGATCGACTACGCCATCGACAACCAACTGCTGATCGACCTGGCCATGGGCGGCCTCGGGGTACCGACCCGTGCACGAATCACGAATGGGGTGTCGGCTGCGCCGGCCGACCTGTACAACACCTACCTGCACGATCCAGATCGCGCGGTCAGCCTGCTTGCGGAGGCTGGCTACGGACCCGGAGAACTGACGGTCACGCTTCAGGGCGGCTCAGGACGGGTGCCGAACGATCGAGAACAGGCAGAACTCATCGCTGCGATGCTTGAAGCGGTCGGTATCAACGTCAATCTCGAAGTCACGGAGTGGACAGCCTTCAACGATCGTGTCTGGGCTGGCAATGGTGTCGTCAACATCGCTCTCACCGGTCTAGGGAACTCCATCCTTGACGGATGGTTCGCGCTCACCGGCTACCGCTGCAACGGCGCGTACATCGGGAACACCGATTGGTGCAACCCACGCTACGACGAGCTCGTCGACGGCGCGAACGCCGAAGTGGATCTGGAGCAGCGCACGGCCATGCTCCACGAGGCGTTCTACATCCTGACCGAGGAGCGACCGGAGATCGGACTGTTCCAGCTCGACAACGTGCTTGGGCTTGGTGCTGACGTGCAGTGGGAACCCTTCGTCGACGAACTGCTGTGGATGTTCGATGCCACGGTTGGAGACTGACGCGACCTGAGCCGTCGGTCATCCTCCCTCCGTAGCTCGTTCGACGTGGCGGGACTCGCGTCAACGGCATTGCATTGAGTTGCACAGAGGCGCGTGGATAAGCTTAGTCAATACTTGTTCACGCGCTTCTCACGGAAGGCAGAACCCAGCATCACGGAAGCCCGTATAGAGGTCGCAGTCCAAAGATTTGGGAGCCAAGGCATGGGGAGCAAGATCGAGTTAACGGTCACGTCGCTGGCGGATCAGGTCTACGAGTTGCTGGAGGAGAGCATCATCTCTGGCGAGCGTGCTCCCGGTTCGCGTCTCATCGAGGCCGAGGTGGCTGATTCCTATGGCATCAGTCGGGCTCCGGTGCGAGAGGTGATCCTGAAGCTCGCGCACCATGGCTTGGTCGAGATCGTTCCCCGACGCGGCGCCGTCGTCGTCTCCCACAGTGAAGCAACACTCGGTGAGGTCCTCGAAGTACGGGAGGTCCTCGAGGGCCTCGCGGCCCGGCGTGCAGCCGTGGCGCTCACCGAGTCGGAGTTGGAGCAACTCGAAGCGGGTCTGAAGAGGGTTCAGGCAGAGGTCTCCGTGAGACACGATTCGGGCTACCCGAACGCGGTGTTCGACTTTCATGAGACCCTGTATCGGGCTGCGGGCATTCGTGTTCGAGCGCTGCTTGCGTCCATGCGTCCGCTGATCAAGATGGCTCGCCGTAGGGCCAGACTCGTTGAGGGGCGCTCACAACGCGCTCTGGACGAACACTGGGAGATCTTGGCAGCCCTTCAGCGGCGAGATGCGGCGGCCGCCGAGGGCCTGATGCGGAGCCATATACGAACCGCACGCTCTGGATTGCTGGAGCGATAGAGAAGAGATGTCCGCCGTATGCGTGCGGGTGTCCCGCACACGCCGGCACCTGCATCGCGCGATTCCGCAGACCGCTGTCGACTCGACGGTGCAGGCCTATCCGTTTAGGTGATTGAGGTGAGCAACTGATGTTCGAACATATGACCGTCGGTGCGGGTATGACCGCACGGCATTGGAGCTTGGCCCCCCAACGCAAGGGGCCCGTATGAGGGGTGCCGTCGTGGCCCCCCAGCCACGGGCTGCGGAGGTGGGCGCGAAAGTCCTTGCTGCCGGAGGCAATGCTTTTGACGCTGCACTGGCCACGGGATTCGCGCAGATGGTGGTGGATCCATGGATGTGCAGCGTGGGTGGCTTCGGCACGGCGCTTGTGAGGACGAACCAGGGCGAGGCCGTGGTCATCGAGTTCGGTGCGACGGCCGGAGGCAAGGTGCGGCCGGACATGTGGGCTGCCGAACAAGCCGGTCGAACCAAGATCTCTTCCAAGGCTTACTTCGAGGACCACCGCAACCAGATCGGCTTCACCTCGGTCTGCACGCCTGGCACCGTCGCTGGGTTCTGGGAGGTGCACCGGCGATATGCCTCCCTTCCTTGGCATGAGTTGATCCGACCTGCGATCGAGATGGCCCGCAACGGTGTGCATGTCGCTCCTGCGGTCAGCGACTACCTCTACGAGGATCCTCTCCCAGGCATGCCGACGATGCGTAAGCGGATCCGCGCGACCGACTCTTGTGCATCCCTCTATCTGGGGGCCGATGGCGATCCGGTTCGTACCGGCGCGTGGCTTGTGAACGAAGCCTACGCGGACACCCTGGAACGAATCGCTGAGGGCGGGGCCGACGAGTTCTACCGAGGCGACATCGCGGATCGGATCGTTCAGGACATGGAGGCGAACGAAGGGTTCGTGACCAGGGAGGATCTCGCCGCTTACGAACCAATCGTCGGCCCCCCACTGACAGTGAGCTATAGGGGGCACGACGTCCTGTCTGCGCCACCGCCCGTAGGGGGTGTCATCCTTCTGCAGCTCCTGAAGGTCCTGGAGCACTTCGATGTCGGGGCATATCGGCACAACGGGGTCGAGTACCTCGATCTTCTCGTCTCTGCCATGAAGCTCAGCCATAGCGATAGACGGCGTTTCATGGGCGATCCGCGCTTCCAGCATGTGCCGGTGGACGACATGCTCAGCGATGAGACGGCGCGCCAGTATGCGCGGCGCATCGGCACCCGTGACTTCCCTCAGCGCGATGACTGGGACATCTCCCACGACCACACCACCCACGTGTCGGCGTTGGATGCTGAAGGCAACTGCGCCTCGATCACACACTCCGTGGGCAGCGGCTCCGGAACGATCTCGGACGGGCTGGGGTTCCTGTTCAACAACAGCATGATGCTGTTCGATCCTCAGCCCGGCCGCCCGAACTCGATCGCCCCGGGTAAGGCGAGGATTCGAGGCTCTTGCCCTACGGTCGTCTTGAAGGACAGCGCCCCCAGGCTCGTGACCGGTGCACCAGGCGGGAGTGTCATCATCAGCGCCACGCTTCAAACAATCCTGAACGTGCTGGACTTTGGCATGTCCGCTGTCGAAGCGGTCTCGGCACCTCGCATCCATTGTGAGGGAGGTGCCGCGTTCCTCGAGGCGAGGTTCCCGGGGACCGTAAGCGAAGCCCTCACGCAGCGGGGGCACGATGTCGAGGTCCGGGTCGAGAGCTACGACCGGCTCATGTCGGCATCCCATCTGGTTGTTGTCGATGGCGACGAGCGTGTCACTGGTGGAGCGGATCCACGACGCGACAGCGGCGTCGTGTATGCGGAAGGGTCCGAGGTCTATGGGATCTAATCACCGGGGGCCATACGAACAGCAGCAGCATGAGCCCACGGAGAGCAAGGGCGCGCGGTTGCGGGCCTTGCTCGAAGGACGCGACCCTCTGCTGATGCCCGGTGTCTACGACGGGATCAGCGCGCGTCTGGTACAGCAAGCAGGGTTCTCCGCCGCCATGGTCGGCGGCTCCGGCATCTCTGAGTCGCGGCTTGGCCTGCCTGATCTCGGGTTCCTGGGGCTCGAGGAGAACGTTCGTGCTGCACACGCGATCGCGGCTACCACGGACTTGCTGTTGATCGCAGATGCGGACACCGGCTATGGCAATGCCGTCAACGTGTATCGCACGGTCCAGGAGTTCGAGGCTGCTGGCGCGGCTGGCGTAGCGATCGAGGACCAGGTCTGGCCGAAGCGCTGTGGCCACCTACGAGGCAAAGACGTCATTCCGGCGGACGAGATGGTCGAGAAGATCCGCGCGGCTGTCGAGGCCCGCAGGGATCCGAGCCTGGTCATCAAGGCCCGCACGGACGCGGCGGCGGTTCTTGGGGTGGATGAAGCCATCAGGCGGCTTCAGATGTACGCATCTGCTGGCGCCGATCATGTCGTTGCCGATGCGCTCACGTCCGCGGACGACATTCGCAAGGTCTGTGACGCCGTCCAAGTGCCGGTGGCCGTCAACATGGGCTTCGGGCTGCGAAACCGGTCGACCACGCCTCTTCTCTCTGTCAGAGAGCTGGCGCGCATGGGCGTGTCTGCGGTCACCTATCCAAGGATGTTGACGGCGGCTGCGATCTCAGGTATGAGGAAGGCCCTCGACGCATTCATCGGCGGCTTCGACGACGAGGTTCCTACGGAGCGCCCCGACCTCGTCGTTGCATTCGACGACATCAACGAGCTGATGAACCTCGCGGAGTTCGAGGAGCGCGAGCAGCGCTTCAGGTCGGGTAGGCCGCGGGGAGCGTAGGGGTGACGACCTACATCTTGCGACGCCTCTTGGGCATGATTCCGGTCACGTTGGTCATCCTGCTCCTGGTGTTCGTGTTGGTCAGGGCGTCCGGAGACCCAGTGCTGATCCTCCTGCCAGAGGATGCGACGGCGTCCCAGGTCACGGCGTTGAGGGAGAGCCTTGGTCTTGACAGACCGATTCTCGTGCAGTTCGCGATGTTCCTTGCGAACGCCTTGCGGGGCGACTTCGGTGAATCCCTTCGGTACCGAGGCCAACCAGCCCTCGGGGTCGTCCTTGAACGCCTGCCCGCGACCTTGCAACTGGCTGGATTCGCCATGTTCGTGGCCGTCTTGATCTCGGTCCCGGCTGGGGCAGTTTCCGCGTTGATGCGGAACACCTGGCTCGACAGGGTCGTGTCGACGCTGTCGGTGCTGGGAGCAGCGATGCCGAACTTCTGGCTGGGGATCATGTTGATGCTTGTCTTCTCCGTTCAACTTGGGGTGTTGCCGGTCTCCGGTCGCGAAGGCCTCGTTCACCTCGTGCTGCCAGGCATCACCCTAGGAACGGGTCTTGCAGCGCTCCTCACGCGCCTGATGAGATCTGGCCTACTCGAGGTCATCGGGCTCGACTACGTGCGCACGGCCCGGTCCAAAGGGCTTGGCCAGGTGAGTGTGCTGGTGAAGCACGCGTTGCGGAACGCCATGCTGTCGTATGTGACGGTCGTGGGGCTGCAGACCGCGAACCTGATGGCGGGTGCCGTCGTGACCGAGCAGGTCTTTGCCTGGCCGGGTATCGGTCTCCTCGCTGTCCAAGCGATCGGGTCACGCGACATGCAGGTGATCCAGGTGATCGTCCTGTTGTCCTCGCTGATCGTGATGTCCATCAACCTGCTGATCGATCTCCTTTATGCCGTCCTGGACCCTAGGATCCACTACGCATGACGAGCAACCAAGTCCTGCTGCGGATAGCGCGTTCCTTCCGCCGTAGCCCGATCGCGATCGTTTCCCTGATCACCATCGTGGCCTTCGTCATGCTGGCGCTTCTTGCCGAGCAACTGGCGCCGCACTCGCCCACCTTGCCTAGCCTTGCTGCTCGGCTCCTGCCTCCGGCCTGGATCTCCGGGGATTGGACCTACTTGCTTGGCACGGATCAACTTGGTCGTGATCTGCTGAGTCGACTGATCTTCGGTTCCCGGATCGCGCTCACGATCGCTGTGCTTGGGGTGCTGTTGGCGGCGGTCATCGGTGTCACGCTAGGCACGGTGGCTGGGTACTTCGGCGGCCTGACCGACACCCTCATCTCGCGCGGCATCGATGCGCTCCTCGCCATCCCGAACATCATTCTCTACCTAGCGGTGCTGTTCGCCTTCGGCCCCAGCTTGATGGCGATGGTTCTGGTCATCGGTGGGGTGAACTGGACGACGTTCGCCCGAGTCGTGCGTGCCGAGGTGCTGACTGCGAGGCACCGCGAGTACGTGGACGCAGCTCATGCGATTGGACAGCCGACGTCACCGATCATCTGGAAGCACATCCTGCCCAACGTGCTCGCTCCCATCCTGGTCGTCGGAACGCTCAACGTCTCGACGGTGATCATCCTGGAGGCTTCACTGTCTTTCCTCGGGCTTGGTGTTCAGCCGCCAGCCGTGACGTGGGGCAGGATGCTTGCTGACGGACGCGCATACGTCGCCACATCATGGTGGCTTGCGGCATTCCCTGGCTTGATGATCACCATGTTGTGCCTGTGCTTCATCGCGCTTGGTGATTGGCTCCGCGACGTCGTGGATCCAAGGGTTCAGGGACGTTGACAGGCGGCGGAAAGTGGGCTGACGCTGGGGTTTCCAGGAGCCTGCGGGCTGGAGTCCCTAGCTAAGACCGAACCACACCCACTTGGCCTATAAAGATCAACCCTGCCGCTCGGCGCAAGCCCGCATTCTGCGCCTCAGGCACGCATATCCCCGACCTTGTTGACATTACATACAATCGTGCGTACAATCCTGCATTCTTCCTCCGCTCGTTCCCCGCCTCAGAGCCGCCGCCCACAACCCACACCCGCCCAGCAAAGGAGACGCCGAAATTGAGCGACGCCCATGCCCCGTTCCCCATGCTCGATCGCGTGGAGTTCTTGGATCCCACCAGCAGGGTCCACGTGCGCAACGTCCGGCTGCCCCTGAGCGATGACCCCTCGTCCACCAACGTGGAAATCGACCAGGGCAGGGTGGTCGGCATAGGAGGCGGACCCACACCTGCAGACGCCAACGTGATCGAAGGTCACGGCGCCTACCTGATCCCCGGCTTGATCGATGCGCACGTGCACTTCACGGGCGACACCTCCAAGGACCCCTTCCGCCGCTACATCCAGCCCCGCGACACGGCCAGGGCGATCCGAGCCGCCCACGACGCCGCCGCCATCCTCGGCGCAGGCTTCACCACCGTGCGCGTCTTGGGGCACGCGCACCCCGACATCGTCTACGGCCTCCGCGACTCCATCGAGGCCGGATGGACGCCCGGACCGAGGATCCTCACGTCGGGTTGGGCCCTCTCGCAGACAGGCGGGCATGGCAACCTTCGCGCCTGGCCTTACGACCTAGTCGAGCAGCGCAAGCCACGCAGCACCTTCGTCGACGGTGAGGTGGAGATCCGCAAGGTGATCCGGCGCAACTTCGGCGAAGGAGCCGACCTCGTCAAGGTGTTCGTCAGCGAGGGCCGCATCGAGTCACCACGCAAGTTCCGCAACAAGCTGAACTTCACCCAGCAAGAGCTCGAGGTCATGGTCGACGAGGCGCATCGTCGTGGAGCCAAGGTCTCCGCCCACGCGACCACCCGTGAGGCGGTGCGAGCCGCCGTCCTGGCCGGTATCGACACGATCGAGCACGGGGCTCGTGCCTCCGACCCGGAATTGGCCGACCTCATGGCGGAGCGTGGGGCCTTCCTCATTCCCACCCTGTCGGTGGCCCACAACACCTTGGCGACCAAGGAGGAGCGAGGCTTGTCGGCCGAGGTCATCGACCGCTTGCAGAGGGAAGCGGAAGGGGCCGCGACCTTCCTGCGCGAGGCCTTGGCCGCTGGCGTCCGCGTCGTCTGCGGCACGGACAGCAGCACCCGCCCAGCTTCTGGGCGCAACGCCATCGAGATCGAACTCCTCAGCAAGGCAGGCTGCACGATCCGCCAAGCCCTGGATGCCGCGACGACCCAGGCTGCGGCGGCCATCGGCCTGGAAGGCGAAGTTGGCACCGTTGCACCCGGTGCCCTGGCCGATCTGCTGCTACTCGACGACGATCCCACCATTCACCTCGACGTCCTGCGTGACCCCGGCCGTCTGCGCGTCCTCAGATCCCCCACTTCGCTCGAGTGAAGGAGCCGTACATGGAGAAAGCCTGGTTCGAGCTAGACCCGGAGCAAGAAGCACGCGCCCAGCGTCTCTTGCACGACTCGGTGGTGGTCGACACCCTACACAGTCGGCTGGTGAACCCCGAGCCTCACCCTGTCGACGGCGTCCCTTACCTCGACCGCCTGCTGAGCGCCGGCTACACGGCCGTCAATGTCACCCTGGCGGCACACGCGCAGTACGGAGGCTTCGAGGCGGCGCTGCAGCAGATGTACCAGTACTACAACCTCTTCTGGGCGGAACCCAAGCGCACCCTCCAGGTCCTGTCGGTGAGCGACATCGAGCGGGCCAAGCAGGAGGGCAAGGTTGGCGTGATCTTCGGTTTCCAGAACGCCGGAGCGCCCATCGGCGAGTACATGTGGCGCTGGTCGATCTTCCATCGGCTTGGGCTGCGCATCGCCCAACTCTGCTACTCGGAGGGCAACATCTACGGCGACGGCTGCGCCGAGACGCGCAATGCCGGGCTGAGCTCCTACGGCAAGCAGGCCATCGGGGAGATGAACCGGCTGGGCATCGCAGTTGACCTCTCCCATGCCGGCGAGCGGACCAGCCTGGACGCCATCGCCGCCAGCGCGGCACCCGTCATCTTCTCCCACAGCAACCCCCGCGCCATCGGCCCGAGCTTCAGGAACATCAGCGATGAGCAGATCCGCGGCTGCGCCGAGACGGGCGGGGTCATCGGCATCACGCCACACTCGGAGCTCTGCCACAAGCAGCACGGTGTGCGACCCACCATCGTCGACTACCTCGACCACATCGAGTACGCCATCGACCTCGTCGGCCCAGACCACGTCGGCATCGGCACCGACGTCTACGAGTCCTACACCAAGGTGTCCTGGGAGGCACAGACGAAGCGGACCTACAAGAGTGTGTGGATGTACGAGACCATGCTCTCCGAAGGCTTCTCCCGCATCCACCACCTGCAGGACGTGGTCCGCGGCCTGGTGCAGCGCGGCCACGCCGACGACGTCATCAAGAAGTACCTGGGCGGCAACTGGACGCGGGTGCTCGGCGGCATCTGGGACCAGCCCATCGGCGTCGCCTAAGAGTGACCGGAATCGGTCCAAGCGGCCCGCTCAGTTGCAAACACCTGAGTTCCTTTCGTACCTAGGGGAGGTCGGAGGCATGTCGAAGATGAACGTGATGCAACAGATCGGTCGGTGGTTGGCCGTGGTAGGGGTGGCCGCGTGCTTCTCGCTCGGCGCGGCACAAAGCCCGAGCACGCTGGTGATCGGCTTCCAATACGACGTCGACAGCCTCGATGCAGCCAGGCTCGGCCCCATCGAGACGGACATCGGCTACAAGATCTACAGCAGCCTGGCGCGGATCGAGCATGGGACGATCGACCAGTTCGTGCCCGATCTCGCCGAGTCCTGGAGCGTGTCGGAGGATGGCATGGTCTACACCTTCCATCTGCGCCAGGGTGTGCAATGGCATCGAGGCTATGGGGAGCTGACGGCAGAGGACGTGCGTTTCTCCTTCGAGCGGCTGAAGGAGCCGGAACTGGCCTCGCCGCACCTGCCTGAGGCCCTGGCCATCGACCATGTCGCCGTCGTCGACCCCTACACGGTGGAGATCCACCTCACAGCCCCGTGGCCGGACTTCATGACCCAGTTCATCGCCTACCGGCCTGGTTTCATCGTCAACGAGCGGGCCTTGACGGACCACGCGGACAACTACAGCGCCAACGCCATCGGCACGGGCTCCTACGTGCTCGAGCGCCTCTCTACCCGTGACGAGGTGGTGTTGGTCCGCAACGAGGACTACTACGGCGCGGTCCCCTTCTTCGACACCATCCGCTACGCCATCGTGCTGGACGAGAGCATCTTGGCTGTGGCCTTGGAGCGCGGGGAGGTCGATCTCTTCT
Organism: uncultured bacterium; assembly: GCA_964465355.1. Classification (GTDB taxonomy): domain Bacteria; phylum Deinococcota; class Deinococci; order Deinococcales; family Trueperaceae; genus JAABTL01. The sequence goes on along the minus strand of CAYXJZ010000024.1, from coordinate 7,380 downwards.
ATGCGACCGACCCGCTCGTCGCCAGCCAGTTGCTCGCCACGCCCGGCATCGTGACCCAGGAGATCACTTCCCAACGTGTGCACTTCGCCTACCTGAATTTGGAGAAGGCACCCACCGACGATCCCTTGGTGCGACAGGCGCTCTGGTGGGCCATCGATCGCGAGGAGATCGCGGAAGCCGGTTTCTTTGGGCTGGCCGAGGCCACGGATACGGTCCTCAACCCCTTCATTCCCGAGCGTCTGGACGAGCGGGCCTACACCTACGATCCTGACCGCGCAAGGCAGTTGCTCGAAGAGGCCGGCTACGACTTCAGCCAAGTCCTCGAGATCCCCATGGACGCCGGCGACTTCATCACGCCCATCATCCAGGCGCAACTCGCCCGGATCGGCGTTCAGACCGTGACGCCAGCCGTGGAGCGGCTGACCCACATCGACGTGGTGACGGCCGGCGACTTCCACATCGCCCTACGTGCCTTGTTGCGCGCCACGGCGGATGGCTACATCTCCCGCTTCTTTGCGTCGGAAAACATTCCTTATCCCAACGCCTCCCGCTACGCGGACGAGGAGATGGACCGCCTCATCCGAGAGGCGCGCAGCACGGTCGACGATGCTCAACGTGCCGCGATGTACCACGAGATCCAGCGCAAGGTGCACGAGGACGCCCCGGTGATCCCGCTGGTGTCGCCAGTCTGGGTGCTGGCCAGCAGGCCTGACATCGAAGGCGCCATCCCCGGCCTGCTGCGCATCCCCGAGGACGTCATCCGACGCGCCTCGCCGGGCAACTGAGATCGAGATCGGCGCGCCCCAAGCCGTGGCAGAACCCGCACGACCGTGGTCGGTCCAGGATCACCCCCCGAAGCGGGGACCGCTGATCCTGGATCGACCGGCGCGCACCGGTGACGACACCACCACCATGAGGACCCCATGACGCAACACCTGATTCGACAGTTGGGGGGAGCGTTGATCACGCTCTTCTTCGCTGCCGTCGTGCTGTTCGCGATGGTGCGCCTGGTCCCCGGTGATCCGGTGGTGGCCGCCATCGGGGCTGACAACTACACGGTGGAGATGTACGCAGCCATGGAACGGCGGTTGGGCCTCGACCGGCCGTGGCCGGTCCAGCTGACTGAATATCTGGGTGGGATCCTGCGCCTGGACTTCGGGACGTCGTTCAGGAACCAACGCCCTGTGGCCGCCAACCTCGCCGAACACGCTCCGCACTCCCTGGCCCTGGCGGTCATCAGCCTGACCATCGCTCTGGCCATTGCCCTACCCCTAGGTGTCGTCGCAGCCGTTCATCGGGGGATGTTGCTGGACCAGGTGGCCATGGTGGTGGCGCTGCTGGCTCTCAGCATCCCCAACTTCCTCTTGGGGGTGCTGCTCATCCTCCTGTTCTCAGGTCGCCTGGGTTGGTTGCCTACCTTCGGTGTGGGGCAGGAAGGCAACCTGCTGAGCATGCTGCAACATGCCGTGCTGCCGGCTCTGACGTTGGGCGCGAGTGCCGCCGGCTTACAGGCAAGGATCATCCGCGCCTCCCTGAGCGAGACCATGGGGCAGGACTACGTGCGGACCGCCCGGGCCAAGGGTGCCAGCGAGCGAAGCGTGCTCTACAAGCATGCGCTGCGCAACGCCGTGCCGCCGGTGATCACCCTCGTCGCGCTCGACCTCGCGAGGCTGCTGACCGGCACCGTGGTGGTCGAGACCGTCTTCAGTCGCAAAGGGCTCGGGAAGCTGCTCGTCGACGCCATCTACCTAAGGGACTATCCGCAGATCCAAGGCGCCATGCTCCTCTTCATCGCCGTGATCGTCGTGACCAACACCCTGGCCGACATCCTCTATGCGGTCGCCGACCCTCGGGTGCGCTATGCCTGAGCGACCCGGTCGACGCGCCTTGAGCCAGCTCCTGCGCCACCGCGGCATGCAGATCGGCGGTTCGATGGTCGTCCTCCTGATCCTGGTGGCCGTCTTCGCCCCATCGATCAGCTCGGCCAGCCCCACGGAAGCCGTCCTGCGCGATCGCTTCACGGCGCCAGGGACGGAGGGGTACCTGCTGGGGACCGACCAGCTCGGGCGGGATCTCTGGGCCCGCGTGGTCTGGGGGGCACGATTGTCGCTGGTGAATGGCCTGGGCGCTGTGGCGCTCGGTGGCATCGCCGGCATCCTGCTCGGCGCCGTGGCCGGCTTCCTCGGCGGCTGGGTCGATCGCGTGCTCATGCGCGTCATCGACGTGCTCTTGGCCTTCCCCACCTTACTCCTCGCTCTGTTCATGGTCGCGTTCCTTGGCACCGGTCGGGTCCAGACCGTCCTGGCCATCGCGGTCGCGCTCGTCGCCCCCTTTGCACGGCTGGCACGCGGCGAGGTCATGCGCGTCTCCCAGTGGGAGTTCGTCGAAGGCGCCAGAGCCTTGGGTATGGGCGGCAGTCGCATCCTCATGTTGCACGTGCTGCCCAACGCCATGACGCCGCTCCTCGTCTACGCCACCTTGCGACTGGGCACGGTCATCCTCACAGAGGCCTCGCTAACCTTCCTGGGCCTCGGGGCCATGCCCCCCGAGCCGGCCTGGGGGCTGATGGTCAGCGAAGGCCTCAGGTTCATCCGCCTGGCCTGGTGGATCTCGATCATGCCAGGCATCGCCATCCTGGTTCTCGTCATCGCAACCAACCTGGTCGGCGACGCGCTACGCGACGTCCTCGATCCCAGGACCGTGACCCGGGGCTGAACGCAGCCCACGGCATCCCGGCCACACCGGGACCGCTTCTCGAGAAGGGAATTCCATGACCGACATCGAACCCCGAGCCCGCGACCTGCATGATCGCTCCATCGTGATCGACGGCTGCTCCTTCTTCTTGCGCGGCTTCAGCGACCGCCTCGCCTCGGCAGGCACGACCGCCATCAACTTCACCGTTCCCTTGCCCATGGACGGTCCCCATCAGGCCGTGGAGCGCATCATGCAGTACTACGGCGTGGCGCAGCGGGAGTCTAGGTTCCGGATCGCCTACACGGCCGATGACATCCGTCAAGCCAAGGCAGAAGGCGGCTTCGCCATCATCATCGGTGCGCAGAACTCGCGCTTGGTCGGTACGGAACTGGAGTGGGTTCCGGTGTTCCAGCGTCTGGGCCTGAGGGTGATGCAGCTCACCTACAACGAGCGCAACTTCGTTGCAGACGGCTGCCTCGAACCACGGGATGCCGGCCTGAGCTTCTTCGGCAAGCGTTTGATCCGCGCCTTGAACGAACAGCACATCGTGGTTGACCTGAGCCACGGCTCGGTCCGCTCCACCCTCGAGGCGGCTGAAGTGAGTGATGCGCCCATCATCCTCTCGCATGTGGGCATCAGGCGCCTGGTGGACTCGCCGCGCGCAGCGACCGACGAGCAGATCAAGGCCGTCGCCGACACAGGTGGGGTGGTCGGGGTGACCTCGCACCCCAACTTCAACTGGCGGGGAGGTGAGCGCAGGCCACATCTGAACGACTTCCTCGACGGTCTGGAAGCGGCCATCGAGATCGTAGGCATCGATCACGTTGGCATCGGCACGGATCACGTCGTCGAGCCCAACGGGTACCCGCAAGACATGCAAGACTACCTAGCGCGTACCTATGATCCCTACTCCGAGAAGAAGGCGTCCGTGGCCCAAGGTGTCCGCAGGGTGATGGGGGGCTTGGATCCGCGCGAGGACCAGCTGGAGGGCTTCGGTGGCATGCAGCATCTTCCTCGTGTGACCGAGGGGCTTCTCCAGCGCGGTTACCAGGAGGCCGATGTAGAGAAGGTCCTCGGAGGCAACTTCATGCGGATCTTCGATGCCGTGTGGCGATAGGTGCGACCCAAGCACGAGGTGGGACAAGATCATGTGTCAAAATTGAAGCCAAAGGAGAACGAAATCAGGGACGTGCACGTGTCCGACGAAACCGCCTCATCGAGCGCCCGAGTCGTGCTCTACGTGCGTGACAGGATTGCCGACGGTACTCTGTGGCCCAACCAGCGTCTCGTTGAGGTCGATCTCGCTGAGCGCTTGGGTGTGAGTCGCACGCCGGTACGTGAGGCCTTGCGCGAACTGACTCGCTTGGGTTTGGTCAGGACGGTCAGGAATAAGGGTGCCTTCGTCGTTCCCATCGACAGCAAGGAACTCAGGGATATCTATGCCTTGCGATCCGTGCTCGAAGGTTACGCGGCTCGCATTGCCACACCCAGATGCACGACGGAGACCATCGAGCAGCTGAAGGCGTTGAACCGGCAGATGGCGCAGGCAGTGGAGGCGAAACACCTCGACCGGTTCATGATCTTGAATCAGGAGTTCCATCGCGTTTTCTACGCTGCGGCGGACAGCGACGTGCTACTGGACACGATCATGAACCTTGGCGAGCGGAGCGCGCCGTTCCGAAGGGCGGTGACCGGCTCCCACCGCGTCGCATCACTATCCATCCAGGAGCACGCTGACATCATCCAGGCAGTCGAGGAAGGCGACGCCGAAGCATGCGAGCGGTTGGTCCAGAAGCACGTCAAACTGAGTTCCCCTCCCTCCTTGGACGAGCCGAGCGGCGATGCGTTCCCTTCGTGGGGCAGGTAGCCAGGACTGAGAGGCGAGATAGACACAGTGTGAACGTTGCTTTGCCTGGCGGCCAACGAAGCCGCTAAGGCAGGCATCATCCTCGGTGGCGGAGCCGCCGTCAGCCGGCCTCTACCAGCAGTACGAACCCGTGTTGCCCGCCCTGGTCCCCATTCTGCGGTTCCTTGATCGCCCTGCTCTGCTGATCGCGGTCATTGGATTCGCCAACCTGCTCAACTGCGTATTCTCCATAATACGGAATATGATTCTGCTTGTTGACAAAATTCGCCCTGCGTCGATATCATCGATCAGGATCCGGCCCTGCCGGAGGCGAGGAGTTGCCACCATGTCGACGACCGTCCGAGTTCGCCGTGACGTCCCCGATGTCATCCTCCAGGACGTAGACAGGGTCTTCACACCAGAGGCGCTGGCCTTCCTCGGGGAGCTCCACGAACGCTTCGAACCCCCCCGTCAGGCGCTGCTGGCCGCCCGCTTGCAACGCCAGGACCGCTTCGACGCCGGGGAGCTACCAGGCTTCCTTGCTGAAACCGAGGAGGTCCGGAAGGCGACCTGGCAGGTGGCCGGAGCTCCCGCTGACCTCCTGGACAGGCGTGTGGAGATCACCGGCCCCGTCACGCGCAAGATGATGATCAACGCCCTCAACTCTGGTGCCAACGTTTTCCTCAGCGACCTGGAGGACGCTCTCTCGCCCACCTGGAGGAACGTGGTCGAGGGACAGATCAACCTACAGGACGCCGTTCGCCGTACCATCTCCTTCATCGACGAGACACGAGGCCGAACCTACGCCCTGGAGGAGCGGACCGCCACCATGGTGGTTCGGCCACGCGGCTGGCACCTGACCGACAAGAACGTCACCGTGAACGGCCAACCGCTGTCTGCCAGCCTGATGGACTTCGGGCTCCACTTCTTCCACAACGCCAAGGAGCTGCTGGCGCGCGGTTCCGGCCCCTACTTCTACCTGCCCAAACTCGAGGCCCACACGGAGGCCCGATTGTGGAACGAGGTGTTCGTCTTTGCGCAGACATACCTTGGCATCCCGCGTGGGACCGTACGTGCCACGGTCCTCATCGAGACGCTGCCTGCCGCGTTCGAGATGGACGAGATCCTCTTCGAACTGCGCGAGCACGCTAGCGGCCTGAACGCCGGCCGCTGGGACTACATCTTCAGCTTGATCAAGACCTTCCGTCAGCAGGCCGACAAGATGCTGCCCGACCGTGCTGAGATCACCATGGCCGTGCCTTTCATGCGCGCCTATGCCGAGCTACTGGTGCGCACCTGCCACCGGCGAGACGCCCATGCCATCGGAGGCATGGCTGCTTTCATCCCCAGCCGGCGAGACGAGGAAGTCAACCGCACCGCCTTCGCCAAGGTGCACGAAGACAAGGCACGCGAAGTCGCCCAAGGATTCGACGGGACCTGGGTGGCGCATCCAGACTTGGTGCCGGTGGCGCGTGGGGTCTTCGACGAGGTGTTGGGTACGGCACCACACCAGAAGCAAGTGCTGCATGGGGATGTCCGCTCGGAGGTCCAGGTGCTGCTCGACACCACCGTCCCGAACGGAAGCATCACTGAGGCAGGTGTGCGCAGCAACATTTCTGTCGCTCTTCGCTATCTGGAAGCCTGGTTTGGTGGCGACGGAGCGACAGCCATCTTCAACCTCATGGAGGATGTGGCCACCGCCGAGATCAGTCGAGCCCAGCTGTGGCAGTGGATTCGCCACGCAGCGGAGACGAAGGATGGGCGCCGCGTGGACGCTGAGTTCTATCGGCGTCTGCGGGACGAGGAAATGCGCTCCTTGACGGCCGAGCACGGTGGCGAGCGGGAAGGTCGGCTTCAGCAAGCACGCGTGGTCTTGGATGAGTTGGTACTCAACGAGGCCTTCGTCCCGTTTCTGACTGATTTGGCATATCCTCGGTTGCCATGAGCCGTTCGGTCTCCGTGTCTCCTTCCCGCACCAGTCCAGCCAAGCGGGGCCGGCCACGGCGAGACGACGACCTCGTCACACCGGTTCGCGCCATCGACCGAGCGCTGACCGTGCTGGAGGCCGTCGCCGAATCGCCCTCGGGGGCTTCCGTGCACGCCTTGGCCCAGTCCACTGGCCTTCCGCTCAGCACCGTCTATCGGCTGGTCGAAACGCTCCGTCACCGCGGCTACCTGAGTGAGGACGATGCAAAAGGCTGTTATGTCGTCGGTTTTCGGGCGTTCCAGGTGGGCGCGGTCTACTCTGCCGCTTCAAGGTTGTCCGCCGCCGCGCGGCCGATCATGCAGCAGCTGGTGGATGAACTGGGCGAGACCGTCAATCTCGGCGTGATCGAAGGGGGCCGAGCCATCTACCTCGACCAGGTCAGCGCCAGTCGCATGATGCGCACCTTCGTCCAAACCGGTGCCGAAGCTCCCTTGCACTGCAGTGGTGTGGGCAAGGTGCTACTGGCCTACAACGATTCTCCGGAGGCGCTCCCACTGTCGGGCCTCGACCTGACCCGATACACCGAGCGGACTCTGGTGGATCCCGAAGACTTGACGAAGGAACTGGAGCGTGTCAGGAAGTTGGGCTATGCCGTGGACGACCAGGAGCGCGAAGCAGGCGTCCGGTGCGTCGCGGTGCCCATCTTCGACGCGGTGGGCGGGGTGGTTGCGGCTCTGTCGATTTCTGGGCCGGCAGGCCGCATGGATGGTGAGCAACTTGCAAGCCTGGGTCTGCGCCTGGGTAGGGCGGCTGAGGTTGTCACGGCACGCTTGAACTAAGCGTGAGATCGGACGGAAGTGAACCGCCCTGGCTTCGGTGGAGGCTCTTCTCTCGCTCGATTGGGGAGAATGAG
>CAYXJZ010000023.1:0-43403 GCA_964465355.1 uncultured bacterium | reverse complement strand
GGGACGATGCTCGGGCGATGGCGCTGCGGCGGGCATCGGGGGTCAGGGGGGCGGCGCGGCGAGGTCGAGACACCGCGGGAGCTTAACTGAGTGAGCGCTCACTCGGCAAGGGCTGGTGATGCACGACTCGCCGGTACGGGCCACGATCCCCCAAGGCGACGCCAAGCAGACGCCACCCTGACCTCCCTGCCCCATGCTGCGGTCGGGATGGCCATGCGCAGCGATCACAGCACCGCGAACAGCTTCCGCCCCCTCCGGGTGCTCCTGCCGAGGGTGGTGGACGCCCTGCTGGGACCCGAGCCGGTCCGCAGCCCGGCCACCGTCCACTTCTGGCACCGACAGCTCGGCCCCCGAGCGCGCCTGCTCGATCTGCTGGCCGCCGAGTTCAACCGCCTGCGCCCCGACCTCACGGTGCTGGTGGAGTCGCGGGCGGAGGCAGAGCGCCTGGCGCCGGCCGAAGTGCCGCTGCGGCTGCCAAGGCGGGCGGCGGCCTGAGCCGGACCGCCTGGAACGCCGCCACCACGGTCGCGTGACCAAGTTCCGGAACGACCGCTCCATAACCTGCTAGTCTGACGGCGCATGGCCAGACCCCGCGCCTTCGACCACGACCAGGCCGTCGCCGCCGCCGCCGAGCTCTTCCGCGAGCGCGGCTACGAGGCCACCTCCATCCGCGACCTCACGGCCCACTTGGGCGTGTCCACCTCCAGCCTCTACGCCGCCTTCGGCGACAAGGACGGCGTCTTCATGGCCGCCCTGCGGCACGCTGCCGATGGGGACAGGGCCATGGTGCTCGCGCAGCTGGACGGAGCCCTCACCCTCTCGCAGGGTCTCCGGGACCTCTACCGAAACGCCATCGACGGCTACCTGGCGGCGCCGAGCCCCTTCCTCTCGCTCACCTTGAGGGCCGGGCTGGAGCTGGCCGACCGGCGCCCAGAGGTCCTGAACTTCCTCCGCGCCCACCTCGACGAGCTGATCGCGCTCCTGGCCGAGCGCCTGCGGGCCGCTGATGCCCGCGGTGAACTGAGCCTGTCGCTGGCGGCCGAGGACCTGGCCCGCTACCTGCTGCTCTCCGTCTTCAACCTCATGTTCGTGGTCAAGCTCCACCGTGGGCGCGCCGAGCTGGACGCCTACGTCCAGGCGGTGCTCATGGCGGTCCTGCCCCAACCCGGCCCCTCGGAGGTGCCTTCTTGAACGCCCTGGCCCGCTTCATCGCGCGCTATCCCTGGCCGATCATCGTGGTCTTCGCGCTGCTGACCGTGCTGGCCGGTGTCGGCCTGACACGGCTGGCCGTCGATGCCTCCGTGACCGCCATGTACCCCGACCATGCGGCCATCACGGACGTGCAGGACGAGATCGAACGAACCTTCGGGGCGGGCCAGATGCTGGTGGCGGTGCTGGACGGCGAGGTCTTCACGCCTGCCTCCATGCAGGCCATCCGTGACCTCACGCTCGGCTTGGGGGCCGTCCCAGGGATCACCGACGTGATCAGCCTGGCCAACGCCCAGCGCATGGAGGACGACGACGGCTTCCTGATCGTGGAGGACCTGTTCCCCGCCTTCGGGCCCATCGACCAGGCCACCATCGACGCCGGCCGCGCCTACCTCGAGACGGCCACCGCCTACCGCGGCGGTGTGCTGGCGGCCTTGGGCGGCGGTTCTGCCAACCTGATGATGGAGGCCGACCCGAACGCGCCATCCGACGTGCTGGTGAGCGGCATCCGCGAGCAGATCGCGCTGCACTGGACCGGTGCCGGCCTTGGCCAGGCGCACCTGGCCGGTGGGCCGGCGGTGGACGAGGCCATGCGCGACACGCTGATGCGCGAAGCCCCCGTCATGGTGGTGGTGGCGGCCGCGCTCATCGTGCTGATGCTCTACCTCAACTTCCGCAACCTGCGCGGGGCGCTGCTGCCGCTGCTCACGGTGGTGGTGGGTCTGGTGTGGTCGGTTGGCATGATGGGCTGGCTGGGTGGCGCCTTCACCACCATCACCCCCATCGCGCCGGTGGCCATCCTGGCGGTGGGCAGTTCCTTCTCGCTGCACCTGCTTGGGCGCTACGCCATGGAGCTGGCGCACCGACGCAGCCGCGAGGCGGCGGTGGCCACCGCCGTGCGCGAGACCGGCGTCGGCGTGCTGATCTCGGGCATGGCCATCGCCGCCGCCCTTGCCACCCTCGGTCTCTCCGGCATGTCGGCGGTGCGCGAGCTCGGCTGGCTGGTGGCCGGCGGGGTGCTGGCGGCGCTGGCCGCCTCGCTGCTGCTGCTGCCTGCCATCCTCGTGCTCATGCGGCCGCCCAAGCGGGTGCTCGATCCCGAGGCGGCCGGCGCCATCGGCGGGCTGCTCCGCGGCCTGGCACGCTTCGTCGACCGCCGTCGCAAGCCCATCCTCCTGGCCGGCCTCGTCCTGGCCGGGCTGGCGGCCTGGGGCGCCACCCGCATCGAGGCCAACACCGCTGTGATCAGCTACTTCCGTCAGGACTCCGAGATCCGCCGCGACTACCAGCGGGTGGAGGAGGCCTTCGGCGGCTCGGCCCAGGTGCAGGTGCTGCTGCGCGGCGACATGGGCGATCCGGCCACCCTGCAGGCCATGCTCGACTTCCAGGAGGCGGCGCAGCAGGTGGGCGGCATGGGCCGCAGCAACTCCATCGCCGACGTGCTTGGCTCCATCCACCAGACCCTGACGGGCGAGGAGGCGCTACCGGCCAGCCGTGAGGCGGTGGCCCAGGAGATGCTGATCTACCAGATGTCGGGCGACGTGCGGCAGATCAGCCGCTACGTCACCGTCGACGGCAGCCTCGGCCGCATCGACCTCTCCACCAGCTCCGGCTCCACCGCCCAGTTGCGCAGGCAGCTCGAGCAGATCGAGGCCTTGGGCGAGCGCATCCTGGCTCCTCATGCGCAGGCCTCCTACGCCGGCTCCGCCCTGCTGCAGCTGGCCATCGAGGACACGCTGTTGCACGACTTCCTGATCAGCCTCTCGCTGGCCATCGTGCTGGTGATCGTCATCGACAGCTTCGTGCGCTCGCTGGCGGCCGCGCTGGTCACCATCATCGCCCTGCTGCTCACCATCGCCCTGCAGTACGGCCTGCTCGGCCTCCTCGGCGTGCCGCTCGACCTGGCCACCATGCTGCTGGGCGCCCTGGCCATCGGGGTGGGCGACTACGCGATCCACCTCACGGTGCGCTACATGGAGCAGCGCCGCGCCGGCCAGCCGCCCGAGCAGGCCATGGCCGAGGCCATCTTCACCTCCGGTCGCTCGGTGCTCTTCACCGCCCTGACGCTGGGCGCCGGCTTCGGCGCGCTGCTGGTCAGCTCCTTCGTGCCCATCCGCACGCTGGGCGGCCTGATGGCCTTCACCGTCCTCTCCGTCGGCGTCACCTCGCTCACCTTGCTCCCCGCCGCCTGCCTGGTGTTCCTGCGCAACCCGCGCGGGGCCCGCAACCCCCGACCTCAGGAGGTCGCCCGTCATGCCTGACCGCCCCGCCCTGTTCCGCCCCATCGTCCTGCTGCTCCTGCTCGCCATCCTGGCGGCCGCCAACGCCCAGCCATACACCACCGGCCAGGAGGTCATGGACGCGATGGCCGACCGGCCGGCCCCGTCCAGCACCATCGCCACCATGACCATGACGGTCACCGCCGCCTCCGGCCACGCCCTGACGCGCGAGATGCAGATCTGGGCCACCGACGACGGCCCCAAGCAGCTCATCAAGTTCAGCAACCCCGCCGACGTGCGTGGCTCAGGCTTCCTCGTCATCGAGCAGCCGGACGGCAGCAGCGAGTCGCTGCTCTACCTGCCTGCGCTCGACCGGGTGCGCCGGGTGGCCGGTGGCCAGCAGCAGGACGCCTTCTTCGGCTCGGACTTCTCCTACGAGGACATCTCGGGCTTGAGCGGCGACATCGAGGGCGACTTCGAGCACACCCTGCTCGAGGTGCAAGGCGGATCCGTCTACGTGGTCGAGGGCGTGGCGGCGGCCGGCTCGGACAGCAGCTACGACCGCATCGTCTACTACGTCCCCGAGGCGCAGATGCTGCCTGAGCGCGTCGAGTTCTACCGCGGTGGGCAGATGGTCAAGCTGATGACCATCGGTGCCTTCAGCGAGGTAGGCGATTACCTCATGCCAAGCGAGATCCGCATGGAGACGGTGGCCAGCGGCTCCTTCACCACCATCGTGCAGACCGGCTTCGAGCTGGACACGGCCATCCCGGACGAGGTGTTCAGCGAGCGCTTCCTGCGCCGCTGAGCGGACCCATGAGCATCTCCCGTACCTTCGTGCCCATCGTGCTCGGCCTGCTGCTGGCCACGGCGCACGCCCAGGTCAGCTTCGACGTCGGTGGCGAGCTGGCCGTGCGCTTCGGCGTCGACCTGCGCGGCCGCCTGCCTGTGGCCGCCGTCTGCGCCCAGTTGGACGGACGCGGCGAGGTGGGCTCCGGCTTCTTCCCCGACGCCGACTTCCTCATCGAGCTGGGCGCCTGCTACGACGCGGCTGTGCAGGCAGGCAGCCAGGGCGGCCTGCCAGACGATCTCGAAGCGCTGTTGAACCCGGGTGGCGAGTCGGCGCTGCAGCTCTACCTCGGCCGCGCCTACGCCACCCTGTACATGTTGGGCGGCGTCGACATCAGCGTCGGCAGGCAGACCGTGTCGTGGGGCAGCGCCGACGCGCTCTCGCCGGTGGACGTGGTCAACCCCAGCGATCTGCGCTACCCCATCGCGCCGCCGAGCGAGCGCAAGCTGCCTGCCACCATGCTGCGCGCCGTGGTGGACGCCTCGGACGGCATCACGCTGGACTTCGTCCTGCTGCCTGTGTTCGAGCCGTCGCGCCTGCCTGGCCCGGCCTGGCGACCGGCGGTGGAGCTGCCGAGCTTCCCACCCGAGGCCGGTGTGGCCGGCTTCCTGCCGCTGCGCGACGAGCGGCCGGCGGCCAGCTTGCGCAACCTGCAGTTCGGCGTGCGGGCCACCTTCGACTTGGATGTCTATGGCGGCACCGACCTGAGCGCCACCTACTACCGCGGCTTCCGCTCCACGCCCTCGGCCAGTTTCGAGCTGGTGGCGGTGGATGAGGTGCCTGGCGTCCTGTTCCTGCAGCCGCTGCTGCGCTACGACCGGGTGCACCTGCTTGGCGTGGACTTCTCCAGCGCCATCGGCCCTGTGGTGGTGCGCGGCGAGGCGGCGCTCACCCTGAGCGATGACCGTGACGGCAGCGACCCGGCGGTGGGCAACACCGCGGTGCAGGCGGTGCTCGGTGCCGAGCGCACCCTGCCTGGCAACGTCTTCGTCAGCGGCCAACTCGTCTACGAGTACCTGGCTGCAGAGCAGGGCGGTGACGCGAGCCACGACCTGGCCAGCGTCATGGCGCTGCGCATGCAGCCCGACGCGCGCCTGACCTTCGAGGCCGGCTGGCTGCACGACTGGACCGACGGCAGCGGCTTGGTGCAGCCCAGCTTCGGCTACGTCCTGGCCGACGGCGTGAACGCCCGCCTGGATGCTGTGCTCATCTACGGTCGGGACGCCAGCAAGTACGGGGTGTGGCGCGACAACAGCCAGTTCCGCCTCTCGCTGAGTTACGCCTTCTGATGTTGAAGGCCCCCCTTCTGGTTGTGAAGGGGCGCCTTCTGGTCGTGAAGGGGCGCCTTCTGGTCGTGAAGGGGCCCTTTCTGACCATGGGGGCGCGCCTCGCGGTCGTCTGCCTGCTGCTCGCCGTGGCGTTGCCTGCCGTGGCGCAGCAGGTCCCTCACGATCTGGTGGAAGGCGGCGCAGGCTGGGTCGCAGGCGACTTCGCCGAGGCCTACGCTCTCGCGGTGGCGCAGGACACGGCGGCAGCCCAGTTGCTTGCCTCGCGCGCGGCTGCCGACCAGGCTGTCTACCTCTCTGGGGAGGACGCCGCGGCGGTCCAGCGCTGGCTGGCTTCTGCCGAGGCCGCCGCGACGCGCGCCCTGGAGCTGGCACCGCGCGGGCCCTACGCCGCCGACGCCCACCTGGCCTGGGCGCGGGCCCGTGGGGAGACGGCGTTGCGCAGTGGGCTGCTGGACAACCTCTCGGTGGCCAGCGAACTCAAGCGCGCCTTCGAAGCTGCCCTTGAACTCCGCCCAGACAATCCCGGCGCACTGGTGGCCTATGGCATGTGGCACCTGGAGCTGACGCAACGCGGGGTGGGCTGGCTCTACGGAGGTCGCCGCGACCAGGTCCTGCCCTTGCTGGAGCGTGGCCTATCGTTGGCCCCCGCGCGCATCGACCTGCTGCTGGAGTACGCCACGGCCTTGCGCGCCCTCGGTTTGGAGGATCGGGCGCAGGAGCAGTTGCGCTTCGCCTTGGCCCAGCCGGCTCTGACGGCGGCTGACGCCTTCGAGCTGGCGCGGGCCCGCACGATGCTGCGCTGAGGCGCGTCCACGGTTTGTACGGTCACCATGCACATGCTGAGCCACGTGGTCGAGTGGACTGGGCGGATCACCGCCGGTCCTCGTCCTCCATATGGATCAAGAACCCAGGTTTGCGTTGTCTGGGACACGTTTGCACGACGCACGGCATCGTGGGACTCGAGCAGAAGGCGAAGGCCTTGCGCGCATCGGATCGAAGGCTACGCAGAGTTCACTCGATTGTGTCGTATGGGTGATACACTCTGGGCTCAGCCGACCGAGGAGATGCCACCGCTCGGCTCGGCGCCACCGCAGAGGAGGTGCGCTGCCCTCGTCCACCAGGACCATGGTCGATGCCGCCGGTGCCCTCGATCACCGGCCAGCCTCGACGACCCGCCTCGCTCCCCAAGGAAGTTGGTCGCCATGCCTTCGAAGGGTTCCCTTGCACGGGCCTTGCTTGCCCTCCTCGCCACCTTCGCCTTCGCGGCTCCAGCCCTGGCCCAGGCGCAGGAAGCGCTGCCCCAAGGCGGCATCGTCAGGATCGCGCTTGCCTCCCAGCCAGAGACGCTCAACCCCGTGCTCATCGGGGAGATCAGCTCCTCCATCGTCAACGGCGCACTGTTCACCCCGCTGACACGCATGAACCCGCAGACCTTCGACATCGAGCCCTACCTGGCCGAGCGTTGGGCGTCGAACGCCGACCTGACCGAGTGGACCTTCTACCTCCATCCAGATGCCGTCTGGCACGACGGCCAACCGGTCACGGCCGAGGACGTGCAGTTCACCTTCGAGCGCATCATGGACCCGGCGGAGAGCGCCGCCAACTTCCGCGACGTGGGGGATCTGCAACGTGTCGACGTGGTCGACGCGCACACGGTCCGCTTCGTGTTGGCCGCGCCCAACGGCCTGTTCCCCGATCTGCTGTCACTTGGCAGCCTCGAGCCGCTTCCCAAGCACGTCTTCGAGGGCTTCGCCAGGCTGACCGACGCGGTGGAGTTCAACACCCGCAACCCCATCGGCAGCGGCCCCTTCAGGTTCAAGTCGGCAGAGACCGGCAGCTACGTCGAACTCGAGGCCTTCGACGACTTCTTCCTCGGGCGACCGAACGTCGACGGCCTGCTGTTCTCCATCATCCCCGACATCAACGTCAGGGTGGCCCGGTTGCGCGCGGGTGAGCTGGACTGGATCGACATCGACGCCATCCACGTCGCTCCCCTGTCCAACGACGCCCGTTTCGAGATCCTGCATGCCGGCAGCAGCAGGTACCAGGCGCTCGACCTCGGTTACGTCGGTCCTTACAGCCACCTGTGGGAAGACCCGCGGGTGCGGATCGCCATGAACCACGCCATCGACAAGGAACTCATCCTGGAGACGGTGGCGCTGGGCTACGGCTCCTTGATGGGCCCCAACCTGGTGCCTTCGTGGATCGACTGGGTGCCTGACCCTGCCGTCGAGCCCTACCCCTACGACCCTGAGCGCGCGAGGCAGCTGATGGCCGAGGCGGGCTGGACGCCCAACGCACGGGGCGTCCTGGAGAAGGACGGCGTGCCCTTCGCCTTCTACCTGCTGGTGGACAGGGGCAACACCGAGCGCGAGCAGATCGGCCTGGTCGTGCAGGACGCCCTGAACGCCATCGGCATGGACGTGGAGTACGTCCTGGCCGAGCGCACCGGCCGCTGGATCGAGGAGGTGCGGGAGAACCTCTTCCCTGCGCGCATGACCGAGCACCCCACGCCGCACCCCATCTGGTTCACCCGCATCTGGCACTCCAACGGGGTGTTCAACCGCGGCTACAGCAACCCCGAGGCCGACGCGCTGCTGGACCAGACCACGCTCACCGCCGACCGCGAGGAGCAGGGCCGCCTGTTCCAACAGGCACAGGAGATCATCTACGCCTCGGTGCCCAACGTCACCTTCCACCTGCGCGACCAGCTGCTGGCGATCAACAGCAGGCTGAAGAACGTGGGCGGGGAGATCAAGCTGTCGATGGCCTACGCCTACATGCTCTACTTCGAGCCGAGGTAGGGCCGGTCATCCGCCGAAGGGCTGAGCTGGGCGCCGATGCCCAGCTCAGCCGCGGCAGCAAGGGCGTCTCCGCCGGGCCTCCCTGCTGCCACGGCCGAACGCGATGACAGGGCTTGCCTGAGCCAAGGGAAGGGGTGGATCGCCGGGTGTGGCGTTATCTCATCGGCCGCTTGATCAGTTCCCTCGTGGTCCTGTTCATGGTCGTCAGCCTGACCTTCGTCCTCATCCAGGTCGCTCCAGGCGGCCTCTCCATCCTCATGGACCCGAACATGCCTGCGGCTGAGGTCGAGCGCCTCTCGCGCAACCTCGGACTTGACCGGCCGCCGCACCTGCAGTACCTCTCCTGGTTGCGCAACGTGGTCCAAGGCGACCTCGGCGCCTCGCTGAGCTACGGCGGCCGCCCGGTGCGCGAGATGATCTTCAACCGCATCCCACCCACCGTCCTCCTCGGCGCGTCCGCCGCGGGGCTCAGCCTGTTGCTCGGCATCCCCCTCGGGATCTACGCCGCCAGGAACCAGAACCGTTGGGGCGACCAACTCATCGGCTTCTTCACCTTCCTTGGCCTGGCCACCCCCAACTTCTGGCTTGGCATCCTCATGATCGTGCTCTTCTCTGTGCAACTTGGCTGGCTGCCTGCATCGGGCGTGAGGACCATCGGCATGCCCTTCGACCTGGGCGACCGCATCCTGCACCTGCTCATGCCGGCGTTGGTGCTCGCCACCGGCACCTTGGCCGAGATGGTGCGCTACACGCGCTCCTCCTGGCTGGGTGTGATGAAGATGGACTACGTCCAGGTGGCCAGGGCCAAGGGTGTGTCCGAGCGCTCCGTCCACTACCGGCACGTCATGAAGAACGCGCTCATCCCCGTCCTGACCGTCTTCGGCGTGTCGCTGTCCAGGCTGGTCGGCGGCTCGGCCATCGTGGAGACGCTGTTCAGCTGGCCCGGGGTCGGGCAGTTGGCGGTGGACGCCGCCCTGCGGCGGGACACGCCCCTGATCCTCGGGATCACCATCGTCGTCTCGCTGGCGGTGGTGCTGAGCAATCTGCTCATCGACCTGATCTACCCGCTCCTCGATCCCAGGATCAGGTACGCATGATGGCCGACGATCCCATCGACACCGCCGTGGCTGCAGCGGACCACCGCCTCCTGCTACGGGCGCGTCTGCTGCAGCATCTGCGGCAGAACAAGCTGGCCTCCCTCGGCTTGGCCTTCCTGCTGCTGATGACGGCGACCATCCTTCTCGAGCCGATCCTGCCGCTGCCGTCCGCCTACGCCATCAACCTGCGCAACCAGTTCGCCATGCCCAGCCCCGAGCATTGGCTTGGCACGGACGAGAACGGCCGTGACGTCCTTGCACGCCTGATCATCGGCGGACGCGTCTCCTTCACGGTGGCCGTGGTGGGCGCCCTGCTCACGGTGCTCATCGCCAGCCTGATCGGGGTGGCGGCCGGCTACTTCGGCGGGGTGGTCGACAACCTGATCATGCGCTTCACCGACGGGCTCATGTCCATCCCCACCTTCTTCCTGCTGCTCGTGATCGTCACCCTATGGGGCTCGTCGGCCACCGTGCTGGTGGTGGCCCTGGCCACCACGCGCTGGATGGAGGTGGCCAGGCTGGTGCGGGCCGAGGTCATGCGTTTCAAGAACATGGATTTCGTCACCGCTGCGCAGGGGCTGGGTGCGCGGCACCGCAGGGTCATGTTCGTCCACCTGCTGCCGCAGGCCCTGCCCTCGCTGATCGTGGCCACCACCATCAGCGTTGGCGTGGTCATGCTGGTGGAGGCTGGCCTCAGCTTCCTCGGCATCGGCATCCTGCCGCCTACGCCATCCTGGGGCAACATGCTGACCGCCAGCCAGTACTACATGTGGAGCGCCCCGCACCTGGCTGTCTATCCTGGGCTCATGATCCTGCTCTCCGTCATGGCCTTCAACTCCCTGGGGGACGTCATCCGCGATGTCCTCGACCCACGCGCGGGGCTGGATGGCTGACCCCGGCTCGGTCGACCACCTGCCATCCGAACGAACGCACCCGCACCGATCCACCAGCGACCGGACCGCGGAGGGAGACGTCATGCAGCTGCCCATCCAGGTCCGCCACCAGGCCCAGACACCCATCTACCTGCAGATCAAGTACCAGCTGAGCTACCTCATCACCTCGGCCCAGCTACGCAGGGGCCAGCAGCTACCACCCGTGCGCACCGTGGCCGAGCAGCTCGGGGTCAACGCGGGCACGGTCGCACAGGCCTACCGCGAACTGCACCAGCAAGGTCTGTTGGAAGCCACCACCGGCCGCGGCACCTTCGTCGCCGAGATCGTGGCCGCCGAACCCGACACCGTCACGCGGCAGGAGTTGCTGACCGAGACCATCCGCCGCGCCCTGCATCGCGCCTACTCCCTCGGTTTCCACGAGGGGGAGGTGCGGCAACGCTTCGAGACGCTGGTGGCGACCGAGAGATACCCCATGTCCATCGTCATGGCGGCACCGTCCGTCCACATCGCCCGCAAGTACGCGGCCTCCCTCGAGCAGCGCCTCCACCCCGGCCTCACCGTCTATCCGGTCACCTTCGAGGCCATCGAGATGCACGATCCGCGGGTGACCAGCCTGCTGGAGTTCACCTACTTCGTCGTCACCTTCGCGCGCTTCGTCCGCACGGTGGAGGCCAGCCTCGCCGCTTTCCATCGTCCGAGCAAGGTCATCGGTTTCGGTACCGTCGTGCAGCCGGCCACCGTCGAGGCGCTCAAGATGCTGGCGCCCGGTGACCGCCTGTGCTTGGTGACGCTCGAGTCGATCATCGATCCAACGCTGAACTTCATCGCTGAGCACAGCGGCCGCGACCGGGAGGAGATCTCGGTGTGCATGGACGGCGACGTGGAGGTGGCGAAGAGGGTCTTCGCCAAAGCCGATCGGATCATGCACACCCACACCTCGCGGGCCTTCCTCGACCGCATGGGTGTTCCCGCCGATCGCCGGCTGGAGATGGTGTTCGACGCCACCGAGGAGTCTCTGTCACGGCTGCGGGAACTGCTGCGGCTCGATGTGGCCGCGCCTGAGCACGACGGGCGGGCCTAGGCCTGGGGAGGCTGCAGGCTCTGCGCCAATGGCGTGGTCGGCCGGCCGATGAGCCTGGCCAGGTCGCCGCTGCCGTCCTCCAAGTCACCCCTGGCGATGGCCGCGTCGATGGCGGCGACGAAAGCGGCCATGCCTGCGTCAAGGCCGGCGCTGCCGAGGATGCGCCGATGCTCGTCGCCGTCGACCGGTTGCAAGGCGACGGGGGAGCCGAGGATCTCCGTGAAGGTCCTCGCCAGATCGGCCATGGTCCAAGCCGTGTCGCCCGCGAGCTCGTAGGCGGCCCCTTCGTGCCCATCGCCGGTCAGCACGGCGACCGCTGCCGCCGCGAAGTCGCCGCGTGATGCACTGGCGACCTTGCCGTCAGCGGCGCTGCTGAGGATGGCGCCGGTCTCCTTGGCCTGCGCCAAGGTGGGCAGGTAGTTCTCGTGGTACCAGCCGTTGCGCAGGA
Organism: uncultured bacterium; assembly: GCA_964465355.1. Lineage (GTDB taxonomy): Bacteria > Deinococcota > Deinococci > Deinococcales > Trueperaceae > JAABTL01. The sequence continues at coordinate 31,513 of CAYXJZ010000023.1, read as the reverse complement.
AGGTGTGGACTAGGCCGGAGGCGCGGATGTGGTCCTCTGTCCGTTCGTGGTCGGGGGCCAAGGGGTTGCTGGTGGCGTGGGCGTGCAGGATGCTCGTGTAGACGATGTGTCGCACACCGGCCTCTACCGCCGCGTCCACCACCGCCTTGTGCTGTGAGAGGCGATTCTCGAGGGCGTTGCTGGAGATCAGCAACAGCTTCTGCACGCCCGTCAAGGCGCTCCTCAACGTGGCGGGGTCGTCGTAGTCGGCGATGCGCACGCCTACGCCCAGGTCACGCAGGGGCTGAGCCTTGTCGCTGGAGCGGGCGATGGCGACGATGCTGTCGGCGGGTACCTGCTGGCTACCAGCAGGCGTCTGCTGGCTGGCAGCAGCACGCTGCAGCAGCCCATCGATCACGAGGGTACCCAGTGCGCCAGTCGCGCCTGTCACGGCGATGGTCATGGTCTCTCCGTCCTTGGCTCCGTGGATGCCGCCCTAGGTGGCGCGGTCATGGCCGGGAGGCGCTCATGCTATGGACAGCGGCAAGAAGCGTGTGCAATCTGGGATGCCTGCCCTTCGATCCGGACCTTGTGGCGGCGTGCGTTCATCAGACCCGGAACTGGAGGTGAGAACATGAGCAGGGGGTGATGCCCGCTCATGGACAGGGAACGTCGCAAAGCTACCGGCCACAACGCGGCGTCCACCCTGTGGACCGGCACCGCGCCGGTGCGGGACGAGCTCTTCGGGATCGAACGTTTGGAGCAGCATGCGGTGAGCTTGGCCGAGGCGCAGGTGGTCGCGCCCCGACCTTCGCGCGTTCCGCCGCTGCGGCGTCGATTGGACGCGGACGCCCGGGCCCTGCTCCTGGCCTACCGCGAGAGCGCCGCCGATCTGGAGGCCGGTCGCGTGGTTGGGCCGGCAGCAGCTTGGCTGCTCGACAACTACCACGTGGTGGAGGATCAGGTTCGCGAGGTCAGGGAGGCCCTGCCTGCGCGCTACTACCGCGAGCTGCCCAAGCTGGCGGAGGGGCATCTGGTCGGTTTCCCCAGGGTGCTGGGCGTCAGTTGGGCCTTCGTCGCCCATACCGACAGCAACTACGATCCCGAGTTCCTCCTGCGCTTCATCGCGGCCTACCAGAGGGTGCAGCCGCTCACCATCGGTGAGCTGTGGGCTGTGGCCATCACCCTGCGCTTCGTCCTCATCGAGAACCTTCGCCGGGTGGCCGATCAGATCGCCCACGACCGCCAGGCGCGTGCAGCAGCCGATGCCCTGGCTGACCGGATCGAGGCGCCAGACGCCGTTCAACCCCCAGGCGGGTGGGCGCTGCCGCAGGCTGCCTCCGGGACCTGGCTGGACGTCTACGCCGCTCAACTGGTGAGGCGCCTGCGCGACCAGGACCCGAGGCTGCCGCCGGCCATGCCCTGGTTGGAGGAGACCCTGCTGCGGCGCGGCAGCTCCGTGGACGAGGTGGTGCTGCGCAGTCAGCAGTCGGAGGCGGCGGCCAACGTCACCGTCCGCAACATCATCACAAGCCTGCGGAGGATCGCCGGCACCGACTGGGTGCCGCTGTTCGAGCGCATGAGCCTGGTGGACCAGCGCCTGCGCACCGCCAGCGACTTCGCGGCGATGGACCTGCCCACCAGGGACTGCTACCGCAACGCCATCGAGGACCTGGCCCGCGGTTGCGGCACCTCGGAGCTGGAGGTCACGGAGCAGCTCCTGCGGGTGGCGGCCAAGGCGGCTGCGGCCGCCGATGATCCGGTGGAGGCCGACCGTGTGGGCGACCCCGGCTACCACCTCATCGCCGGAGGCCGGTCGGAGTTCGAGCGCACCATCGGCTACCAGCCTCCCTTCCCATCCCGGGCAAGGCGCACCCTCCGCCGCTGGGGCCTGAGGGGCTTCCTCGGCACCTTGAGCGTGGTCCTTGTCGTCTTGATGGCGCTGGCGCTGTGGTCCTCCGGCCTGCGCGGCGGCTGGCTGCTGGCCTTCGGCCTGGCCCTGCTGCTCCCCCTGAGCGAGGTGGCGATGGCCCTTGTGCACCGCGCGATCATGTGGCGGATGGGCACCAGGCCCCTGCCTGCGCTCGATCTCGAGCGTGGCGTGCCGGATCATCTGCGCACCCTGGTGGTGGTGCCCACCTTGTTGACCAGCGAGGAGGAACTGCTGGCACAGGTGGAGCAGTTGGAGGTGCACTACCTGGCGGGCGCCAACGGCAACCTGGCCTTCGCCCTGCTGACCGACGGCGTCGATGCCGACCGGGAACAGCTCGACGGCGAGGAGGAGATGCTCGCCAAGGCCATGGCGCTGATCGACACCCTGAACCTGCGGCATGGGCCAGGGTCGGTCGGGGAGCGGTTCCACCTGCTGCACAGGCGCCGTGTCTTCAACCCAGCCGAGGGCGTGTGGATGGGATGGGAGCGCAAGCGCGGCAAACTGCGCGAGCTCAACCGTCTGCTGCGCGGCGCCACCGACACCAGCTACATGCCCGTGGCCGGTCGCCCCCCTAGCGTGCCTGCCGACGTGCGCTTCGTCATCACACTGGACGCCGACACCCGCCTGCCTAGGGGTGCGGCGCTGAAGCTGATCGGCAAGATGGCGCACCCGCTGCTGCGACCCAGGTTCAGCGAGGCCGAGGGACGGGTGGTCAGCGGCTACGGCGTGCTCCAGCCGCGGATCACGGCCGCCCTGCCTGGCGGGCGCGGGGGCTCCCTCTACCACCGCCTCTACGCGGCCGCCAGCGGCATGGACCCCTACGCGGCGGCGGTGTCGGACGTCTACCAGGACCTCTTCGGCGAGGGCTCCTACACCGGCAAGGGGATCTACGACGTGGACGCCTTCGAGGCCTCGCTGGCCGGCCGTGTCCCCGAGAACATCATGCTGAGCCACGACCTCTTCGAGGGCACCTTCGCCCGCGCCGGCTTGGCATCGGACGTCGAGGTCGTCGAGGAGGCGCCATCCCGCTACGACGTCGATGCCAAGCGCCGCCACCGCTGGACCCGCGGCGACTGGCAGCTCCTGCCCTGGATGCTGCTGCCGCGGCGCGGGCCGAAGGCGGTGCCGACGCTGGGGCGCTGGAAGATGCTGGACAACCTCAGGCGCTCCCTGCTCGCGCCTCTGACCTTCTTGGCCCTTGGTCTGGCATGGATGCTGCCCGATGGCTCCGCCACCGCGGTCGCCCTGCTGGTCGGCGCCCTGGTGACCCCGATCCTGCTGCCGCTGATCGCGGCGGCCTTGCCTAGGAGACCAGGCGTGCGCTTGCGCAGCCACCTCGCCGCCTTCGTCCACGCTGCCGGAGGGATGGGCATGCGGGCGCTGCTGAGCGTCGCCTTGCTGGCCGACGAGGCCTGGCGCATGACCGACGCGATCGTGCGCGCGCTGTGGCGGCTGCTCCTGAGCCGTCGTCTGCTGCTGGAGTGGACGACCATGGCCCAGTCGACGGACGCCTCCGCGCCGGGGGTCCGCGCCAGCTACAGGATGATGGCGGGTGGCGCCTCGGTCGGCCTGCTGATGGCCGTGGCGGCCGTCCTCCTCCGCCCCGACAGCCTGGTGCTGGTGTTGCCCTTCGTCCTGTTGTGGTCATCGGCGCCGTGGCTGGTGACCTGGGCGAGCAGGCCGCCGGCCTTGGCGCGCGGCTCGGCGATCACCGAGGAGGAGGCCAAGAGCCTGCGCCTCACCGCCCGCCTCACCTGGCGTTTCTTCGAGACCTTCGTCACGCCAGACGAGAACATGCTGCCGCCCGACAACTTCCAGGAGGACCCGAACCCGGTGGTGGCCGCCCGCACCTCGCCCACCAACATCGGCCTCTACCTGCTCTCCGCCGCCGTCGCCCGCGAGATGGGTTGGGCGGGCACCTTCGAGACGGTGGAGCGGCTGGAAGCCACCTTCGCCACCCTGGCGAGGCTCCCGCGCTTCCGTGGGCACTTCTACAACTGGTACGGCACCCGCGACCTGGCGGTGCTGCCGCCCGGCTACGTGTCGTCGGTGGACAGCGGCAACCTCGCCGGCCACCTCATCGCCCTGGCCAACGCCTGCGAGGGTTGGGCCGAGACCCCTCTCGCGGTCAACGCCACCCGCGGCATGACCGACGACCTGCGCCTGGCGCAGGCCGCGCTGGCCCGCATGCCGGACGCCGCCGGCAGCCTTGGGATGCGGATGGCGGCCGCCTTCCAAGCCATCGAGGGCAAGCTGGCCTCCCTCGACTTCAGCGACACCGCCGTCCTGGCCCTGGAGCGAAGGATCGCCGAGGCCTCCTTCCTTGCCCGCGAGCTGCTGCCCGCCGATGACGATCGCGGCCAGGACCTGAGCCACTGGATCGCGGCACTGGGCAAGGCCGTGACCGAGCATCGCCGCGACCGGCTGCTGCTGGCCCAGGAGCCCCTGCTAACGCAGGAGCCCCTGCTAACGCAGGGGGGCGAGGTGCTTCGGGACCGCTTGGCCAGGCTGGCCACCGAGGCCCGCGAGATGGCGTTGGCGATGGACTTCGCCTTCCTGCTCCACCCCGAGCGCAAGCTGCTGTCCATCGGCTACTCGGTGGTCGACAACAGGCTGGACGAGAGCTGCTACGACCTGCTCGCCTCCGAGGCGCGGCTGGCCAGCCTCATGGCCATCGCCAAGGGCGACGTCGAGGCAAAGCACTGGTTCCGCATGGGCAGGACCGCCGCGCCGGTGGGCACCGGTTCGGCGCTGATCTCCTGGTCCGGTTCGATGTTCGAGTACCTGATGCCCCAACTGGTCATGTCGGCGCCGGTGGGCAGCCTGCTGGAGCAGACCCAACGCCTGGCCGTTCGACGCCACCAGGGCCATGGGCGCTCCCTCGGCGTGCCGTGGGGCAGCTCCGAGTCCGCCTTCAACGCCCGTGACGTGGCGTTCACCTACCAGTACGGCAACTTCGGCGTGCCTGCGCTGGGGCTCAAGCGAGGGCTCGCGGAGAACGTGGTCATCGCGCCCTATGCCACCGGCCTGGCCAGCATGGTGGACGCCGGCGCTGCACGGAGCAACTACCAACGGCTGGAATCCATGGGGGCCCTTGGTCGCTACGGCTTCTACGAGGCCGTCGACTTCACCCCGTCCCGGGTGCCGGAAGGCGAGCGCCTGGCCATCGTCCGCTGCTTCATGGCCCACCACCAGGGCATGACCATCGTCGCTATCGCCAACGCGGTGGACGGTGGCTGGGTGCGTGAGGCCTTCCACCGCGAGCCGATGGTCAGGGCCAGCGAGCTTCTGCTCCAGGAGCGTTCGCCACGTGAGACGAGTGCCCTGCCGCCCAGGGCCGAGGAAGCCCCTTCTTCCATCGAGAGCTGGACCGAGGTGCCGTCGGAGCGCCGCTTCGGGCCACAGGCGATGGCGGCAGCCCCGACGACGCACCTGATGTCGAACGGTCGTTACGTGGTGATGCTGACCGCGGCTGGGGCGGGTTACAGCCGCTGGCACGACATGGCGGTGACCCGCTGGCGGGAGGACGTCACGCGTGACCAGGACGGCACCTTCCTGTTCCTGCGTGACGTGGAGAGCGATGCGGTGTGGTCCCCCACCGCCCGGCCCTTGGCCGGCCGGGCCGAGGACCACGAGGTGCTCTTCGCCGAGGACCACGCGCGCTTCACCCACCGCGGCAGCGGGCTGACGACGGTGATGGACGTGCTGGTGACCAACGAGGGCGACGGCGAGGTGCGGCGGGTCTCGATCAGCAACCGTGGCCGCCAAGCCCGCGTCATCGAGGTCACCTCCTACACCGAGCTGGTCCTCACCGACCCCGCCGCCGACCGGGCGCATCCTGCCTTCGCCAAGATGTTCGTGCAGACCGAGTACCGCGCCGGCCTCGGTGCGCTGCTGGCGACGCGACGCCTGCGCACGCCGGAGGAGCCGCCGGTGTGGGCCGCGCACGTTGGTGTGATCGAAGGCGAGACCGTGGCGGAGCCGCAGTACGAGACCGACAGGGCCCGCTTCCTCGGGCGGGGTCGCTGGATCGGTGCGGCATCCGCCGTCCATGACGGGAAGCGGCTGTCGAACAGCGTTGGCACCGTGCTCGACCCGGTGTTCTCCCTGAGGTACCGCCTGAGGATCCCGCCGGGCCAGACCGTGCGCGTCGCCTTCTGGACCCTGCTGGCGCCCGAGCGTGAGCAACTGATCGACCTGATCGACACGCATCGTGATCCCAGCGCCTTCGAACGGGCAAGGACCCTGGCCTGGACGCAGGCCCAGCTATGGTTGCGCCACCTCGACGTCGGCCGTGAGGAGGCGACCACCTTCCAACGCCTGGCAGCGGCGATCCTCTACGCCGACCAGCGCTTCCGTCCCCCCTCCGAGACCATCGTCCGCGGGGCCGGCCCGCAGGCCGGCCTGTGGCCCCACGCCATCTCCGGCGACCTGCCGATCGTGCTGCTGCGGATCGACGACGCCGACGACATGGCCCTGGTGAGGCAGTTGCTGCAGGCGCAGGAGTACTGGCGCAGCAAACGGCTCGAGGTCGATCTGGTCATCGTCAACGAGCATGCCTCCTCCTACCTCCAGGACCTGCAGATGGAGATCGAAGCCGCCGTCCGCAACATCAGGGGTCGCCCGCGCATGGTCGAAGGCACGGACCGCGGCTCGGTCTTCACGCTCCGCGCCGACCTGATCAGCGTGGAGGTGAGGGCCCTGCTGCTGTCGGTGGCCAGGGTGGTGCTGGTGGCCAGGCGCGGCCCCCTCGCCCGCCAGGTGGAGCGGCTGCGCTCCTCCGCCACCTCGCGCGCCGCCCTCCCCGGACCGCCGCCGCCCCCGCTGCCCCCCACGCGGCTGCCGCCGCCCGCCGACCTGGAGTTCTTCAACGGCCTCGGTGGCTTCGCCGACGACGGACGCGAGTACGTGACCGTCCTGGAGGCGGGCCGCAGCACGCCGGCGCCTTGGATCAACGTGATCGCCAACCCGCGCTTCGGCTTCCAGGTGTCGGCCGAGGGCAGCGGCTACACCTGGGCCGAGAACAGCCGCGAGAACCAGCTCAGCCCATGGTCGAACGACCCCGTGGTCGACGCGGTCGGCGAGGCGATCTACCTTCGCGACGAGGCCACAGGCGAGCTGTGGAGCCCCACCGCACGGCCGATCCGCGACGCAGGCACCTACATCGCCCGCCACGGTCAGGGCTACAGCAGCTTCGAGCACGAGGTGGGCGGCATCGCCAGCGAGCTGCTGCAGTTCGTGCCACTCGACGACCCGATCAAGGTCTCCAGGCTCAAGCTGAGCAACCGCAGCGGCTCGACCAGGCGCATCGCCGTCACCACCTACCTCGACTGGGTGCTCGGCACCTCGAGGCGGGCGTCGGCGCCCTTCCTCATCACCGAGATGGACGCGCAGACCGGCGCCTTGCTGGCGCGCCAGCCATGGAGCACCGCCTTCCCCGGGCGGGTCGCCTTCAGCGACATCGCCGGCGGTGCCACCGCCTGGACCGCCGACCGCACCGAGTTCCTTGGGCGGGGTGGTGGGCCCGAGGCGCCTGTCGCACTGCAGGGCACCACGCCCCTGTCGGGGGCGACGGGCGCAGGGCTCGACCCCTGCGCCGCCTTGCAAAGGGTGGTGGAGATCGGGCCGGGCGAGACGGTGGTGGTCGATGCCTTCCTGGGCCAGGCTGGCTCGGCGGACGAGGCGAGGACGCTGATCCAGCGCTACCGCGCTGCCGACCTGGACGCCGAGTTGGCGGCGGTACGGCAGCATTGGGCGGAGGTGCTCGCCGCCGTCCAGGTGAGGACGCCCGACCGGGCCATGGACATCATGCTCAACGGCTGGCTGCTCTACCAGACCCAGGCCTGCCGGATCTGGGCGCGGTCGGCCTTCTACCAGGCCAGCGGCGCCTACGGCTTCCGCGACCAGTTGCAAGACAGCATGGCCCTCACCTTCGTCCGCCCGGAGGCCACCCGCCAGCATCTGCTGCGCGCCGCCGGCCGGCAGTTCGTGGAAGGCGACGTGCAGCACTGGTGGCTGCCCCACTCCGGCCAGGGTGTGCGCACCCACATCTCCGACGACCGGGTGTGGCTGGCCTTCGCCGCCGCCACCTACATCAGGCGCACGGGCGACGGCGCCGTCCTCGACGAGATGGTGCCCTTCCTCGAAGGCCCCCTGCTGCCTCCAGAAGAGCACGACGCCTTCTTCCAGCCAATGATCGCCGACAGCTCGGCCTCGCTGTTCGAGCACTGCGCCAGGGCGCTGGACCAGGCGGTGGACCTCAGCGGCGAGCACGGCCTGCCGCTCATGGGCGGCGGCGACTGGAACGACGGCATGAACCGGGTGGGCCACGGCGGCCAAGGCGAGAGCGTGTGGCTGGGCTGGCTGCTGCTGCATACCCTGCAGATGTTCGCGCCCCTGGCCGAGAGCCGCGGCACGGAGGCGGACGCCGAGCGGGCGCGCCTCTGGTCGGCCCATGCCAGTTCGCTGCGCGAGGCCATCGAGCGGGAGGCTTGGGACGGCCGCTGGTACCGCCGGGCCACCTTCGACGACGGGACATGGCTGGGGTCGCGGGACAACGAGTCATGCGCCATCGACTCCATCGCCCAGTCCTGGGCGGTGCTCTCCGGCGCCGCCGATCCTGAGCGCGCGGCCACCGCCATGGCCTCGGTCGGGCGCTACCTGGTCCGCAGGGACGAGGGGCTGGTCCTGCTGTTCACCCCGCCCTTCGACCGGGGCCCGCTGGACCCCGGCTACATCAAGGCCTACCCGCCTGGGCTGCGCGAGAACGGCGGACAGTACAGCCACGCCGCCATGTGGGCGATGCTGGCCTACGCCCGGATGGGCCAGGGCGATCAGGCGGCCGAGCTCTTCGGCCTGCTCAACCCCATCCACCACGCCCGCACGGCCGAAGGCGTGGAACGCTACAAGGTCGAGCCCTACGTGGTGGCCGCCGACGTGTACTCGGTCGCTCCCCATGTGGGCCGCGGCGGCTGGACCTGGTACACGGGTTCGGCGGGATGGATGTACCGAGCGGGCATGGAAGGCATCCTCGGCATCCGCCGCGAGGGCGACGCCCTGATCGTGGAGCCATGCCTGCCCAGCGAATGGCCGGGCTTCGAGGCCACCGTGCGGCTGGCAGGCAGCCATTGCACCATCCACGTGAAGAACGACGCGCATCTCGAGGGTGAGGAGATGCACGCCGTTCTTGATGAGGTGCCGCTGCCATGCCCGGATGGGCTGGTGCGCGTACCGCTGGATGGGGGTATTCACCACCTCAGGCTGTGGATCCCGTTGAACGGGGTACGGCGGCGCTCAGGCAGCCTTCCCTAGACGCGGGGTGTGCGGCCGCTCAGCAGCCTCACCACGAACAGCACCAAGGCGACCACGAGCAGCACATAGATGAAGCCGCCGAGCGTCACGTTGGTGATCAGTCCGAGCAACCATAGGACGAGCAGGATGATGGCGATGGTCGTAAGCATGCGCGGTGCCTCCTTCGGGGGGCGGGCACGGACGGAGCGTGTGCGTTCTTGGGAACGTGCGTTCGCGGAACGCCTGCGCTTCGTAGACACCAGGTTGGGTCCTGGACCGAGCTTAGGTCCCGGGCATGTGTGTCAGGTTTGGTCAGGATGATAGGGATGATGAGAACGGCATCTCAGCGCGCGGCTGGATCCAGTGGGAGGGCGTCGAGCGTCGCCAGATCGATGGCGGCTGCGCGCGGCAGCAGACCGACGCCATGCAGCAGATGTGCGGTGACGGCCAGGTAGCCCTCGTCCGAGAGGCTGCCGGGGTTCCAACGCGGCATGGCGACCTGCAGGTAGCGGTAGAGGTTCCCTGCCGTGCCGAAGCGGGCCATCCGCTCCGGGTCGGTGAGTGGTGGCGGGTCGCCGATGGCGAAGGCCGTCTGGTTCGCCTGCATCTGCTGGATGGTCATGCGGGCGGGGTTGAGCGGGTTGTGGCAGCGCTCGCAGTAGGCGTGGTCGGCTGGGAAGTGCAGGCGCGCCTCGTCTAGGCCGAGGCCGGTGGCGCCGTGGCAGGTAGAGCAATGGAAGGCGTAGAGCTCGGCGCCTTGGGCCAGCAGCTCCGCCTGGCTGCGGCTGCGGGCGCCGGCGACGATCGTCGGGGCGCAGGCGATCAGCAGCAGGGCGAGCAGGAGGCCAAGGGTGAGCAAGGAGATGAGCAGCTTGGGCGTGGTGTCCTGGCGGGGCAAGATGCGTCGCCTCCTTCCGCGCCACGATATCGCGGCATCCAGGACGTTCACGATGCCTGGTCTCGGGCTCCGCGCGCTAGCCTGCTGACGTGGAGCCATCCGAAGCCATCGCGTTGATCCGTGACGGGGTCGCGGCGCCCGGCGGCGTATGGGCCGACCTTGGCGCCGGTGCCGGCACCTTCACGCTGGCCCTGGCCACGCTGCTCGGCCGGCACGGGGTGGTGCACGCCGTTGACCTGCGACCTGGCGTGCGGGCTGCCGAGGCTACAGCGAAGCGGGCCCGCATCGTCACGCACCAGGCCGACTTCACCCAGCCCCTTGCCTTGCCCGAGTTGGACGGCATCGTCATGGCCAACGCCCTGCACTTCGTGCGCGACCAGGTCTCGCTGCTCGGCACCTTGGTCGGTCACCTGAAGCAGGGCGCGGCCTTCATCCTGGTCGAGTATGACCAGAGGCGAGGGGGACGCTGGGTGCCACATCCCGTGCCTCCTGACCGCTTCGCGGCCATGGCGCCTGCCGCTGGTTTGAGCCGGCCTCGGGAGATCGGCCGCATCCGGTCGCGTTACGGGCCGCAGGACATCTACGCTGCGGTCGCTCAGCTGAGCTAGGAGGTAGCAAGGTGGAGACAGCCGTGAAGCAGCTCTTCGAGCGCTACGAGCGCCTGTTCAACCAGGCGCTGGCCGGTGAGGCCGTTCTGGACGAGATCACCTCCTGCTACGCCAGCGCCTTCGTGGCCGCATCACCCGCCGGGGTGATGGTGGGTCACAACGACGAGGCGCTGAGGTCGGTGATGGACCAGGGCTACGCCCGTTACCGTGCCATCGGCACGCAGCGCATGTGGATCATCGGCCTGCGCTTCAGTCCTCTCGACGACCTCCACGGCATCGCGCACGTGGCTTGGGGCTCCGTGTACCAACGCCCGGACGAAGCGGAGGTCCGCATCGACTTCGAGGTGCACTACCTGGTGCAGGACCTCGGTGGCCGGCTCTGCATCTTCGGTTGGGTCACGGGCGACGAGCAGGCGGTGCTGAGGGAGCATGGGGTGCTGTAACGCTCGGCTGCCCCGTCAGAACGGGAAGGTCATGCCATCGTGGGTCAGCGTGACCTGCGGTCGGCTGGCCGCCCAGCTCTCGAGCGCCTCGCGCTCGGCGCCGTCGTAGCGCGGGTGGAAGTGGATGAGCAGCAGGGGCGCACGCCAGTGGGCGATGTCTTCCGCCAGCTCCAGGTACTTCAGATGAGCCAACTCCATGATGACCAGGTCGCCGCCGGCAGCCATGGCGCTGATCTCGCTGGCGCGCAGGTCAAGGTTGCCTGCGTAGACCAGCCGCTTGCCTGCGATCTCGAGGACGAAGCTGTAGCTCTGGTAGGCCCACGAGGCCGGCACCTCGGTCAAGGCCTCGGCCCTGCGCCGCACCCTGGCCAGATGCTCGTTGGGCTCGGCCAGGAGCCGGCCGCCTGCTGCCAAGGCCTGGCTGGGCTGGATGGCCGTCCACTGGATCTCGTAGCCCATCCATTCGGGCACGAGGTAGCTGGCGCGCAGGTAGGCCTGCAGCGCCTCGAGGCCCTCCGACGGTGCGAAGAGCCGCAAGGGCGCGGTGCGCTTGTGGTGCATGGCCGTCTTCAGGAACTGCGCGAGGCCGCTGTGGTGGTCGGCATGCATGTGGGAGATGACGACGTCGCTCACCCTCGCGTGGTCGAGGCCTTGGCGCAAGAGCAGGTGCGAGGCGCCGTCGGCCACGTCAAGAAGGACCAGATCGCCGCTGTCGGTCTCCAGGGCGATGGTCTGCGAGGCGCGCTGGGCGGTGGGCAGGCCGGAGGCTGTGCCGAGGAAGTGGAGTTGCATGGGAGGGCTCCAGGGGCGCCATGGACGACGCGGGGTTGAGGTCAGCGTATCGCGCTCGCCGTGGCCGTGACAGTTCCCGCTGGGTTGACACCGTAGCGCGTGGGAGGCATCGGTCCTTGTGGACGGGTTGACCCGAGGCGGCAAAGTGCCGATGCCTGCGGCGAGAGACGCCTGCCCTGTCACCCTCGGCCATACACTCCCCCCATGCCCCACCTCATCCTCGTCAAGCACGCCATGCCCGCCATCGAGCCGGAGGTCCCCGCCAGCCTATGGCGCCTCTCCGAGCAAGGCCGGGCCGATGCCATGCTCCTGGCGGAGGCGCTCACCGACGACCGGCCTGACCGTGTGTTCAGCAGCGTCGAACCCAAGGCGGAGGAGACGGCGCGCATCCTGGCGCAGCACCTCGGCCTGCCACACGCGACCCGCCCCGGCCTGCACGAGCATGACCGGCGCGGCGTCGGCTTCCTCGGCGATGAGGCCTTCCAAGCTGCCGTGGCGGCCTTCTTCTCGCGGCCCACCGAGCTGGTCATGGGCGCCGAGACGGCCGAGGCGGCAGGCGCGCGCTTCGAGGCGGCGGTGGACGCAGTCCTGCAGGAGTCCGCCTCTGGCACGACCGTGATCGTGGCGCATGGCACGGTCATCTCCCTCTACCTGGCCAGGAAGGTCGGCATGGAGCCCCATGGCCTGTGGAAGCGGCTGGGCCTGCCTTCCTACGTGTCCCTCGACCTGCCGGACCTCACATCCGTCAGCATCGTGGACCGCCTCTCACCGGTCCCTTGACGCTCCCGGCCGGCCCCTCTCGTTGAGGGCCGGCCGGGAGACAGCAGCGGGGTCGAGGCCTCGCTAGTTGATGTTGATGGTGTTCATCGTGCACTGCCCCGTCCACAGCGTGGCGCTCTTGCTGCGGCTTGGATCGGGGGCGTGGACGGTGACGGTGACGTGGCAGGGAAGGGTGGAGGGGATGGCGTTGTAGGCGTTGCGGAGGTCCATCGCAGCGTCGGCAGAGCCGATGGCGCTGTTGTAGAGCCGGTCCCCGTCGAGGTAGGTGACCCACAGACGCCAGTCGTAGCTGAGCGCCTCGCCGTCAGGGTTCTCCACCGTGACGGCGGCCAGGTAACGCCATGGCGGATCGCCGAAGATGCTGAGGGTGCAGCCCTGCTCGCGCAGGTCGATGAGGGCGCCGGTGGTCATGGGCGTATTGTCGCAGCCGATGAAGGTGCCATCGATGAAGCGTGCATCGCGCGAGTACACGCCACCGCTGAGGATGCGCGGGTAGGGGTTCTCTGGCGCCGGTGCCACGGTCCGTTGGACAGACCTGCTGGTGGTGAGGCCCTCACGGTCGCGCACCGTGGCGCTCACCGTGCGCGAACCGGTGGCGCCGAAGGTGACCACGACCTCACAGCCGCTGCTGCTGGAGAGGACGACGTCCGGCGCGCTGGCGGTCCAGGTGGTGGCGGAACACAGCCTGGCGAGGTCGGTCTCGTTGGGATCGGCCACCGAGGCCGTGATGGGGAAGGCCTCCCCGACGAAGGCCGTGCTTGGCGCGTGGAGGGTCAGCGTCGGCGGGCTGTTGTTCACCCTGACGATGAGCAGGGCGTAGCGGACGACGGTGCCGTAGCGTGCTTCGAGGCTGAGGTACTGATCGCCCACCTGCGGGAAGGCGTAGTTCAGGGTGGAGCCGAAGAGGGCGTCAGTGTCGGTGCTCCAAGGGCCGTCGTAGAGCGTGCCGAGGACGCTGGAGCTGACCTTGAGGCGGACGCTCTTGGCGACCTCGTGCGACACCCGGAAGAAGGGGGCAAGGTTGGTGCTCACCCGCAACTGCACAGGCGCTGGGCTGGTCCTGATCTCGATCTGCGGCGCGTCGCTGCCGCCTGGCAGGTCCTGCTCGGCACGCCATGCGTCGCTGCGCCGCCCGTCGAAGGCCAAGGCGTGGAGGGAGGTGAAGCGGCCGCTGACGTAGTCGGCGGGCACGTACCAGTAGCCGCCGTCGCCCGAGCCGCAACCCCAGGAGTTCTTGACGATGAAGTAGCCGCCTCCCCCGATGTTGACCGGGGGCCGTCCCGACTTGGTCATCTGCGCGTTGCTGATGAAGCCGACGATCTGCACGGCGTGCCCGCCGTATGACCCAGGGACCAGGGCGCCAGCGTCGTTGATGAACTCGCGGGCGTAGTCGCTCACGACGCCGCGGGGCGCGCTCATGAAGCCCTCGTAGACGGGGAAGGAGGCCATGAGCACGTAGCCCTGGGAGAGCATCAGGCGGTAGCGGTTCAGGTCGAAGGCCTGGCCGCTTGCCCACACCTGGTAGCTGCGGCTGGCGGCGATGCCGCCGCCGCTGAGGTTCACCGTGGCGTAGCCGCAGACCGTGATGATGACGGTGCTGCACACGCGTCGGCTCTGATGGGCGGTCTCCGAGCAGGTGCCGCCGTTGGCCCCGACGCCGTAGGGGTCGCAGGCCCTGGCGTAGGCGGCTGCGTTGCCACTGGCCCCTGCCGGCCGGTTGGGCGATGGGTTGTAGGTCCAGCCTCCCTCGTGCATCAAGGTCTGGCCCCGGTCCACCGCCAGGTTGAGGGCGCGCTCGGCGAAGTAGCCGTCGACGAAGTCGCTGGAGTCCCAGTCCTCCTTGACCTTGTTGACCAGGAACTGCTCCGAGAGGTTGACGGCGTTGGCGTTCTGTACCCGCTCCCGGCTCTCGACGGCGCCGATGGCGGTGAAGGCCCAGCAGGTGCCGCGGTTGGCCTGGTTCTTCATGGGCGAGATGAAGTACTTCAGCGGGAACCAGTACTCCGCTGCGAGGCCGGTGGGCGATGCGCAACTGGCGTCCTGGTCGCTGCCGGCGCCCGGCCGCAGGGTGGCCATCGGACCAGAGAGGTCGCCAAGGAGGTCCATGGGCCCGACCGGGGAGGTCTCGAGGTGGGCGGTCTCGTCCAGCCAGTCCCCTTCACCCAGAGCGGCGTCGAGGTCGTGCAGGGCTTGGAGGATCTCGGCCAGTGGCCGGCCCTCCAAGCTCTCCGGCGATGGGGCGGCGTCCCTGAGGTCCTCTGGCAGCATGTCGTAGGTCTGCCGGTAGTCGATGAGCGCGTTCTCGGGGCTGGCGGCCAGCTCGGCGACGATCAGGGCCTGGCTCAGCCGGGCACCGATGCCGTCGACGACGATGGCGCCTTCATCCACGGCCAACGAGAGGTCGCCCTCGAAGGCATCGTGCCCCTCCGCCTCTTCCAGCAGGGCCAAGAGGGCCTCTGAGGGATTGCCCATGTCGATCAGGGCCTGCCTGTCCTGAAGGAACTGCGCCTCGCGAGCCTCACTGGCGGCTTCCACCGCAAGGCTGCTGGTGAGCACCAGGTCGCCGGAGGCGACCAGGCGCCTGAACTCGTCTGGAGCGACGATCTCGGCGTCGTCGGGGATGCCGCCATGCCAGGCGTTCTCCTCGACGAACACCTCCGGTCCCGGTGGGTTCGTGCCGCCACAGCCTGCCAGCACGGCCAGACCGAGGACGAGGGCGAGCAGGATGACGTTGGTCTTGCGCATGGTTCTCCTTCCCTGAGCCGGCGGGCCGCCGCGGTCCGCGGTGGCCTGCCTTGCCATGGTCGGAGGCTAGGCGTGCTGTGGTCATGCAGCGGTCAGGCTTGGGGCTGGTTCCGCCGGTCGCTGGACGCCTGGGCCAGGTCGAAGAAGGCCTGCCACCGTGGTGGCAACTCCTCGCCCAGTTCGGCCGAGAACCGCTCCCTCGCGGCCTGGTAGTGACGTTCCAGGCTGCGGTGGTTGTCGGCCGCCCGCAGCGCGCGCAGGTGGGTGGCCAGGTAGTCGAGGCGGTAGGGCTCGGCCTCGACCAGGATGCGGCCCAGCCTGGCCGCCTCGCGCGGGTCCACCTCCAGCAGCGCCTCGATGTGGTCGGCCAGCGCCAGGTACAGCGAGTCGCGCACCGGGCCGTCCGGGTCGATGCCGTCCAGATAGGGGCCGCGCCACAGAGCGGCCTCCGGCTCGGCCAGGTACTGCTCGACGTCGGAGCCGCAGTCGCCCAAGGCGTAGCCCTCTGGCGTGGTGAGGACGAGTCCCGCACCGAAGGAGGCCCGCAGGCCACGCACCAGCTCCTTGAGGCTGGAGGCCGCCCTGCCCTCGTCGTGGTCGGGGTAGAGCTGGTCGAGCAGCGCCAGCCGCGCCACCCCGCCGCGGCCGCTGACACGCGCCTCGAGCAGCAGCGCCAGCAGACGCCTGCGCTTGTCGCCACGCACCGGCTGAGGGCCTTCGGTCTGCAGCTGCATGGCGCCAAGCACCTCCAGCCTGGCTGCCTGACGCTGTGGCGCTCCGTCGGCGACCCCGGTTTGCGTGGAGCCGGAAGACGGCGTCGAGCCGGGGAAGTAGCGGCGGGCGATGGCCGCGCCGTTCCGCAGACCCCGCGCTTCGAACCAGGCCATGCGTGTGCCGGCGTCGTCGGCATCGCCCCGCAGGCGCGCCAGTTCCAGGCCGATCTTGTGGGTGTCGATGGTGCCCTCGGTCTTCTCCGCCAGCGTCAGGGCATCGGCCAGGTGCGCCTTGGCCGCATCCGGATCGCCCAAGGCCTCCTCCGCCAAGGCCTGCGCCCACAGACCACGGTAGGCATCGTTGGGCGAGTCGCCCGCGCTCTGGGCCAGTGCCTGCGACTCCAGCGCGAGCTCGAGGCCGCGGGCTGGGCGGCCTGCTGCCGTGTTGGCCAGCGAGGCGTCGAAGAGCACCTCGCGCACGATGCGTGGGTTCTGCGAACCGCGAGCCGCCGCCAAGGCCTGCTCGGCATGCTGGAGGGCGGTGAGGCGACCGAGCGGCGTGCCCTGCGCCAGCCCCAAGGTGCTGGCCAGCGACCGCGCGGCGATGAGGTAGCGACTGTCCCCGTAGGGTTCCAGCGTGGCGATGGCCTCGGTCAACAGGTCGTCGGCCTCGTCGAAGCGGAGCTGCTCGATGCGCAGGTCGGCCAGCGCCGCCAGGGCGAAGGCCACGGAGCGCCGGTCGTCGCTGCCCTGGCGCAGGCGCAGGCACTCCTCCAAGCAGGCGTCCATCGTCTGGTAGTCGCCCAGCATGCGCAGGAAGGCCGCGCGGTTGAGCAGGGCCGTGGCCCGCAGCCGTGGTGCGGCAAGGCCGTCGAGGAGGTCGAGCGCTTGCAGGATGATGGCGTCGGCCGTGCGCGCGTCACCGGCGTGGAAGGCCAGGATGGCGTCCAGCGACAGGAACTCGCAGCGCATGGCCACGTCCGTGATGGTGCCCAAGCCGCGTCGGATGAGCCGCTTCGCCTCGGCCACCCGGCCTGTGGCCAAGGCGGAAGCGGTGACGGCGCGCAGCAGTTCCGGCACGGGATCGTCGTGCAGTTCCGGGTGGGCCTCCCAGCGTGACCAGGCGCCGGCCGGGTCGCCGGCGACGTGCCGGCTGGTCACCTGCAGGGAGGCGGCTCGGATCCGGTCGCCCAGGCGCTCGGCCGCCCTCATGGCCTTGGCGTCCGCCTCCTCCTGGCGTCCGAAACGTGCCAGCAGGTGCACGTGAGCATGCAGGGTGTCGAGGTCCTCGCCGTCCTCGCCGAAGTAGGTCTCCACCAGCCGCAAGGCCTCGGCCAGGTCATGGTGCTGGAGGACCATGGTCGCCTCGAGGGCCAAGGCCGAGCGCGCCTCGCCGCGGGCGTAGCGGGCGGCGTGGGCACGCAGGCGGGCGGCCTGGACGACGTCGGTCGCCGCCTCGCTGGCAGCCTTCAGGACCTCGAGGGCACGCTCGGCCGGCCAGGCGGCGTCGTCGATGAAGCGCGCGGCGGCCAGCGGCCGGTCGGCCAAGGCGCTCAGGGCACGCCGCGCCAGGTCGCGCCGGTCATCGGCCCCGAGCTCCTTGAGGCTGACCTCGCGGAACAGGGGGTGGGCGAAGTCGCCGCCCGAGAGCAGACCGGCCTGCGACAGCCTGCCGACGGAAGCCTCGAGCTCCGCCTCCGACGCCTGCGCCACGCTCGCCCAGAGGGGGCCAGCTGCGTCTGGCCCCAGCAGCGCCCTGGCCTTGATCACGGCGCCGTCATCAGCCCTGCTGCCTGCCAGCGCCAGGCGCTGCCCGACCAAGGCCTCGACGGTCTTCGGCAGGGAGGGTGTCGCGGGAGGGCGCCAGCGCCAGCGATGGCCGTCGCTCCACAGGTGGCCGTGGCTGCTGAGGTAGCGGAAGAACTCCAGGGTGTAGAGGGGGTTGCCCGCCGCCCTGGCGAACACCCAGGCGCTGGCCGCCGGCGGCAGGGCGGCGCCGGCCTCAGCTTCGAGCAGGCGGGTCGAGGCCTCCTGGTCCAGCGGTTCGAGATGCACGGACTGGAAGGGCTCGGGGGCTTCGCCGCGGCTGGTCACCAGGATGGCGACGCCGCGCACCGTCCGGCTGGCGCGCGCCAGTTGGCGCACCAGCTCGAGCCCGGCGTCGCTGGCTTCGTGCAGGTCCTCGACGTGCAGGACGTAGGGCGCCGCCTCGGCCAGCAGGGTGCTGAGGGCGGCGGCCAGGTCGACGGGGGTGACGGGCTGCCCGGCGGCGGTCCCCTCGAGCGTGCGCCTCGCCCACGGCGCCAGGCGACGGGAGCGGGGCAGGGTGTCGGCCCAGGCCTGGAGGCCGGCGGTGGCGGGCAGGCTGCTGCTGCGGCAGGGCAGGCCCGCCAGCAGCCTGGCCGCGGCGTGGCTCTTGCCGATGCCGGCCTCGCCGCAGAGGCACAGGACCAGGCTCGCCCGCTTGCTGGTGACCGGACGGAAGCGCTGGTCGAGCGCGGGGACCTGGAACTGCTGCGAGGGGACGATCTCCCTTGCCTCCATGGGCGTCACGCCTGCTCGTCCTGCCGGCGGCCGGCGGGCGTCCATCGCCGTGCGCGCCTCGGAGGGGTGGTCTCAGGAGCCAGTGTAGGGCTTGGCGACGGCTAACCCCGCGCCTGAAGCCACGCCTGGCGCCTGATCCCGTAGACCAGCTCGTCGCCCTCCCATGGCTCGGCCTCACCCCCGTCGAAGCTGCCGCTGGCGGCCAGCTCCTCCTGCGTGGGGCGGTAGCGGCGGACCAGGCGCAGCCCCAGCTTCTCCAGCACCCGCTGGGAGGCATGGTTGAGCTCGTAGGTGGTGGCCTCCACCCGTTGCAGGTCGCCTTCGGTGAAGGCCAGGTCGAGCAGGGCGCGCGCGGCCTCGGTGGCGTAGCCCCGGCCCCAGGCGGAACGCCGGAGCCGGTAGCCGAGGCGAGCCTCGGTCGGGGCCTCGAGCGGCCTGAGGCCCACCCAGCCGAGGAAGCCGCCGTCCTCCAGGTTCTCCACCACCCAGACGCCCAGGTGGCGCCTGGCCTCGTCGCGCTGCAGGAAGCCGGGCAGGACCCGCTCGGCCAGCACCTCGCGCGGGGTGGGCGAGCCGCCGCTGAGGTAGCGCATGACCTCCGGGTCGCCGTCCAGCGCCACCAGCTGCTCGAGGTCGTCGGCCATGACCCGCCGCAGTCGCAGGCGTCCGGTGGTGAGCAGCGTCTCCTGGCTGGGCGGGCCCATCGCCCCATCCTGCCAGGGCCTGCGCCTCACGGAGGTAAGGTGCCGGCCATGATCCTCGAGGTCGCGATCCTGGACGTGAAGGAAGGTCAAGAGCCGGCGTTCGAGGCGGCCTTCGCCGAGGCGCAGGCCATCATCGCGCGGGCGCGCGGCTACCTCGGCCATCGGCTGCAGCGCTGCATGGAGCGGCCGAACCGCTACCTGCTGCTGGTCAGCTGGACCAGCCTGGAGGCCCACACCGACGGCTTCCGTGGCTCGGACGACTACCAGGCATGGAAGGCGCTGCTGCACCACTTCTACGATCCCTTCCCGGTGGTGGAGCACTACCAGACGCTGTTCGGCGGCGAGCTGCGGCTGGCCTAGCCGCGGCCGCGGGCGCGCTCGCTCAGCGTGCGCGGTCGTTCAGCCTCGCGCTGTCCTCTAGCGCGCCCCCACGTACCAGAGCTCCGTGACCTGCGTGCCGATGTTGGCGGCCGCGCGCCGGTAGCGGCTGAAGGCGAGGAAGCCGGAGTTGCGCTCGAAGTACATCTCCTGCACGTCGCCGCTGCCCTGAAGGACGATGAGCGCGTGATCGCCCTGCATGCCGGCGAAGTACACCCGCTGGCCTGTGATGGGGTCCTGGTCGAGCACCTGGTTGGGCTGCAGCCGCTGCAAGACGTCTGGTGCCGCCCACAGGCCGTCGAACATGGCGCTGCCGAAGGCGCGGGCGTTCATGGACTCGAAGGGCGGCAGGCCTTGGGTGGTGGCGGACTGGGTGAACTGGCGGCCGATGATCGCGCTACCCAGGCGCCGGTCGAAGGTGTAGCCCACCGCCACAGGCTGGCCTGCCAGCGGCGGCAGCCCACCCGCAGAGGCGAACTCGGCCCTGCTCTCGCCCTGGTAGCTCAGGTTCAGGCCGACGGTGACCCAGTCGGGCAGGGCGCGGTCCGCCCACGGCACCTCCACCTGCCGCACGCCCATGAAGGCCAGGTGGGTGTAGCTCACCGCGCCGCGGTTCTGCTGCAGCACGGCGCCGCTGTCGTCGGTCACCAGGGTGCCTGTCTGGGCGTCCATGGTGCCGCCGAAGATGAGCAGGCCGCTGGCGAGGTCGTAGGTGTGGCTGTGGTAGCTGCCCTGGCTGATGGTGGCGATGGAGACGGTGTCGAGCTGCCGACCGTCGATCACCCTTGGCCCGCGCCACACGCGGGTCAGCCCATCGAAGCCTGGCTGCATGGCCGCCAGCCGGGCCGGTGCGACCCAGTACTCGCCCAGCGCCGACGCGTCGCCCAGGATGGCGTCCACCCCGCCTGCCACGTGGATGCCGGCCTGCAGGTCGGTGTTGATGAAGCTGCGCACGTCACCGACCACGGCCTCGGCCGACGCGCTCAGGATGCCGATCTGCACGAAGCCGACGCCCCCGCCACCACGGGTGGCCTCGAGGCGGTTCCACTGGTTGTTCTGCCAGATCCAGCCGTTGGGGTCGGGCACGAAGCGGCTGCCCTCCAGGCTGGAGCCGCCGGCGTGCCAGCTGAGGCGGGAGCCCACCTGCAGGAAGCCGGGCAGCTGGGCGTGGGCTTGCGCGGCCAGCAGCAGGAGCAGGACCGCGAGCAGGCAGCGCAGCCGGGGGCGGGAGCGGTCGGTGGAGGCCATGACCCATGCTGCGGCCTCGGCACTTAGCGGCCGCTTAATCGGCGGTCGTGGGATGATGCCGGGCGTGACCGCCGGGGAGGCCGTGGTGGAGGTGCAGGGGCTGGTGAAGCGCTACGGCGACTTCACGGCGGTGGACGGGATCAGCTTCGAGGTGGGGCGCGGGCGCTTCGTCGGCCTGCTGGGGCCCAACGGCGCGGGGAAGACCACCACCATGCGCGTGCTCTACCAGGTGACGCCGCCCAGCGCCGGCGAGGTCCGCCTCTTCGGCCTGCCCGCCGGGCGCGCGGCGCGGCGCATCAAGTCGCGCCTCGGCGTGGTGCCGCAGATGGACAACCTGGACGAGGAGCTCAGCGCGCTGCGCAACCTGCTCATCTACGCGGCCATGAACGGCCTGAGCGCCGCCCAGGCGCGCCGCAGGGCGGATGAGGTGCTGCGCATCACCGAGCTGAGCGAACGCGCAGGCGCGCAGGTGACCGAGCTCTCGGGCGGCATGAAGCGCCGCCTCACCCTGGCCAGGGGGCTGATGAACGACCCCGAGCTGCTGGTGCTGGACGAGCCCACCACCGGCCTCGACCCGCAGGTGCGCCTCACGCTGTGGCGGGTGCTCGACCAGCTGCGCCAGCAGGGCATGACCATCCTGATGAGCACCCACTACATGGACGAGGCGGAGCGGCTCTGCGACGAGCTGCTCATCATGGACCAGGGGCGGGTCATCGCGGCCGGCAGCCCGCGCGACCTCATCCGCCTGCACCTGCCGCCATCGGCCTTGGAGGTGCGCAGCTCGCGCGACGACGGCCGCGTCCAGGCCCTGGCCGAGCGCCTGGGGTCGGCGGCCACCGAGGGCGGCGGCCGCGCCACCTTCTTCGTCGCCGACGGCGGCCAGGCCTTGGCGGCAGCGCACGGCCTGGGCCTGGACGAGTCGCTGACCTGGCTGCGGCCCAGCAACGTGGAGGACGTGTTCTTGACGCTCACCGGCCGCTCGCTGAGGGAGGACTGATGGCGCGCGGCGGCGACTGGGCCGAGGCGCTGAGGATCGACCTGCACCTGCCCTCGGCGGCGCGGGTGTGGCAGCGCAACGTGTGGGTCTACGCCAGCCGCTGGGCCTACGCGCTGGTGCCCAACTTCTTCGAGCCGGTCTTCTACCTGCTGGGCATGGGGGTGGGCCTCGGCTTCTACGTGGCGGTGAGCGGGGAGTTCGGAGAGAGCTTCCTGGGCTTCATCGCCCCCGGCCTGGTGGCCGCATCGGCCATGAACGGCGCCTCCTTCGAGACCACCTACAACGTCTTCGTCAAGCTCAACTTCGCCAAGCTCTACGACGCCATGATCACCACCCGCGTCAACATCGAGGACGTGGTGCTGGGCGAGATGGCCTGGGCCACCACCAGGGCGACGATGTACGGCGGCGTCTTCCTACTGGTCACCCTGTTCTTCGACACCCCGCTGAGCTGGCGCCTGCTGCCTGCGCTGGCGGCCATCGCCCTGGTGGGCTTCGCCTTCTCCGCCATCGGCATGGCCTTCACCGCGGTCAACCGCATGATCGAGGTCTACTCCTACTACTTCACCCTGTTCCTGACGCCGTCCTTCCTCTTCAGCGACATCTTCTTCCCGGTGGCGGAGCGCTTCCCGCCTGCGCTGGTGGCGGTGGCCGAGTGGACCCCGCTGTACCGCAGCGTGCAGTTGCTGCGGGGGATCGTCAACGGCAGCGGCCGCGACCCATGGGGTGACGTGGTCTACCTGCTGGTGGTGGGCGTGGTGCTGGCCCTGTTCTCGATGGTCTGGCTGAGGCGGCGGGTGTTGCGCTGAGGGTGTAACGCTGTCGTCGACAACCCTGACTCGGCCAGCGGTGGCGACCTGCGTCCTGCGCCAGAGGCGGCGAAGGCAGGCGAGCAAAAAGAAAGCGCCTCAAGGAGGCGCCGCGTTCAATGTTTGATACAGAACATGATAACCCCGTATGCGGGATTCGTCAAGATGATGCAGATGAACCGTGCCTGACGGGCTCGAAACGGTGGCTAGGAGCAGGGTCCCCCTCGTTCCGAGGTTGTCGAAGCGCCTGGCCAGACCGCATATACCTAGCCATACGTACTAGTAACCAGACATACTATCCTTTTGGAGGCCGCGTGGCTTCCGAACCCGGACGGATGGCCGGGTCTCGAAGGGGTGTGCCTCGTTGTCGTCTCTGCCCAAGAAGTTCCTTGCCCTGCTGCTGGTGGCGGGGTGGCTGGCGGCTGCCGCCGTCGGCGGACCCTACTTCGGACGCCTGCCGGAGGTGCAGTCCCAGTCGCCCACCGACTTCCTGCCCGCCACGGCCGAGTCCACCCGAGCGCTACAGCTCAGGGCGCTCTTCGACGATGACCTGGGGCCGCCCGCGGTGGTCGTCTTCGTGGCGGAGGAGGCCGCCGGCATCGACGGGCCGGCCGCCCAAGCGCTGGAGGATCGCATGCGCGCCATCGACCTCATCGAGGGCGTGGGGCCAAGGTCGCCCCTGCTGCCCTCCGGCGAGCGCGCGGTGGACGGCTCGCCGTTGGCGCTGCAGGCCTTCGTGACGGTGCAAGGAGCAACTGCCGAGGTGGTCGCCGCCATGAGGGCAGTGCTGGCCGACCCTCCGGCCGGGGTCGGCAGCTTCGTCACCGGCCCGGCCGGCTTCCTCGCTGACCTGGTGGAGGCCTTCGGCGAGATCGACGGCATCCTGCTGCTGGTCACGGTGAGCGCCGTGCTGCTGATCCTGCTGGTGGTGTACCGCAGCCCCCTGCTGCCGCTGCTGGTGCTCAGCAGCGCCATCGGCGCCTTGTCGGTGTCGGTGGTGGTGGTGTTCTGGATGGCCAAGGCCGGCTGGATCAGCCTGAACGGCCAGACGCAGGGCATCTTGTTCATCCTCGTGGTCGGCGCGGCCACCGACTACGGCCTGCTCATGGTCGCCCGCTTCCGGGAGGCGCTCAAGACTGAGCAGGAGGTGGGCGCCGCGCTGCGCAAGGCCTGGCGCGGGGCGCTGGAGCCCATCCTCGCCTCCGGGGGCACGGTGATCGCCGGGCTGCTGTGCCTGCTGGCCTCCGACCTGAACTCCAACCGTGCCCTCGGTCCGGTGGCTGCCGTGGGCATCGTGTGGTCCATGCTGGCGGGCCTCAGCTTCCTCCCGGCTCTGCTGGCCTTGGTGGGCCGGGCGGCCTTCTTCCCCTTCGCACCCAAGGTCGCCGTCCCGGCTGACGCTCGGGTGGGGATCACCGAGGAGCACGGCGAGGAGCAGCCGGCCAATGGCATCTGGACGCGCGTGGCCTCCACCGTGCAGCGCCACCCCAGGCGTGTGTGGGTGGTGACCACCGTGGGCCTGCTGGCCGCGGCCGCCTTCTTCCCGACCTTCCGCGCCGATGGCGTGGCTCAGAGCGAAGTGGTGCTCGGCGCCACCGAGTCGGCCGCCGGGCAGGCGGCCCAGGCCCGCTACTTCGCCGCCGGCGCGGGCGCGCCCACCGTGGTCCTCGGCGACGCGAGCCGCGTGGACCCGCTCCGTGAGGCCCTGGCCGCCGTCGACGGTGTGGCCTCGGTGACGGTGCGCAGCGCGGGCTTCGGTGCTGCTGCAACGCCGATGGTGGTGGAGGACCAGGGTCGATCATGGGTGGAGCTGCAGGTCACCTTGGCCTACGCGGCCGACAGCGACGCGGCCATCGGGGCGGTGGGCGAGCTGCGCTCCGCCGTTCGCTCGGTCGATCCGGACGGCCTGGTGGGCGGACCCACCGCCGCCGACCTCGACACCCGGAGGCAGGCGCGCGCCGACCTGGGGATCATCATCCCCTTGGTGCTGGTGGTGATCACCGCCATGCTCGTCCTCCTGCTTCGCTCCCTGCTGGCGCCTGTGCTGTTGGTGGCGACCACCGTGCTGTCCTACCTGGCCACCCTGGGGATCGCCTCCCTGCTGTTCGACGGCTGGTTCGGCTTCCCCGGCGCGGATCCGGTGGTGCCGCTCTTCGCCTTCGTGTTCCTGGTGGCGCTGGGGATCGACTACAACATCTTCCTCACCAGTCGGGTCCGCGAAGAGGCGCTGCGGGTCGGCACCAGGCCGGCGGTGTTGCTCGGCCTCCGGGTAACCGGCGGCGTCATCACGTCGGCGGGGGTGGTGCTGGCGGCGACCTTCGCCGCGCTGGCCGTCATCCCCCTGCTGTTCTTGGCGCAGATCGCCTTCCTGGTGGCCTTCGGGGTGCTGCTCGATGCGCTGGTGGTCAGGACCTTCCTGGTGCCAGGGCTGCTGTACGACCTGGGGTCGAAGGCCTGGTGGCCCGCCCGGCTGCCGATGGACGATCGC
This sequence comes from uncultured bacterium, assembly GCA_964465355.1. Taxonomy (GTDB): domain Bacteria; phylum Deinococcota; class Deinococci; order Deinococcales; family Trueperaceae; genus JAABTL01. The sequence goes on along the minus strand of CAYXJZ010000023.1, from coordinate 6,167 downwards.
AGCTAGGGGGGATGGGCTGGCCGGGGCGAGCCGAGGGCCATCCATGCGAAGCGGCCACGGGAAGTCGGCAGCCAAAGAAAAAGCGCCTCTGAAGGCGCCGCGTTCAACGTTTGATAGCAACCATCATACGGCCGTATGCGCCATTCGTCAAGATGATGCAGGAGAACCGTGCCTGACGCGGTTGGAACGGCCTGAAGGGCTGCGGCAACCGGCCTTCGGGGCCCCTGATGCGCCGGCTAGCGATGCTCGAGGAAGGGCAAGAGAGGAGGCGTGCGGATGGTCCGCACGCCTCCAGTTCGGTCCGAGGGATGGGTTCGCTGCGGGCAGCGACCCGGCCTGCCGCCTACTTCCAGCCGGCGCCGTGGTTGATGTAGATCCCCGAGCCGGGCTTGTCCAGGCCGCTGTAGCGCACGTTCTGGATGTGCATCGTGTAGGTGTCGGCCACCTTGATCATGGGCACCCAGTCGTACCAGAAGTCGGTGTACTGCTCCCACAGGGCGATGCGTGCGGCCGCGTCGGTCTCGGTGCGCAGCTGGTCGAGCAGGTCCTGCAGCTCGGGCGGGTAGGCGCCGAACCAGCCGAAGTGGTCGGGGAGGACTGGGCTCCAGAGCGTGGGGTCGAGCTTCTCGGAGTGCCCACCCGAGATCAGGTCCCAGGTGCGCGGGCGCTCGCGCATGTCGAGCAGCGTGGCGGCGTCCACCGGCAGCAGCTCGATGTTGATGCCCACGTCGCGCAGCATCTGCACCGCCAGCAGGGCGGGGTTGAAGAAGATGTCGCGGTTGGGGTCGGTGACGAAGGTCAGCTGCTCGCCGTCGTAGCCGATCTCGGCCAGGATCTCGCGGGCACGTTCCGGGTCGTAGGCGTGGTAGCGCTCCTGGCAGATGTCGGTGAGCCAGGCGGGCGGCACGGCCAGGTTGCAGTCCTCGGCCGAGGAGAAGTCGGGATGGCCGAGGGTGGCCGCCAGCTGGTGCTTGTCCATGGCCAGCGACATGGCCTGGCGGAAGGCCTGGTTGCCGGTCCAGCCCGCCTGGGTGAGGCCGTGGGAGCGGTCGATCTGGATGAAGAGGGGCGAGCCCACGAAGCGGAAGACGTCCAGCGAGGGGTTGGCCTGGATGATGTCGTAGAAGTCGGAGGGGATCTCGCGGGCCACGTCGAACTCGCCGGCCTCGGCGCCCGCCAGGCGGACGGCGGGGTCGGGGATGAGGCGGTACTCGATGGCGTCGAGCCAGGGGGTCTGGTCGCCGGCGTAGCCGCTGGTGGGCTCGCTGCGGGCGGCGTAGTTCTCGTTGCGCACGACGCGGAAGCGGCTGCCGCGCTGCCACAGGTCGAAGACGTAGGGCCCCGTGCCGATGGACCGGTCCGGCATGTCGGCGGTGCCGACCTCCTCCACCTGCCAGCGGGGGTAGATGTAGAGGCCCGAGCCGGGGACCGCCATCATGGTGAGCAGCAGCGGGTAGGGCTCGTTGAGCGCCACGCGGAAGCTGAGCTCGTCCAAGGCCTCCACTGAGGCGAGGACCTGGTAGACGTCGCGGCCCTGGCCCCAGTTCGACCAGCGCTCCATGGAGGCGATGACGTCGTCGCTGGTCAGCGGCGTGCCGTCGTGGAAGAGGATGCCGGAGCGCAGTGTGAAGTCGTAGACCAGGCCGTCGGCGCTGGCCTCGAAGCTGTCGACCAGGTGGGGCTGGACCAGGCCGTCGGCGTCGACCGCGAACAGGCCCTCGAGCATGAGCTGGGCGTACTCGTGGACGATGGCCCGGGTGACCTTCATCGGCTCGATGGCGTCGGGCTCGAAGGGGGCGGCGATCACCAGGGTGCCGCCGCGGCGTGGCTCCTCGGGCGCCTGCTGCTGGGCAGCGGCCAGCGACGGCAGGAGCGCGAGCAACAGGATGAGGACGAACCTGGTTGAAGCGGACGTGAGCTTGGCCATCGAGGTTTCCTCCCGTGCTGGACGTCGTGTCCTTGTGGACTCGGTGCGAGCCACATGACCCCATGTCAAGTGGTGGTGCTACGGTATACCACAATGCCGCTGTCCGCATCCAGTGGGTGGGGTGTGAAGAAGCGGGCGCCTGCATGAACAGGCGCCCGCTTCAGGACGGGGTTCAGGGCCGGTGACTCACTTCCAGCCGGCACCGTGGTTCATGTAGATGCCGGAGCCCGGCTTGTCCATGCCGCTGTAGCGGACGTTCTCCACGTGCATCGTGTACTGGTCGCCGACCTTGATCATGGGCACCCAGTCGTACCAGAAGTCGGTGTACTGCTCCCACAGGGCGATGCGCAGGTCGGGGTCGGTCTCCATCCGCAGCTGGTCGAGCAGGCTCTGCAACTCGGGCGGGTAGGCGCCGAACCAGCCGAAGTGGTCGGGGAGCACCGGGCTCCACAGCGTGGGGTCGAGCTTCTCGGAGTGGCCGCCGCCGATCAGGTCCCAGGTGTTGGGGCGCTCGCGCATGTCGAGCATGGTGGCGGCGTCGACCGGGAGCAGGTCCACGTTGATGCCGACGTCGCGCAGCATCTGCGCCGCCAGCAGGGCGGGGTTGAAGAAGATGTCGCGGTCGGGGTTGGTGACGTAGGTGAGGGTCTCGCCGTCGTAGCCGATCTCGGCGAGGATCTCGCGGGCGCGCTCGGGGTCGTAGGCGTGGTAGCGCTCCTGGCAGATGTCGGTGCGCCAGGCCGGTGGGACCGCCAGGTTGCAGTCGTCGGCGGAGGAGAAGTCGGGGTGGCCGATGGTGGCGGCCAGCATGTGCTTGTCCATGGCCAGCGACATGGCCTGGCGGAAGGCCTGGTTGCCGGTCCAGCCGGCCTGGGTGAGGCCGTGGGCGCGGTCGATCTGCACGAAGATCGGGCCGCTCTCGAAGCGGATCACCCGCAGGGCGGGGTTGCTGCTGACGATGTCGTAGAAGTCGGTGGGGATGTTCCTGGCCACGTCGAACTCGCCTGCCTCGGCACCGGCCAGGCGGACGGCCGGGTCGGGGATGAGGCGGTACTCCACCGCGTCGAACCAGGGGGTCTGGTTCCCGGCGTAGCCGCTGGTGGGCTCGCTGCGGGCGGCGTAGGCGTCGTTGCGCACGACGCGGAAGCGGCTGCCGCGCTGCCACTGCTCGAAGACGTAGGGCCCGGTGCCCACGATCTGCTCCGCCGCCATGTCGGCGGTGCCGACCTCGTCCAGCAGCGCCTTGGGGTAGACGTACAGGCCGGTGCCTGCCGGCACCGCCAGCATGCTGATCAGCAGCGGGTAGGGCTGGTGCAGGTGCAGGCGGATGCTGAGCTCGTCCACCGCCTCGATGGAGGCGAGGGCGGCGAACACCTCGCGGCCCTGGCCCCAGTTGGACCAGCGCTCCATGGAGGCGATGACGTCTTCGCTGCTCAGGGTGCTGCCGTCGTGGAAGAGGACGCCGGAGCGCAGGCGGAGGTCGTAGACCAGGCCGTCCTCGCTGACCTCGACGTGGTCGACGAGATGGGGCTGGACCAGGCCGTCGGCGTCGATGGCGAAGAGGCCCTCCACCATCAGCTGGGTGTACTCGGGGACGTCCGAGCGGGTCATCTTCATCGGCTCGAGGGCGTCCGGCTCGCTGGCGACGGCGACGACCAGGGTGCCGCCGCGGCGTGGCTCCTCGGGGGCCTGCGACTGCGCCAGGACCGAGGAGAGGCTCAGCGCCAGCAGTGCCGACAGCATGAGGCGGGTCAGGACGGATGCGGTTTCGACCATGGAGGTCCTTTCTGGTCCAGACGGAGGCCTCGAAGCCGGCCTAGGGGCAGCGCGGGCGATCGGTCCCGTCGGTTAGAACTACGGTATACCATGATGCCATTTGGTGGTGCGGCGCGCTGACCGCGCCTCGGTGGTCGGCCGGCGGGCGCCTAGATGCTCGGCTGGGCGATGGGGGTGACGCTCTGGACCAGGGCGCCCAGGTCGCGCTGCCTGTCCAGCGCCCACAGCAGGTCGATCGCCTGCCTGGCGGCGGGCTCGCCCAGCGAGGCCGAGGTCAGGGAGAGGAACTTGGCCTCCAGGTCGCCGTCGGTCATCGGCCGCGCCAGGCTGCCGATGGCGTGTTCCACGTGGACGTGGAGCACCTCGCCGTCGGTGGTCGTCACGCGCACGTGCGCCTCGTCCTCGCGGACGGCCGGGTTGGCGGTGGCCTTGACCTTGCGCCTGAGGTCGACCAGCAGGGGCGCGCTGACCCGCTCGTCGCTGTACTGCTGCTCGCCTGCCTCGCCGTCCACCAGGGCGGCCGCGGCCGAGTGGTAGACGCTGAACTTGCCCTCGAGGCCGGTGCGCGGCTCGGTCTTGCCGGTGAGCTCCAGCACCAGAGGGTGGACCTCCAGCTCGACGGCGGCCACCCGTTCGACGGCGCCCCCCAGCTGCTGGCGGACCTGGATGCAGCCGTCGATGGAGGGGTGGATGACGATGCCGCAGGCGAAGGGCTTGTAGGTGTTCCTGCTCAGCTCGAAGCGCTCGCCCAGGCCCTCGGTGACCTCGCTCAGGTCGTGCTCGGTGGCCAGCACGTTGGCGAAGCCGCGCTTGGCCTCCAGCGCCTGCAGCGAGCTGGTGAAGCCGGCCTCGGCCAGCAGCGCCGCGAACAGGCCGTTCTTGCCCGCATGGCCCACGTGGAAGGGCTTGGTCATGGTGCCGAACATCTCGCGCAGGCCGGAGGCCTGGGCGGCGGCCAGCCCGATCGCCTGCTGCGTGCGTGGGACGTCGAGCCCGAGCAGCTTGGCGGCGGCGATGGCCGCGCCGAAGACGCCGGCGGTGCCGGTGATGTGCCAACCCACGTCGTAGTGCGAGGGGTACACGGCCAGGCCGATGCGGCAGGCGGCGTCCACGCCGAGGGCGAAGGCGTGGACCAGCGCCTGTCCGGAGGTCCCGTCCCGCTCGGCCAGCGCGAACAGCGGCGCGGCCACCGGCCCGCTGGGGTGGATGATGGTGTCCAAGTGCGTGTCGTCGAAGTCGAAGACGTGCGAGCTGGTGCCGTTGAGGAAGCTGGCGTTCAGCACGTCGGTGCGGTCGCCTCGACCGAGCACGGTGGCCACGGGCCCGCCGGCGAACTGCCGGCTGACCTGCAGGGCGATGTCGATGCTGGGGTGGTGCGCGCCGCCGACGGCGACGCCCAGCCAGTTGAGGAGGGAGCGCTTGCCTTCGTGGATCACAGGGCCAGGCAGGTCCTCGTAGCGATGGTTCACGACGAACTCGGCGAGCGTTTGGGTCGGCCCCATGGTTCCTCCTCGGTGTTCAGCAGCCCCACGACCAGCCCAGCGGGGGATGGCACCGTGGTATACCAGAAGTCTCGGTGCGCCGATCCGCCTGTGGACGGCGGCGGTTGACACTGGGACGTCCGGATGGACTTCCGGTACACCAGTATACTATTGGGGCCGGACCGGGTCCAGCCTCGGATGGGACGTCAGGATGACCCAGCTGTCGAGCTCGGAGACCAGCGCCGCACGCCGGATGGCCACCTACCTCAGCGGCCTCCAGTGGCACGACGTGCCGGAGCAGGTCGCGACCTCCGCGAAGATGCGCGTGCTGGACATGCTCGGCATCATCGTCGGTGCGCAGGGGGAACGCGGGCCCAGCGCCTTGCGCGGCATCGTCGAGGCCAGGGGCGGTCGGCCCGAGGCCACGCTGGTGGGCGGTGGGCTGCGCGTGCCTGCGCCCCAGGCGGCTTGGGTCAACGGCACCTTCGGTCACGCCCAGGACTTCGACGACACGCACCACGCCTCCCGCATCCATGCCAGCACCGTGGTGGTGCCGGCCGCGCTGGCCGCGGCCGAGGCGGCCGGGGCCAGCGGCGTCGACCTGCTCAGGGCCGTGGTGGCCGGTCTGGAGGCCGTGGTCCGCACGGGGATGGTCGCCCCGGGGCGCTTCCACGAGCGAGGCCTGCACGCCACCTCCCTGTGCGGCGTGATGGGGGCGGCGGTGGCCGCGGCCGTGGCGACCGGCGCCAGCGCGGCGCAGACCATGCAGGCGCTGGGCATCGCGGGCTCGATGGCCTCAGGCCTCCGCGAGGCCTACCTGGGCGAGCCCACCGACACCAAGGCCCTGCACGCCGGCTGGGCCGCCCAGGCGGGCCTGGAGGCCGCGGCCCTGGCCAAGGCCGGCTTCACCGGCCCCTCCACGGTGATGGAGGGGCGCTTCGGCTACTACAACGCCTTCGTGGCGCCGGACGCCTACGACCTCG
>CAYXJZ010000022.1:10478-43552 GCA_964465355.1 uncultured bacterium | reverse complement strand
CCGCGTTCAGCACCCCACCCCGCTCCGACCCCGCCATCGGATGCCCCCCCACGAAACGCACGTCGTCCAGCGCCCGTACCAACGGCGCCTTGACGCTCCCCACGTCCGTCACCACTGCATCCGGTCGCAAGAACGGCAACAGCGACCGCGCCAACCCCTCCAACCGCCGCACCGGCGTCGCGAGTACGACGAGGTCGGCCTCCGCCAACCACTCCCCAGGCTCCAACCGAGCCTCGTCGATGACCCCAAGTCCTTGGGCAGCTTCCAGCGAGGTGCCATCGGGATCCAGTCCGATGACCCGCTCCGCCAAGAACCGCTGCTTCAACCCCAGCCCCACCGACCCCCCGATCAACCCAACCCCCGCGATGACCACGGTCCCCACGATGGGGTCGGGGAGAGGGGTGGAGGCTGCCGCCGGACCACCGTTAGACGTGGTCCAGTCGTCAGGTGGACCGGCGGCAGCCTCCACCCCCCCGGGCCCTGGCGGCTCGGGTTCTTGGCTCACAGGGATTTGCCTACTGCTGCGGCTACCGCGCGGAGCTGGACCATGAGGGCACCGAACTCGGCGTCGTCGAGTTGCTGGGCAGCGTCGGACTTCGCTGTCTCGGGTTGGTTGTGGACCTCGATGATGATGCCGTCGGCACCTGCGGCTGCGGCTGCGAGGGCCAGGGCGGGCACGAGTGGGCGCCTGCCCGCGGCGTGCGACGGGTCGACCCAGACGGGCAGGTGGCTGAGTTCCTTGAGGACGGGGACGGCCGAGACGTCGAGGGTGAAGCGGGTGCTGGTCTCGAAGGTGCGGATGCCGCGCTCGCACAGGACCACGTTGGGGTTGCCCTGGGCGAGGACGTACTCGGCGGCCTGCAGGAACTCCTGGATGGAGGTGGAGAGGCCGCGCTTGAAGAGCACCGGCTTGCCGCTCTTGCCTGCTTCGGCGAGCAGGGCGAAGTTCTGGGCGTTGCGGGCGCCGATCTGCAGCATGTCGGCGGAGGCGGCGACGGTCTCGACCAGTTCGGGGGCGGTCACCTCGGTGACGATGGGCATGCCGGTACGTTCGCGCGCTTCGACCAGCAGGTCGAGGCCCTCGCGGCCGAGGCCCTGGAAGGAGTAGGGGCTGGTGCGCGGCTTGAAGGCGCCGCCGCGCAGCACCTGGGCACCGTGCTTGAGGGCGATGTCGGCGCTGGCGAAGAGCTGCTCGCGCGACTCCACGCCGCATGGCCCTGCGGCCACCACGAACTCGCCGCGCCCGGTGGGCACGTTCCCGATGCGCACGATGGAGTCGTCGTGCAGGAACTCGCGCGAGGCCAGCTTGAAGGGCTTGGTGATGCGCAGCACCGTCTCGACGCCGGGCAGGCCGCGCAGCTGCTCGCGCACCTCCTCGGTGGGCGCAGGGCCGATGGCGCCGATGAGCGTGCGGTTCTCGCCTTCGGAGACGTGGGGGGTGAAGCCGAGCGAGACGACTTCGGAGAGGACACGCTCACGCGCTTCTGGCGTGGCGCCTTTCTGCATGACGACGACCATGGTGGGGCTCCTTGGGGTGGTGGAGGGTGAGGGGGCGCCAACCTAGGACGCTTGCCCTCACGGTTGGCGCCCCCTCACCCTCCACCACCGCACTCGGGTTGCGAGTTGGTGGGGTTGTGCCCGATGGGGCGTGGGTGCGCCTTAGTTTGGGGAGGAATGCGCGATGTGGGGGAGGGTGTGGCTGGAGCTTCGATAGCCATAGCCATCTTCCATGCCATCACCTCCCGTCCCGGCGGAGAGGGCACGAAGGGACGACGCCGGGCCTTCGCCCCGCGCCTCTGGTCCCGTCATCCGCATCGACATGCCGCGGAGTGTACTACGGGGCGGTGGGGGCATGGGGGCGCCAACCTAGGGCGTGCCCTCACGGTTGGCGCCCCCATGCCCCCACCGCCTTCGTGCTAATGGGCTTCTGCCTAGTTGCTCGTGGGGTTGCATCTGAGGTGCGCTAGCCTTGGCTGGAAGCGCTGCGCACCAGCACCTGCTCGGTGAGTCGATCCGCCCACATATGACACATCTATGTGCGATATGCGGCAAGGAGGTGCATGATGCCGCAGCTTCATCTGTACGTGCCGGAGGAGGTTGCCGTGAAGCTCAGGGAGCGGGCCAAGGCGCGGGGTCTCAGCTTGTCGAAGTACTTGGCGGAGATCGTGGCCAAGGAGGTGGTGGCAGGCTGGCCGGCGGGCTACTTCGAGTCGGTGGTCGGCAGCTGGCGTGGCGAGACCCGTCCACGTTGAAGCTGTGCGCTGTGGTGAAGGCCGAGCTGTCCTACGGTGCCAGTCTCAGTGCCCACAAGGCCGCCAACCTTCGGGCGGTCGAGGCGTTCTGCGCGCCCTTCGTCTCCTTGCCCTTCGACGATGCCTGCGCCCAGACCTACGGCGTCCTGCGCGCCCAGCTACCCGCGATGAGCGAGTCGCCGGAGGATCTAGTGCGTCAGCTGAGGGACGACGAGCGCTACTGATCGCCGCACGTTAACTGGGTTCAGGCGGTGGGGGGAGGGGCGCCGACGGCCGTGCTGCCAAGCCTAGGCCGTCGGCGCCCCTCCCCCCACCGCCCTACACGCGGGTGGTGGCGACTGCTCGTTGAGCCCCCGACTCGAGGTAGGCGCGGCAGGCGTCCAGGAACACCCGGAACGGCGCCCGCTGCTCGGGGTAGGCGGCGTAGCTCATCTCCGGATGCCACTGCACGGCCATGAGGAAGCCGCCTTCAGCACCCTCGATGCCCTCGACCAGGCCGTCCGGCGCCACGGCGGTGGCGCGCAGGCCTTGACCGAGGCGGTCGAGGCCCTGGTGGTGGTAGGTGTTGACCTGCAAGCGATCGACCCCGAAGGCCTCGGCCAGCAGCGAGCCGGGCGCCAGCTCGACGAGGTGATGGGGCCGACCGCCCGGGTCCCGTTGCCCGTGCTGGATGCTGCCAGGCACGGCGGGCAGGTGCTGGTGCAGGCTGCCGCCCTGGGCCACGTTGATGACCTGGAAGCCGCGGCAGACACCCATGATGGGCTTGCCTGCCTCGCGGAAGGCGCGGTAGAGCGCCAGCTCGAAGGCGTCGCGCGCCTGGTCGACGACGCCGAGGTCCGGGTGCGGCGACTGGTCGAAGAGGATGGGGTCGATGTCGACACCGCCGCTGAGCAGCAGCGCGTCGAAGCGCTGCGCATAGCCCTCGGCCGACTCGGGGTCCATGTTGGCCACCATGACGGGCAGGCCGCCCTCGCCGCGCACGGCCAAGGCGTAGTTGCGGCCGGTGACGGCGTCCTCGCGGCGCAGGTGGCCGGCGGTCACCGGCACGACGGTGGAGGTGGTGGTCAGGACGAGCGGTTGGGGGGCTGCGGTCATGACGCCCATCCTAAATGCTGCGGGGCGGATGGCACTGGCCCGCCGCCCGGCCCCACGTGGCATACTGCCGCGTTGGAGGCCCGCAGCCCCGTCCACTCGTAGGAGGTTCGCATGCCAGGTATGGCCATCATCGGCGCCCAGTGGGGCGACGAAGGCAAAGGCAAGGTCGTCGACGCCCTGGCCGCCGAGGCCCACGTGGTGGTGCGCTACTCGGGCGGCGCCAACGCCGGTCACACGGTGGTGGTGGGCGGCGAGATCTACAAGCTGCACCACCTGCCTTGCGGCACCCTGCACGACGGCCCCACCTCGGTGCTGGGCGGCGGCATGGTCATCGACCCATGGAAGCTGATGGAGGAGTTGGGCGGCCTCTCTGCCCGCCGCGACCCTGGGCCGGTGCTCATCTCACACGAGGCGCACCTGGTGCTGCCCCACCACAAGAAGAACGACGAGGGCGGTGGCTTCGTCGGCACCACTGGCCGCGGCATCGGACCCGCCTACTCCGACAAGGCGAGGCGCGTCGGCCTGCGCTTCGGCGATCTGCTCGACGAAGACGTGCTGCGCGAGCGGCTGCACCGGCTGATCGAGGCCAAGCCCAACTCCACGGCCGCGGTGGGCTGGACCAGCGTGGCGGCCGGCCTGGAGGCGCTCGCCGATGTGCGCGAGGCCGTGCGGCCGATGATCGCCGACACCGGCGCGCTGGTGCGCCAGGCCCTGTCCGAAGGCAAGCGGGTGCTGTTCGAGGGCGGCCAGGGCACCATGCTCGACCTGTCATACGGCACCTACCCCTTCGTCACCAGCTCGCACCCGACGGTGGGCGGCATCCTGGTGGGCACTGGGGTGAGTCACAAGGCGCTGGCCGGCGTCGTGGGTGTGGTCAAGGCCTTCACCAGCCGGGTGGGCCACGGCCCCTTCCGCACCGAGTTGCAGGGCACCGCCGCCGAGCGCCTGCGCGGCGACGGCAGCCAGCAGTGGGACGAGTTCGGCACCTCCACCGGGCGGCCGCGCCGGGTGGGCTGGCTCGACCTGCCGCAGCTTCGCTACGCCGCCGAGATCAACGGCTTCGACGGCCTGGTGGTAACCAAGCTGGACGTGCTCTCCGGCCTCGAGACGGTGCCGGTGGCGGTGGACCTCGACGCCAGCGGCGTGCCCATCTACCGCACCATGCCCGGCTGGGGCGACCTGCGCGGCCTCGGCTCGCGCGAGGCCCTGCCCCAGCCGGTGCTCGACTACCTGGCGCTCATCGAAGAGGTGGTGGGGGTGCCGGTGTGGATGTTCTCCACCAGCCCAGACCGTGAGGACACCTACGGTGGGGTGCGCTGGGACTGAGGAGTGAAGTGAATGGCCCCAGTCGCATCGTCCCAGTTTGCAATATGATAATCTGATAATCAGGTAATACGATTGGGGGTAGTCCATGCGCTTCAAGTCGAACGTCACCGACGTGGCGCGGAACTTCGCTGAGTACGTCAACCGCGTCGCCTACAAGGGCGAGCGATTCATCCTCATGCGTGGCAAGAGGCCCGTTGCAGAACTGCGTCCTGTGCTGACAGGGCGGCGCGTGGCCGATCTCCCAGAGATCCTCGCATCGCTACCACGTCTGGGCGCAGATGACGCGGTGGCTTTCGCCGATGACCTGGGGAAGGCCGCCGGAGAATTGAACCAGCGGCCGGCTCGTGACCCATGGGACTCCTGATCGACGCCAGCGTGTTGATCGAGCACGAACGGGGACGACTCGATCTGAGTGCTTACCTGAGTGGCGTGGAAGAAGAGGAGTTCTTCCTCTCCGTCATCACGGTCAGCGAGTTGCTGCACGGTGTCCACAGGGCACCGGACCCAGCTGTGCGATCGCGTCGGGCGGCGTGGGTCGATGCCGTTCTGGAGCGGTTTCCGCTGCTGCCGGTCGATGTCGCCTCGGCCAGGGCCCATGCCAGGATCTGGGCCGGCCTGGCTGCCGAAGGCCAGATCATCGGACATCACGATCTCTGGTTGGCCGCCACCTGCGTCGCGCACGACTTGCGGATGGCGACAGCCGACGTTCGCGAGTTCCAACGCGTCCCTGGTCTACAGGTACTGGCCTGGGAAGAGCACTGAACTCTAGGTTCAGCGACCCTCCGCGAACTCAACGCCTCAAGGCACCTCGCGCCGCTCAGCCAAAGGCACGAAGCTCTTGCCTTGCTCCCCCTGGTAGACCAGCCGCGGCCTGACCAGCCGGTTGTCGCCGTACTGCTCGAAGAGGTGGGCCATCCAGCCGGAGATGCGCGCCACCGCGAAGATGGCGGTGTAGAGGTCGGCGGGGAAGCCGAGCATGCGGTAGACGCTGGCGCTGTAGAAGTCCACGTTGGGGCGCACCTCGCGACCCTTCTTGGTCATCTCGCGGTCCATCACCCGCACCATCTCCTGCGACATGTCGAACCACTTGGCCTCGCCTGACTCCTTGGCCATGGCCTCGGCCACGCCGCTGAGGATGGCGGCGCGCGGGTCGAGCACCCGGTAGACGCGGTGGCCGAAGCCCATCACCCTGCCGCCCTTCTTGGACAGCACATCCATGACGTATGGCTCAACGCCCTCCACCGAGCCGATGGACTCAAGCGCTTCCATGACGGCGGTGTTGGCGCCGCCGTGCAGCGGGCCCTTGAGCGAGCCGACCGCGGCGGTGATGGAGCTGTAGACGTCGGTGAGGGTGGAGGCGGTGGCGCGCGCCACGAAGGTGCTGGCGTTGGCGCCGTGCTCGGCGTGCAGCACCAGGGCGACGTCCATGAGGCGGGTGGCGGCCTCGCTTGGTCGCTCCCCGCCCAGCATGTAGAGGAAGTTGCCGGCCAGCGACAGGCCTGGATCGGGCTTCACCGGCTCCAGGCCGCGGCGCAGCCGCTCGAAGGTGGCCACCAGCGACGGCAGCTTGGCCAGCAGCGAGAGGCCGACGCGGTGCACCTCGTGGAACGCCACGCCGTCCGGCTCGGCGTCGTAATGCGCCAGCGCCGACACCGCCGTGCGCAGGGCGTGCATGGGATCGGCCTGCGGCAGGGCGCGCATGAGGTCGATCACGCCGTCTGGCAGCTCGAAGAGGGGGGCGATGGCGCCGCGGAAGTGGCGGAGCTGCTCGGCGGTGGGCAGCTCGCCGTACCACAGCAGGTAGACGACCTCTTCGTAGGAGGCCTCCTTCAGCTCTTCGATGCGGTAGCCACGGTAGACCAGCTCGCCCTTCAAGCCGTCGATGTGGCAGATCAACGAGGTGTCGACGTTGACCCCGTCGAGTCCGCGGTGGATGACCTCTGACATGTCGCCTCCAGGGCGGGTTGCGGCCTGGCAGACCGCGCTTTCCGTTGTACCGAGTCTAACTTACGGTGGAGGCCTGTCGGGTCAAGTCGGGGACGAACGTCCCGTGCCGTCGTCAGGGGTGGTGTCCTGCTGCGCATCGCCGATGGGCATCTGACGATGGGGCGGCGGGAAGAGGCTGTCGCCGTCGCGGCGCCACAACAGGTAGGCGCCCGCCGCGATGAGCAGCAGGGCGAACCAGGCGGAGCCCAACATGCCGGAGTCGACCAGGAAGGTGCCCGTGCCGAGGATGACCAAGGCGATGCCGATGCCCCACGGCCAGCGCGGGTGCCTGCGCTCGATGAGGTCGAGCGCGATGAGGCCGCCGCCGAGGGCCACAAGGAAGGGGCCGTCTGCGTCGAAGACCTGTTGCAGCAGCAGCCCGGCGGCCATGCCGGCCAGCACGCAGCCGAGCACGAGGAAGCCGTAGGTGCGCTGCCGGCGGTAGCCGTAGAGCAGGGCGGCTGCCACCAGGGCAAGCCACAGCCAGCCTGCGCCGTCGGTGAGGCGAGACAGCAGCGCCAAGGCGCCGATGGCGATCAGGACGTAGGCCAACTGTTCGCGTGAGCTCCTCACGCACCCAGCATACCGCCCGTCGGTGTGGGATTCCGGAACCGGCACTCACCAGGCCCGGTGCTAGACTGCCCGCGAAGCCCGAACCAAGCACGCAGCCCTCGGGGCCGTGCTGGGCCGCCGACCATCCGGGTTCGACCAAAGGAGGAACGATCGTGATAGGGAATGCCCAGCGATTCGATCCCATGACCGCAGCACCCATCCGCCTGATCGACGAGGCTGGCGGGTGGATCGCCCCCTTCAGCTGTGACCTCAGCGACGAGACCCTCATCTCCGTCTACCGTCACATGCTGCGAGCCAGGCGCCTCGACGAACGCCTCTCCACCCTGCAACGGCAAGGGAAGGTGAGCTTCGTCGCCAGCGCCGCCGGCCACGAGGCCGCCCAGGTTGGCATGGCCATGGCCGTGGAAGCCGGCCGCGACTGGATCTACCCCTACTACCGTGACATCCCCATGGTCGCCGCGCTCGGCGCACCGCTGGTCGAGATCATCGCCCAGCAGATGGCCACCCGCGCCGACCCGACCAGGGGAAGGCAGATGCCCGCCCACCCAGGCAGCGCCGCCCTGAACATCTTCACCGTGGCCTCGCCCATCGCCAGCCATGTGCCTGCGTCGGTCGGCACCGCCCTGGCGCAGAAGCTGGCTGGACGCGGCGACGTGACCCTCTGCACCTTCGGCGACGGCGCCACCAGCGAGGGCGACTGGCACGCTGCGCTCAACTTCGCCGGCGCGCAGGGCGCGCCCGCTGTCTTCGTCTGCGAGAACAACGGCTACGCCATCAGCGTGGACTTCCGCCACCAGTCAGGCAGCCCCGACGTGGCCAGCAAGGCCCAGGCCTACGGCATGCCCGGCTTCCGGGTGGACGGCATGGATCCATTGGCCAGCTACTACGTGGTGCGTCAGGCCGTGCACGCCGCCCGCGACGGCCTCGGGCCTTCGCTGATCGAGGTCTACGTCTACCGTTACGGCGCGCACTCCAACGCCGACGACGACAGCGTCTACCGCTCCGCCGCCGAGAAGAAGGCATGGAAGGCGCGCGACCCCATCCCCAGGTACCGCCGTTTCCTAGAGGGCCGGGGCCTGTGGGACGAGACCGCAGAGCAGGCCCTTGGCGCCGAACTCAAGCAGGAGATCGACGAGGCCGTCCGAGCCTCCGAGGCCTCGGGGCCGGTGCCGCTCGGTTGGATGTTCGACGACGTCACCGCCCGCCCGAGCAGGCAGCTCCAGCAGCAGCGTGAGCGCTTCGCCCGCGAGCGCGACCTGGACGCCGACGCCCGCTGATGGCCGTCCAGAACATCGTCCAGGCCGTGGCCAGCACCTTGGCCGAGGAGATGGTGCGCGACGAGCGCGTCGTGGTCCTCGGTGAGGACGTGGGCAAGCGCGGTGGCGTCTTCCTCGCCACCGAGGGCCTCTTCGACCGCTTCGGCCCCGACCGGGTCATCGACACGCCACTGTCCGAGGCCGCCATCATCGGTGCCGCCGTCGGCATGGCGGTGCATGGGCTGAGGCCTGTCGCCGAGATCCAGTTCTCCGACTACGTCTTCCCAGGCTTCGACCAGCTGGTGTCGCAGGCCGCCAAGCTGCGCTACCGCTCGGGCGGCGGTTTCACCGCCCCCATGGTGGTGCGCATGCCGGCGGGCGGCGGGGTGGCAGGTGGCCACCACCACTCGCAGAACCCCGAGACCCACTTCGTCCACACGCCCGGCCTGCAGGTGGTCTACCCCTCCACGCCGAGCGACGTGAAGGGCCTGCTCAAGAGCGCCGTGCGGGGCGATGACCCGGTGGTGTTCATGGAGCCGAAGCGCCTCTACCGGGCCATCAAGGAAGAGGTCCCAGACGACCCCGACTACCTGCTGCCCATCGGCAAGGGCGTGGTGCGTCGCAAGGGCGACGACCTGCTGCTGGTGAGCTACGGCGCCAGCATGGCGGAGACGCTCAAGGCCGCCGAGGCTCTGGAGAAGCAGGGCGTGTCGGCCGAGGTCATCGACCTGCGCTCGCTCATGCCATGGGACGAGGACCTGGTGCTGGAGACCGTGGCCAGGCTGGGCCGGGTGGTCATCGTCAGCGAGGCGCCGCGTACCGGCTCCTTCGCCAGCGAGGTGGCCGCCACCATCGCCGAAGAGGTGCTCGACATGCTGGAGGCGCCGCCCGTGCGGGTCACCGGCTTCGACGTGCCCTACCCATACGCCCAGGACCGCAGCTACCTGCCCGGACCCGACCGCATCCTGCACGCCGTGCAACGGGTGTTGGATCACTGAGCGCGTCGTCCGGAAGATGGCTTAGCTCGAACCGAGAACGAGGAGCGACCGCCTAGGGCTGTCGCCGAAGTGGATGCGAGACCGCGTCCCCCAGGAGGATGCCGTGCCCGAAGACTTCGTGCTACCCGAGCTCGCCGAGTCGGTGGTGGAAGGCGAGATCGTCAACTGGCTGGTCAGCGAGGGCCAGTCGGTGGCCATGGACCAACCGCTGGTCGAGGTGATGACCGACAAGGTGACCGTCGAGCTGCCGTCGCCCTTCGCCGGCCGGGTGCTCAGCATCCTGGTGCCAGAAGGCGAGATCGTGCCGGTCGGCGCGGTGCTGGCGCGCCTCGACACCAGCGCTGAGGCCGCGGCGGGTGGCTCGCCCGAGCCGGCCGTAGCCGCCGAGGTCGAGGCGCCGCGGAAGGCGCCAACGCCCGCGCCGGTGGCCGCTGCCCCGGCCGCGGAAGCCGTTGCCGGCGCGGCAGCTGACGGTGACGAGCTCAGCCTCTTCCGCGCCCGCGGCGGCGAGCAGGCGGACGACGGGTTGCCGCGCGTGCAGAAGCGGCGACCCGTGAACGGGCCCGCCAGCGGCGGCAGCAACGGCGGCGCCCGACCGGCGGACAGCGCCAACGCCCTGCGTGGCGCCTACGGCCGCGTGGTGGCGGTGCCGGCCGCTCGCCGACTGGCGCGCGAGCTAGGCGTGCCCATCGAGCAGGTGCTCGGCTCCGGCCCCTCCGGCCGCGTGCGGGTGGACGACGTGCGCGAGCAGCGCAGCCACATCTCGGCGCCTGCCGCCGCCAGTGGCCTGCCGCCCGCCGCCCGCCCCGTCACCCCCAAGGGCTTCGAGGACCGCGAACGCCGCGTGCCCCTGCGCGGCATGCGCCGTGCCATCGCCAACCAGATGGTGGCATCGCACCTGCACTCCGTGCGCGCGCTGCACGTCGACGAGGCCGACGTGAGCGAGCTGGTGCGGCTGCGCGAGCGGCTCAAGCCGCGGGCCGAGGCGCGCGGGGTGCGGCTGTCCTACCTGCCGCTGATCATGAAGGCCGTCGGTCAGGTGCTGCCCAACTTCCCCTCGCTGGCCAGCGGCCTCGACGACCAGACGCAGGAAGTGGTGTTCCGCGACTACGTGAACCTTGGCATGGCGGTGTCCACCGACGTCGGCCTGGTGGTGCCCGTGGTGCGCGATGTCGACCGCAAGACGCTGATCGACGTGGCCGAGGAGCTGCAGGGCCTGGCGGCCAAGGCGCGCGACAACAAGCTGGCGCCCGACGACGTGCGCGGCGGCAGCTTCTCCATCACCAACATCGGCAGCGTTGGCGGCCTGTTCAGCTTCCCCATCATCAACGTGCCGGAGGCGGCCATCCTCGGCGTGCACGCCATCCGCAAGCGGCCGGTGGTGGACGAGAACGACCAGGTGGTGGTGCGGCCGATGCTGTACCTGAGCCTGTCCTTCGACCACCGGCTGGTGGACGGGGCGGACGCGGCGCGCTTCACCAACCAGTTGATCGACCTGCTGCAGGCGCCGGAGGCGATGTTGTTGGATGCGTGAGGGGCGCGCATAGGGCTGTTGCCTAGTCTTGCTTCGTGTCTGCCTAGCTCGCGCGACCTCAAAGAACTGGGACCGGGTAGTTTCCACGATGTGAAGGCAGCCCAGGACCTCGACACGGCCCTGCTCCGTGCCGCCACAGGGTTGGCCATGTCCGAGTCTGCGTCGATCGACTCTTGCCATGCTATGTTGTTTTCGTCATATCCCCGCCGAGGGTCCTACGGGTGATGGCATGGCTCGTTCGCTACTTCCGGGATGCATCGGGTTCTGTGCCTGTCCTCGAGTTCTTCGCCGTCCCCAACGCTCACGGCATCACCCTCCAGGAGAGCGTGAGATTTCGCGGCAGATTGGATCGATGCAGAGAGGAGGGTTTGGGATTGATGGCGCGAGGTTCAGACTTCCTCGAATCCCTCAAGGGTGAGCACAACCTGTATGCGTTGCGAGTCGTGACACGCAACAACCCACGGGTTCTTCTCTGCGCGCTGCCGCGCCAACGTTGTCTGGTCCTCCTCCACGCGTTCAAGGAGCACGACCCCAAGGACTACCGTTCTGCGGTCGGGAGGGCTCGAAGGTTGCGGGACCTGGTCGTCTCCGACCCTGGGAGGTGGGTGACACCATGAGAGACGGAGATGAGTACGCGGTGACCCCCGTAGAGCCGGATGCCACCATCAACGCTGAGCATGGGCGGCAAGCGCCACATGTGTTCGGCATCGACCCGATCGCGGACCTCGACCACCTCATTGGTGACGGTCCAGAGGCCCGCCGCATGCTTGCCCAGGAGCACATGCGCGTCTGCCTCACCGACAGCTTCCGCATCGTTCGTCACGAACTCGGCCTTAGCCAAGCAGACATGGCGCAGCGACTGGGCATCAGCCAAGGCCGAGTGTCCCGCCTCGAGAGCGTCGAGATGGACCGTCGGATGGACTCAGTGGTGGCCTATCTGCATGCGGCGGAAGCCGAGTTGCTCATGGCTTTCCGCGTGGGCGACCAGGTGATTAAGGTGGTGGGGTCGCAGGAGGGCTGGCGCGCGGCGGGCGCGCGGCTGGGTGTGGACCAGGATGACGAAGAGGGCTTGGAAGGCGGTCCGTGGGAGGAGCCGGCGAAGGCAGTCGGATCAGCTGTCTAGTGTTCAGGGTTTGTCCAGCCTTCAGCCTCTCCGCTCCACACCACGCAGCTCCCTCTCGATCCGATCAAAAGCCGGCTGCCACACCCGCATCAGCGGCATGGCCGCCGCCAGCATCACCGCCGCCGCCAGGAACACCCAGCGCACGCCCGCCAGCTCGGCCACCACCCCGATGAGCAGCGGACCCAGCACCTGCGCCAGCCGGTTGGCGGTGATGCGCAGGCCGAGCGCTAAGCCAAGCTGCCGCGGATGGACGTGGTCGGCCACGGTGACCATCGAGAGCGGCTGGGTGATGCCGCTGCCGACGCCCACCAGCGCGGCGGCGATCAGCAGGCCGGGCAGGGTGGCGACGAAGGAGGTGAGGCCGATGCCGACGACGATGGCGCCCACCATGATGAGCAGCGTGCGGGAGCGGCCACCAAGCAAGCGCACGATGGCGGGCAGGGCAGAGCGCACCAGCATGGAGACAAGGCCGCGGCTGCTGACGATGAAGCCGATCACGGTGCCGGACATGGCCAGCGACTCCAGGTAGAGGGGCAGGAAGGACTGGCGCACCGACTGGCTGAGCAGCACGGCGTAGCTGATCGCCACGGCCATGAGGAAGCCGGGGTTGCGCAGCAGGCCGCGGATGCCGCCGAAGCGGCCACCGTCCGGCGCCTCGCGCAGGTCGCGCTCGGTGGCTTCCTCGGTGGTGGGCGCCTCGGTCGCAGGCGGTGTCGGTGGGACCTGGTCGGCCGGGGATGCAGCCTGCTGGCCGCGCGCCGGCCTGCGCGTCAGCATCGACGCCACCAGGGCCACCATCACCAGCCCCGCGGTGGCCAGGTAGGCGAGGCGGAAGCCAGCCAGGTCGAGCAGGGCCCCGGCCAGCACCGGTCCCACCATCTGGCCGGCGGACTGGAAGGTGCTGTACCAGCCGAAGTCGCGCTCCCTGGCGAGGCCGCGCCCCAAGCCCGACACAAGCCGCTGCGAGGCCACCATGAAGACCAGTTGCGAGGTGCCGAGCAGCATCTGGGTGGCGAAGAGGACGGCGACGCTGGGCAGCAGCGCAACGGTGACGGTGCTGATGACGGCGACGGCCAGGGCGATGGCGGTGGGCCAGTAGCCGCCGATGCGGTCGATGAGCGCGCCGATCGGCACGGCAAGCAGCACGGGCACGAAGGCCTTGGAGGCGACCAGCAGGCCAACCAGCGCAGGCGAGGCCTCGAGCTGGAAGGCCAGCAGTGGCGCCAGCAGCGCCAGCATGGCGAAGGAGGTGATGAAGGGGACGGTCGCAAGGCCCACCAGCCACAGGGCCCGGCTGGGGCCCCGGCCGGTCATCGGCCGGTGGCGGGGCGGCCCAGGTCGGACAGCCGGGTCCTCGTGTTGATCAGCTCCGGGTCGATGGGCAGATGCAGCAGCGCTGCCCGGCCCGAGGCCCGCGCTTTGCGGAAGGCCGGTAGGAAATCGTCTGTGCGCTGCACCTTCTCGGCGTGGGCGCCCATGGCCTTGGCCATGGCGACGAAGTCGGGGTTCAGCAGGTCGGTGCCCACCACCCTGCCCGGGTACTCCTTCTCCTGGTGCAGGCGGATGGTGCCGTACATGCCGTTGTCGAAGAGCAGGACGATGGGCTTGGCGCCGTGCTGGGCGGCGGTGGCCAGTTCGGTGCCGCTCATCATGAAGCCGCCGTCGCCGACGAAGGCCACCACCACCCGCTCGGGATGGCGCAGCGAGGCGGCCACCGCGGCCGGCACGGCGTAGCCCATGGAGCCGTTGGTGGCGCCGAGCTGCCTGCCGGGGCGGCCGAAGCGCAGGAAGCGCTGCGGCCAGCCGGTGTGGTTGCCCGCATCCAGCGTGACGATGGCGTCGCGGGGCAGCTCATCGGCCAGCGCAAGCATGGCTTCGTCCGGGTGGAAGGCGCCGCCGTATGGCTCGGGCAACTGGGTGCTCAGGTAGCCCTGTCGCGCCGCCTCACGCCAACCGGACCAGCGGCCGGGGTCGAACCAGGCCTGGCCGGCCATGGCGGCGGCGAAGGCCGATGTGCCTGAGACGATGGCCAGGTCGGGTCGGAACACCTGGCCAGGCTCGTCCGGATCGGCGTGCACGTGCACCAGCCGCTGCCGCGGGGTGGGCGGCTTCAGCACCGTGTAGCCCTTGGTCATGTAGTCGCCCAGCCGGGTGCCCACCGCGACCAGCAGGTCGGCGTTCTCGACCAGCGTGAAGGCAGGGGAGGCGCCGCCCGACATGGACAGGTCACCCGCGTAGCTGGGCGAGGCGTGGTCGATGAGGTCCTGGCGGCGGAAGGCGCTGACGACCGGCAGGCCGTTGGCCTCGGCGAAGCCCGTGAACTGCGCGCAAGACTCGTCGCTCCAGCAGGAACCCCCCACCACCAGCAGCGGGCGCTCGGCGGCGTCCAGCAGCTCGCGCAGCGCCTCCAACTGCTCCGGCGCCGGCCGCGCCTGCACCGGGGTGTGGGGTCGGGCGTCGGCGGTGAAGCTGCTCTCGCTCAGCATGTCCTCCGGCAGCGAGAGCACCACCGGGCCAGGCCGGCCCGATGTGGCGAGGTGGAAGGCCCGCGCCATGTACTCGGGGATGCGCTCGGTGCGGTCGATCTGCGTGGCCCACTTGGCCACGGGGCCGAACATCTGGCGGTAGTCGATCTCCTGGAAGGCCTCGCGGTCCAGCGAGTCGCGATCCACCTGGCCGATGAGCAGGATCATGGGCGTGGAGTCCTGGAAGGCGGTGTGCACGCCCACCGCGGCGTGGGTGGCACCTGGCCCGCGGGTGACGAGGCAGATGCCTGGCCGGCCGGTCAGCTTGCCGTAGGCCTCGGCCATGTTGGCGGCACCTGCCTCGTGGCGGGCGTTGATCAGGGCGAAGCGGTCGCGGACGTCGTAGAGCGCGTCCAGGACGGCCAGGTAGCTCTCGCCGGGGACGCAGTACGCGGTGTCGGCGCCGTGGAGAAGGAGCTGGTCGACCAGGATCTGGCCGCCGTTGCGGGGGAGGGGCTGCGCGTCGGCGGAGGGGGCGGCCATGTCTGGCTCCCACTGTGGCACGGCGGCGGCGGCCCGTGGCTGGTGTACGGCGCGCACCTTGTTCGCGCGAGTGGGCGAGGCGGGTTCACCTCGCGATCCAGCGAGTCGCGGTCGGCGCTAGGAAACGCTGGACTCGTGTTGGCGTCCGCGGATGAAGGTGACAGTCTCCTTCGACGCAATCTAGCGTGTGGGTGCAATAGCCAACGAGCTCTTCTCGGTGGCGCAAGCCTCGATCAATACCCCGACGATGTAGGCGTTGACACTGGATCCCTGACGCTGCGCCTGCCTGGCGACATCTCGGTGCAGCGACGGCTCCAACCGCAGCAGGATCTTGCCGGAGAAGGGCTTCTCGGGTGGCTCGCCGAGTTCTGCGCACCACTCCAGGTAGTCATCCACGGCCTCGGCGAAGGCGTCCCTGAGTTCCTGCACGCTGGCGCCTTGGAACGAGATCACGTCTCTCAAGCCGATGACGCGTCCATAGAAATGCCCAGCATCATCATCCAACTCCAACGTCGACGTGTAGCCCTTATAGGTCATCTGCGTTGACATCGCAATCCTCCAGGAACCCTCGAACGTCTTCCGCGGCGTCTTTGCAGAGATGGCTCGATGGGTGCGGGCGGTGCAAGCTCGCACGGCATCCGCGTAGGGAGATCCTGACCCTGGAACCTCGCCCTTGTCGGACCTCCGCTCCCAAGTGTTCCAGGAGACTGACGACGTTGACCCACCTCACGTCCGCAGCCGTCGGTCGCCTGTTGATGCTCGCCAAGACCCTCCGGTGCTTCGCGTTCATCCCCCGAGCGTAGGCGGGGCGCGACCACCTTCAGCCGCGCCTTGGGTCATTGCCTAGCAAGCCTAGGCTAGCATGAATGATAGCACATCGTGATATCGCCCTGGGCAACCTGACCGGCGCTACTCCCCCACCCCCGGCCGCCCGTCCAGCACGTCATCCTGCGCGATCTCGCGCGGCCGCGCCGCGCCCACCTCGGCAGCGGTGTAGAGCTCTGCACCCTCTGGCAGCGCCTCCTCGTTGCCCCAGGCCAGCAGCATCAGGTTGAGCAGGCCGGCCATCTGTTCGTCGTCGAACTGGTCGCCGAAGGGGCGGTGGCGGAAGCTCTGCATCTCGCCGTCGATGAAAGCCTCGCCGCGGGCGCCGAAGAGCATGAGGTCGACCAGGTAGTCGCGGCCTCCTTCGGCGGCGAAGAGCGCCGGGATGTAGTCCAGCTCGGCGTGGCAGGAGCCGCAGCGGGCCGACCACAGCGTCTCGGCCTCCGCGAACCAGGCGTAGCGCTCGTGCAGGCTGAGGCCGACCACGGTGCCAAGGCCCTCGCCGTCACGGGCCACGGCCACCCCGTAGCCCTCGCTGCGCAACGCGGCGAAGCCCAGCGCGAGCAGCAGCAACGCGGCGCCTGCGAGGTAGCTCAGCCTGCGTTCGAGGTTCCTCCTCATCACCCTGCCTCCCTTCCTTCCGGTCCCGTCTGCGGCCTGGTCATGGCCGCCTCACACCAGGTCGAAGCGCTCGGCGTGGACCAGTCGGTCGGGCACGCCGCACTGCGCCAAGGCGGCCTCGACCGCGTCGATCATCGGGTTGGGGCCGCAGACGAAGACCGCGCGTTCGATGCCTTCCTGTGGCAGGTGGCGCCGGAGCAGCTCGGCGGTGACGAAGCCGCGCTCACCTGTCCAGTCCCCGGGCGGTTGGTCGAGCGTGTATACGACGTCCAGAACGATCTTGCCCTGCAGCTCCTCGATCTCCTCGCGGAAGGCGAGGTCCTCCCAGCGCTTCTCGCCGTAGACCAGCAGAACGGGGCGGCGGTCGCCGCGGTCGGCCATGGTCCTGAGCATGCTCATGAAGGGGGCGATGCCGATGCCGCCTGCGACCAACACGTAGCCCGCCGCGGGGCTGAGGTCGGGGGAGAAGGCACCGTGCGGGCCGTCGACGAAGGCCTTGGTGCCGAGGGGGACGGTGCCGATGCGGTCGCTGAAGTCCCCAAGCTCCTTGATGGCGAACGCCATGCGCCCCGGCCGCTCGGCGCTGGAAGCGAAGGAGAAGGGATGCTCGTCGACGCTGTAGGGATGGCGCAGCTTGAGGTAGCCGAACTGCCCGGGCTTGAAGCGCATGCCCGCGTGCCCGACCGGCTCGAGCGCCAGCGACCAGACGCGGCCGCGTTCGGGTCGCAGCTCGGCCACGCGGTAGGGCGAGCGGCGCTGCAGGGCAGGGCGGATCAGCCGCAGGTAGGCCAGCAGCGCCACAGCCACGGCGCTGATGGCCAGGAGCAGCACTTCCTTCCACCACACCTCGGTGTAGCGGCCTGAGAGGTGCACGTGCAGGTGGGCGAGGACGATGGTGGCGATGCCGAGCAGCGTGTGCGACAGCCGCCACGCCTCGTAGCCAAGGCGCAGCTGCTTGCGGAACACCGACAGCAGCGCCAGCAGGATGAGGGCGTAGAGCGCCCAGTTGGCCGTGCGGATGCCCCAGCTGCCGTGCAGCGGGTGGAGCAGCGCCAGCATGGCCGGTTCAAAGATGACCAGGATGACGGGGTGGGCGACGACGAAGAGCACGGCCACCAGCGCCACGTAGCGGTGGAAGCGCAGCACGGCGTCGAGGCCGTAGGACGCCGACACCCGCTCGAAGCGGGCGATGAGCAGGAACTGCAGGGCGATCTGCACCAGGCCGACGAAGGCTAGCGCCAAGGACAACTCGACCAGGAAGGGCCTGGCCGACGGGAGCGGGCGCCACAGCATGACCAAGGCGACCGGCAGCAGTACCGCCAGCAGGTAGAGGAGGGCCAACCGGGTGGGCGACGTCCTTCTCTGCATCGTCCGACCTCGCTCTCCTTCCAGGCTAGCGAGGTCGGGGTGGGCGGGGTAGAGGCGGGGGTCCCGCGACCCGGCTCAGCCGGGGCTGGTGAAGGGGGAGAGGCAGAGGACGCCTGTGCCTTCGACGTCCTTGACGTTGCGCGTCACCAGCGTGGCGCCGTGTACCAGGGCCGTGGCAGCCAGCAGCCCATCGATGGCCGGCAAGGGCCTGATGGCGCCGATGCGACCCCAGGTCTCCGCCACCTCCTCGGTGATGCCGAGTACCCGGTCCCTGAAGGCGTGCTTCAAGGTTCCCAGCCACGCATCGATGGACTCGGCCCGTCCAGGATCGCGCGGCCGTAGGCGCTCCACCCCCCGGCGGATCTCGCCGAGGACCAGGACGCTGGTGAACAGGTCGCGCTGATCGACGCCGTCGAACCAGGTCCGGACGCCCGCATCGACCACGGGCTTTCGGAGTTCGGACAGCACGTTGGTGTCGATCAGGATCATCCGAGGTCCAACTCACGCACAGACTCGGCCGGCCGTTCGAGGTCCAAGTCGTGAAGCAGGGGCGCTGTCATGAGGAAGGCCTTGAAGTCGTCGTTCCCGGTCAGCTCGCGGTAGGCCTTGGCGGAGACGAGCACCGCCACGTCCTCACCGTGGCGTGTGACGACCTGCGGGCCCTCGTCCTGCGCCTTGCGGACGAGCTCACTGAACCGCTGTTTGGCTTCCTGAATCTGCCAGCTCATGCCGGTACCCCCCCCAATCATTCTATCTAGACAGTCTAGATGAATCTCATATGGGTCCCGTGTCGCCATGACCACGTATACGCCGTTGCCTACCCCTCGCCGCCGGCCAACCTCAACCCTTCGTCATGCTGCTGTGCCGGCATCCGCTCCGCGATCACCTTGCGGAAGGTCTGGATGTGCATACGCATCGCGGCTTCGGCAGCGTCGGGCTGGTGCTCCTCGATGGCTTCGTGGATGGCGCGGTGCTGGGCGAAACTCAGCTCGGTGCTGTTCTGATCCCGCGTTACCACCTTGATCTGGGTCACCTTGCCACCCAGGGCGCGGAGCGCCTCGACCAGCATCACGTTGTCGGAGCACTCGGCGATGGTGGTGTGGAAGCCGGTGTCGGCCTTGATCTGAGCAGAGTGGTCACCGTTCCTGGCTGCCTCCTCCATGATCACCAAGGCCTCGAAGATCCTGCGCGCCACGTCCGGGTCGCGCCGCTCGGCGCATAGCCTCGCCGCCATCCCCTCCAGCACCTCGCGCACGGCGTAGGCGTCCAAGCCGTCCTTGGCGGTGAGGGTGCGGACCCTGACGCCATAGTTGGGGAAGGCCTCGAGCAGGCCCTCTTGCGCCAACCGCATCACAGCCTCGCGGATGGGGGTCCTCGACACGCCGAGGCGCTCGGCCACGTCCTGCTCCTTCAGCCAGTGGCCCGGCACCAGGGCACCCGTGAGGATCTCGTGGTGGAGGTGGTCGTAGACCAGTTCGCGGACGAGTTGAGGTCGCAGGATGCTTGACACCGTGCATCCAGTATACGACAATAGGCCACTCGCGCCTGAGGTACGAGTCACCGAAGTCGGGTGGTCGTTCATCGCACGGGAAACGTGCGAGCGGAGGTAGGGTTCATGCGTCTGAAACTGATCGTCCTCATCGCGTTGGCGTCCTGGATGGCGTTCGGGTTCTCTCAGTTCGCGCCCCCCAGCGCGACGAACTCGATCCGCTACAACGGGCGTGTCATGGACAGGATCAACCCCGTCCTCGACACCAACCTCGACCGCATCCCCTACTGGGTGTTCGACGGACTGGTGCGCTTCACCACCGACCTGCAGTTGGAAGGTGCCTTGGCAGAGAGCTGGGAGATCTCCGACGACGGCCTCACCTATACCTTCCACCTGCGGCCCGGCGTGACCTGGCATGACGGCCAGCCCTTCACGGCAGACGACGTGGTGTTCACCACCGAGGCCGCCCTCGATCCGGTCAGCCAGTCAGGCATCCGGCACCTGTTCCTCGTGGCTGGCGAACCGGTCAGCGCGGCCAAGGTCGACGACCTCACCGTGCAGTTCCAGCTGCCTTCGGCCACCAATGCCTTCCTCACCAACATGTTCTTCGCGCGCTTCGTGCCCAAGCACCTGCTGGAGGGGCAAGACATCACCACCGCGGCCTTCAACACCGCGCCGGTGGGCACCGGCCCATACGAGGTCATCGAGTTCATCCCCGGCCAGCGGGCCATCCTCCGGGCGAACCCCAACTACCACATGGGTGCCCCTTCGGTGCCCTACTGGATCTGGATCCCCACCCAGGACCAGAACGCCGCCATCGCATCGCTGGCCAGCGGCGACCTCAACACCATCGGGGTCGGCAGCGCCGACGCAGTGGCCGCCGCCTCGCGCATCCCGGGTGTGAACATCTACGGCTATAACTCCGGCTTCACCTTCACCTTCGTGTTCAACAACAGGCGGCCGGGTCTCGACGACGTCTCGGTGCGCCAGGCCATCGCCTACGCCATCGACCGTCCCGGCATGGTCAGCGCGATCGCCGGTGAGGACATCCAGGTCGCCTGGTCCGCCGTCGGACCAACCGGCACTTGGCAGTACAACGAAGGTGTGCGCAGGTACGAGCAGGACACCGAAGAGGCCGTGCGACTGCTCGATGCAGCTGGCTGGCTTCCCGGCGCAGGTGGCGTGCGTGCCAAGGACGGCAACGTCCTGGAGTTCGACGTGGCCATCCAGGCGCAGGCCACCGACTCCAACCCCCTGCCCTTCGCCCTGGTCATCCAGGAAGCGCTGGCCGGCATCGGCATCCGCCTGAACATCGTGCAGCTCGATCGTCCCTCGCTGCAGCAGCACATCCTCGAGGACTTCGACAGCTACCTGTGGTGGGGCGGTTACTCCTTCTACCCTGACCTCACTTCCAGGATCCACTCGGACTTCGACAACACCGGCTACGCCTCGCCCGAGCTGGACGCGCTGCTCAACCTGGCCAACGCCACGCCCGACACGGCGATCCGCACCGAGACTCTCTTCACCATCGCCGAGATGATCGGCGAGGACGTGCCCTTCATCCCGCTCTACTACTACCGCGGCAACTTCGCGCTGTCAGAGGCGATCGGCAACGTCCCAGTGCCCTCGTCGGCCGACCCCAACAACTCCGGCGTCTTCTACCGCCTCTGGGAGCTGACGATCGGCCAGTAGGGAGCTGAAGGCGGGGAAGGTTCCCCGACGCCCCCAAGCCATGCAGGCTAGGCGCGCTCGCTCTGGCGCCTAGCCTGCCGCATGACACAGCGATCGCGCCACCGGAGGTCGTAGAAGGTGCTCGCCTACATGCTTCGCAGGTTGCTGAACAGCCTGTTCATCCTCTTCGCGGTCAGCCTGCTGTCCTTCTTCGTCCTGCACGCTGCCCCTGGCGACCCGATCCAGGCCTTCCTGCAGCAGCCCTTCAGCCAGACGCCGCAGAGCGTGGTCGACTCCGTGCGGCAGCAGCTCGGGCTCGACCAGCCGGTGCACATCCAGTACGTGCGCTGGCTGTCACGTTTCGTGCAGGGCGACATGGGCTTCAGTCTGATCAGCCGGCGGCCGGTCAACGACCTGCTGGCCGACGCCATCCCCAACACCTTCCTGCTCATGGGCACCGCCACCCTCATCGGCTTGGTGCTTGGCCTTGCCTTCGGCGTCTACTCGGCGCTGCGCCCCAACTCCTGGCTCGACACCCTGTTCTCCGGCTTCGCGGCGGTGGCCTACGCCCTCCCCAGCTTCTGGGTGGCGTTGGTGCTCATCTACCTCTTCAGCTTCGTGCTGTCGTGGCTACCCGCTTCCGGGATGATGAGCCCTTACGCCTTCCAGAAGACCTTCGCTGACGTGATCAGCCACATGATCCTCCCGGTCGCGGCGCTGGCCACCAACGAGGTGGCCTTCTGGCAGCGCTACCAGCGCGACAGCCTGCTGAGCGTGCTCAGCGAGGACTACGTGCGCACCGCCCGCGCCAAGGGCCTGCTCGGCGCCGTCGTCGTCCTGCGGCACGCCTGGCGCAACTCGCTGGTGGTCATCATCACCCTGCTCGGCATGTCCATCTCGCGGCTGCTGACCGGCTCCTACATCGTGGAGTCGATCTTCTCCTGGCCGGGCATGGGCAACCTGGGGATCTGGGCCATCAACAACCGCGACTACCCGGTCATCATGGCCATCCTCATGCTGTCGGCGGTGCTCATCGTGCTCGGCAACCTGATGGCCGACCTGGCCTACACCTTCCTCGATCCGCGCGCGCGGGTCACCAACGAGGAGGCGAAGTGAGCGGGGCGGGCGTGGCGGTGGCCGAGGTCGGCCGAGCGCGGCCCAGGCGCGGTCTCAAGCGTTTCCTGCAGAACCGGCGGGCGGTGCTCGGCGCCGTGATCCTGGCGGTCATGGCCACGGTGACCATCTGGCCTGGCCTGGTCACCCAGCGCAACCCCAACGCCACCAACCTCTCCAACGCCATGCGTGCGCCTGACGCAGAGCACTGGTTCGGCACCGACAACGTCGGCCGCGACTACCTGGCCAGGACCGTGCATGGCGGCCGCATCTCGCTGCTGGTGGGCGTGAGCGCCATGCTGGTGTCCATCGTGGTCGGCACGGTGGTGGGGGCGGTGGCCGGCTACTTCGGCGGCCGCACGGACGAGCTGCTCAGCCGTCTGGTGGACTTCATCCTGTCGCTGCCCATCTTCTACATCATGGTGGTGCTGTTCATGATGCTGCGCCCTGGCATCCCCGGTCTGATCCTGATGATCGGGCTGGCCTCGTGGATGCCGGCCGCTCGCCTTGTGCGTGGGCTGTTCCTGGTGGCGCGCGAACAGGACTACGTGCAGGCGGCCCATGCCATGGGCGCAGGCCACGCCAGGACCATCTTCCTCCACCTGCTGCCCAACATCGTCGGGCCCATCATCGTCACCGCCAGCTTCCGCGTCGGCGACGCCATCCTGCTGGAGTCGGCGCTGAGCTTCCTCGGTGTTGGCATCCAGCCGCCGCAGGCCACCTGGGGCAACATGATCGTCGGCGCCCAGGCCCACCTCTTCACCGGTCCTTGGATCGGCATCATCCCCGGGGTCATGATCACGCTCACGGTCATGGCCTTCATGTTCGTCGGCGACGGCCTGCGCGATGCCTTCGACGCGCGCTGGGTCGATCGCGGCGGCAACCAGCAGAAGAGCGGGGCCGGCCATCGGTGAGCGCCCCTCGAGCGATGCCCATCGTCCCGCGAACCCAGCAGAGGAGACCCGCATGAGCCCAGAATCCAACGCGGCCAGGTCTGTAGGCGCCGGCCTGACCCGACGGCTGGAGGCGCTGGTCGACGACGCCTTCCAGCGCTTCCCCACCCCAGGCTTGAACGTGGCGATGCTGATCGACGACGAGGTGAAGTGGGCCTACGCCGTTGGCCATGCCCGCTTCTCGCCCCCCACCCCACTGCGCACCGACCACCAACACCGCATCGGCTCGATCACCAAGCTCTTCACCGCCCACGCCATGCTCGGCCTGCGTGACCGCGGCCTGCTCGACATCGACGCGCCCGTCGCCACCTACGTCCCCGAGTTCCAACCGGATGGCGGCGAGCGGGTCACCATCCGCCACATCCTCTGCCACGGATCGGGCATCGAGACCAACGCCTCGTTGGATGTGTGGCGCACCGGCGTGTTCCCTGACGACGACGGCTTCCGGGAGATCATCCGCAGCTTCCGTCTGGTGGCGCCGCCGATGACCTACGCCAAGTACTCCAACGCATCGATCTCGATGCAGGGCCTGATCATCGCTGCGGTGACAGGCAAGACCTACGAGGAGCATCTACAGGAGGCGGTGCTCGACCCTCTTGGCATGAGCGACACCGTCTTCGATCAGCAGGGCGAGGAGCGGGATCGCTTCGCACCTGGCCATTCCATGCCCCCCTACGAGGAACGCTTCCTTGAGGCACCGCACCAGGACCTGAAGTCCTGGAACGCCTGCGGCATGCTGCTGTCCACGCCCTCCGACACGCTGAAGCTGGCCGCCGCCCAATGGGCACCCGACTCGCCCTGGAGCGATGCCACCCGACGCGAGATGCACCGGCTGCACAACCTCGACGCCGACGAGCCCGGCTGGACGCTGGGCTACGGCCTCGGCTGGCGGCTGCACCGCCACGGTGAGCGCATCCTGGCCGGCCACGGCGGTGGCTACGTTGGCAACCGCTGCCAGATGGAGCTTTCGCTCGACGACCGGGTGGCTGTGGCGGTCTACGCCAACGGCAACGCCGCCGTCGGCGTCACCCGGCTCAGCCACGAGTTGATCGCCGCCGCCGTGGAGGCCCTGCCGCCCGCCAAGCCCAAGGCCACCGACGCCGAAGCGGTGCCCGAGCGCCTGCGCCCCTACCTTGGCCGCTACTCGGTGCGCCACTGGGGCGAGCTGGAGATCGCCTTCGACAGCGAGGGCCTGCGCTTCAACGGCGAGGGTGGCCGGCACATCCGCTTGCGCGAGCTGGGCGACGGCCGGCTGGAGATCGGCTCCAGCCGCTCGGTGGGCGAGCCGGTCGTCATCACCGAACTCGACGAGCAGGGAAGGGCCAAGGAGATCATCGTGGCGGGCATGCGCTACGAACGCGTATGAAGGCCTCCCCACCCAGGCCTGCCGAGGCGTCGCTGACCCGCCGGCTCGAGATGCTCGTCGATGACGGTCTGCAGCGCCTGCCCGTACCGGGCCTCAACGCCGCCCTGCTGGTGGACGACGAGGTGGTGTGGACCTACGCCGTCGGCACGGCGCGCTTCTCACCGCGCACACCGCTGCGGCCTGACCATCTGCACCGCATCGGCTCGATCACCAAGGTCTTCACCGCCCACGCCGTCCTAGGCCTGCGCGACCGCGGCCTGCTCGACATCGACGCGCCGGTGGCCACCTACCTGCCCGAGTTCGCGCCCGAGGGTGGCGAGCGGGTCACCATCCGCCACATCCTCTGCCACGGATCGGGCATCGAGACCAACGCCTCGTTGGATGTGTGGCGCACCGGCGTGTTCCCTGACGACGACGGCTTCCGGGAGATCATCCGCAGCTTCCGTCTGGTGGCGCCGCCGATGACCTACGCCAAGTACTCCAACGCATCGATCTCGATGCAGGGCCTGATCATCGCTGCGGTGACAGGCAAGACCTACGAGGAGCATCTACAGGAGGCGGTGCTCGACCCTCTTGGCATGAGCGACACCGTCTTCGATCAGCAGGGCGAGGAGCGGGATCGCTTCGCACCTGGCCATTCCATGCCCCCCTACGAGGAACGCTTCCTTGAGGCACCGCACCAGGACCTGAAGTCCTGGAACGCCTGCGGCATGCTGCTGTCCACGCCCTCCGACACGCTGAAGCTGGCCGCCGCCCAATGGGCACCCGACTCGCCCTGGAGCGATGCCACCCGACGCGAGATGCACCGGCTGCACAACCTCGACGCCGACGAGCCCGGCTGGACGCTGGGCTACGGCCTCGGCTGGCGGCTGCACCGCCACGGTGAGCGCATCCTGGCCGGCCACGGCGGTGGCTACGTTGGCAACCGCTGCCAGATGGAGCTTTCGCTCGACGACCGGGTGGCTGTGGCGGTCTACGCCAACGGCAACGCCGCCGTCGGCGTCACCCGGCTCAGCCACGAGTTGATCGCCGCCGCCGTGGAGGCCCTGCCGCCCGCCAAGCCCAAGGCCACCGACGCCGAAGCGGTGCCCGAGCGCCTGCGCCCCTACCTTGGCCGCTACTCGGTGCGCCACTGGGGCGAGCTGGAGATCGCCTTCGACAGCGAGGGCCTGCGCTTCAACGGCGAGGGTGGCCGGCACATCCGCTTGCGCGAGCTGGGCGACGGCCGGCTGGAGATCGGCTCCAGCCGCTCGGTGGGCGAGCCGGTCGTCATCACCGAACTCGACGAGCAGGGAAGGGCCAAGGAGATCATCGTGGCGGGCATGCGCTACGAACGCGTATGAAGGCCTCCCCACCCAGGCCTGCCGAGGCGTCGCTGACCCGCCGGCTCGAGATGCTCGTCGATGACGGTCTGCAGCGCCTGCCCGTACCGGGCCTCAACGCCGCCCTGCTGGTGGACGACGAGGTGGTGTGGACCTACGCCGTCGGCACGGCGCGCTTCTCACCGCGCACACCGCTGCGGCCTGACCATCTGCACCGCATCGGCTCGATCACCAAGGTCTTCACCGCCCACGCCGTCCTAGGCCTGCGCGACCGCGGCCTGCTCGACATCGACGCGCCGGTGGCCACCTACCTGCCCGAGTTCGCGCCCGAGGGTGGCGAGCGGGTCACCATCCGCCACATCCTCTGCCACGGATCGGGCATCGAGACGAACGCCTCGTTGGACGTGTGGCGCACAGGTGTGTTCCCTGACGACGAGGCGTTCAGGCAGATCATCCGCGGCTTCAGGCTGGTGGCGCCGCCGATGACCCATGCCAAGTACTCCAACGCATCGATCTCGATGCTTGGCTTGATCGTCGCCTCGGTGACCGACACCACCTTCGAAGAGCACATGCAGACGGCCGTGTTGGATCCCCTCGGCATGACCGACACCTACTTCTACCTGCCCGATGGCATGGAGGACCGCTTCGCCCCCGGCCACACCATGCCGCCTGACGAGGAACGTTTCCTCGAGGCGCCGCACCACGACCTGAAGTCGTGGAACGCCTGCGGCATGCTGCTCTCCACCCCCGCGGACACGCTGAAGTTGGCGGCGGCCCAATGGGCGCCCGATTCACCCTGGTCCGAGGCCACCCGGCGCGAGATGCACCGGTTGCACAACATGGACGCCGACGAACCCGGCTGGACCCTGGGCTACGGCCTTGGCTGGCGGCCGCAGCGGCATGGCGACCGCATCTTCCCCGGCCATGCAGGCGGCTACGTCGGCAACCGCTGCCACATGTCGTTGTCGCTGGCCGACCGGGTGGCGGTGGCGCTGTACGCCAACGGGAAGATGGGCTTCGCCGTCGATCAGCTCACGCACGAATTGGTGGTCGCCGCCATCGAGGCCCTGCCGCCTGCGAAGCCCAAGGCCACCAACGCGGCTCCCGTGCCCGACCATCTCCGGCCCTTCTTGGGCCGCTACACGGTGCGTCACTGGGGCGAGATCCAGATCGAGTACGACGCGGATGGCCTGCGCATCGCCGGTGAGGCAGGCAACCACATCCGCCTCCGCGACCTTGGCGAAGGAAGGCTGGAGATCGGCTCCAGCCGCTCGGTGGGCGAGGAGGTCAACATCCTCGAGCTCGATGCACAGGGAAGGGCCAAGGAGATCATGGTGGCAGGTAGGAGGCACCAACGCGTATGAGCACCCAGACGACCCCAGACACCCGCACGAGGGACGCGGTCGACCCCGCCACCGAGGCGGCAGCCCGCGGCCTGCACGCCGAGTCCATCGTCATGGACATGACCTGCCCGCTGCTCAACGACCCCGACTACTGGGACTGGTGGCGCGAAGGCGGCGTGACGGTGGCCGCGCCATCGGTGAACATCGGCGACAGCGTCGACGGCACCACCCGCTTCCTCGGTTCCTGGCTGCGGCACCTGCGCGAGAACGCCGACCGGCTGCTGCACATCACCACCGTCGACGACATCTTCGAAGCCAAGAAGCAGGGCAAGCTGGGCATCCTCTTCCACTTCCAGAACACGCTGCCCTTCGAGCGCGACCTGAACATGCTGGAGGTCTACCACCGGCTGGGCGTGCGCATCATCCAGCTCGCCTACAACGAGAAGAACTTCGTGGGCAACGGCTGCGAGGAGCGCTCCGACGACGGCCTGTCGCGCTTCGGCATCCGCGCGATCCAAGAGATGAACCGGCTTGGCATCGTCATCGACGGCGCCCACACCGGTCTGCGCACCACCTGGGACGCACTGGAGCACTCCAGCCGCCCGGTGGTGGTCAGCCACGGCAACGCCCGCGCTGTGTGCGACAACGAGCGCAACCTGCCAGACGACCTCATCCGCGCCATCGCCCAGCAGGGTGGCACGGTGGGCCTGGTGGGCTTCCCCGCCTTCGTCAAGCGTGGCGTGGACCATCCGACGGTGGACGACCTGGTCGACCACTGCGACCACATCTGCCAGCTCACCGGCTCGGCCGACACGGTCACCCTCGGGATCGACTACTACCACGGCATGGTGGGCGTGGCGAAGGACCCAGAGCGCGCCCTGCGCGAGTACGAGGCGCGCATCAAGGCGGGTGTGTGGCGGCGGGAGAACTACCCGCCTCCGCCGCATCACTACCCAAAGGGGTTGGACGATCCAAGGGGCATGCCCAACCTGACGGTGGCGTTCAAGCGCAGGGGTTACAGCGACGCAGACGTGCGGAAGGTGTTGGGAGAGAACTGGATCAGGGTGTTCAGGGCGCACGGGATGTAGCGCTGGCTCACGGCTCCGGCCGCAACCCCCTGCCCAACTCGACCTCCGTGAGCATGTCCGCGGCGCGGCCACTGGCCACGACCACGCTTTGGGTACCAGGATCGAATCCGGCATTGAAGCTGTAGCGGGCTTCGCTCAGCGGGTCGCCGTAGGTCCAACTGCCTTCCAGGCCTTGCTCCAGGTCGTAGATCTCGAGGCTGCTCAGGGGGGTCGGCCACCAGTCATCCACCCTGGCGCCGCCACCGACCACGTACAGGTAACGGCCGTCGGACCAGGCGCCGGCCGCGCCACGTGCCGTCTGCAGGTCGGGCAGGGCCTGCCAATCGTCGTCGACGGGGTCGTAGCGCACCACGGTGGGCTGCGACGTCCGCGACGCCGGGTAGTCTGCCAGCTCGTAGCTGCCGAGGAAGTAGATGGCGTCGCCAACCGCCACGGCGGAGCCCTCCATCCCGCCTCCCGGCGGTGGTGCCAGGTCGACGGTCCAGCGCTCGCCGGCTGCGGCCAGTGGGTCGTACGACCAGGTAGAGGGCTGCGTGAGCCAGTCGCCGCCGACGGCGCCACCGATCAGGTACAGGCGGCCGTCCACCACGGTGCAGGCGTGGTAGCTGCGAGGTTGAGGCAGCGGGTCGTCGACGCCCTCCCAGGTCCGGTCGCTCAGGTCGAGGCGGTACACGGTGTCAAGGGCACCGCCCTGGTTCCAGCCGCCCGTGAGGTAGATGGCGTTCCCGAGCCGCGCCGCGCAGCCGGAGACGACCGGCTGGGGCAGGTCGGGTAGCCGGGTCCAGGCATCAGCACCCAGGTCGTAGGCGAAGGCGTGGCTCAGGTGGTTGACGAGCGGCTCGCCGATGGGCAGGCCGTAGCCGCCGACGAGGTAGAAGACCCCGTCGGCCATCGCGCCGGCCGCGGCCTCGATGATGGTCGGCAGGCTCTGACCGTCGGTCCATGGCTCGGCAACCACGTTCATGACGTGGCTGGCGTAGACCGATGGGTCGGCCACGCTGGTGGCCGTGACCAGCACGGGGCCCGGCTCCATGCCTAGCACCCTGCCGTCCTGGTACACGGGCAGGCGCGCCGGGACGTTGCTATCCCAGTTGACCGAGCGGTCCCCCGCACCTTCCATGCTCACTGTGGCGCTCAGCGTGGCCCAGCGGCCGACCACCAAGTGGAGCGGCCCTTCGACGCTGACGCCGGTGACCTGTGGGCTGGGCGATCCCCCGCCGCCGCAGGCGGCGAGCAGGAGCGAGGCGAGGAAGAGCGGCCAGGGACGCTGCCGGGGTTGCGGGGTCGGGTCCATGGGCCATTGGACTACCGCGAGATGAGAGCCGTGGGGTGGCGCGCACCGCTGGGGATGGCCAACCCCAGCCGGCCCGCTTGAAGCGCTTACGGTCGGATGTCATCACTCGGGGGAAGACGTCCCCGTCCGAGTTGCTTGCCCTCTCACATTCGCTCCAGTCCGGAAGCTTCTCCAAACCCTTGGTCAAGATGGTGACGCTCGTCGCGCCGGACGGCAAGGCATTTGCTCTGGACGATCAGCTCGTGCGCGGGCTTGGTTTGGTGATCGAGCGGTTGGCCGAGCGTGATGCCGTGCGCTTAGTTGATGTGGAGAATGAGTTGAGCCCACAGGACGCCGCGAACATCCTGAACGTGTCGAGGCAGTATGTGACACGACTCCTGGACGAGGGTGAGATCCCCTCCATCCAGGCCCGCAAGGGTGCCCATAGGAAGATCCTCGAAGGGGATGTCTTGGCCTACAAGGCCAAGAGGGACGCGAGGCGCGACCGTCATTTGCAGGAGATGGTCCGCTTGACCGAGGAGGCTGGCGGCTACGACGCGGCGATCGCGCGCATCCGGCGATAGGCTCGGTGGACGGTGAGCCAGCCGTTGGTCGCCGTTTTGGACGCGAACGTCCTGTTCAAGCTACATCCTAGGGACACGTTTTACGAGGAGGCCATGGTGTCGGGTTACGAGGCACACATCCTTGTCTCGGAGGATCCGTATCCAGTATCAGCGCCACGAGCGCGGCTCTGGGCGCAGGCCCGATGCGGAGCGACCGGTGTCCGTGTGACCGAAAGCAGCGGCCCCCAAGCTCTTCGGGCGAGAACGCCCGGCAGCCGCAGCCACTTTCTCCTCGACTGCTTCACGGATGAGCGCGGCCATCGAGGTGCGCTGTTCGGCGGCCTGGATCCGTAACTGCTTGATCAGGTCCTCTGGTAGGGAGATGGTGGTGCGCTCCATGACATCATGATTGCACTAGCGATGAGCTAGCTCGTGTGCTGTCTGGGTGTCCGACACCTCACCACCCCAGATGCGGCACGAACCCAGCCTCCACGCTTCGCAGGTAGTCGCCGTCCCAGCCGCCCGCCGCGTACACCGTGTCAGCGTCCGGGTCGTAAGCCAGGGCGAAGGCGCGGCGGCCGACGGCCATGGCCAGGCTCCGCCTCCACACACCGTCCAATCCCTGGCCAAGGTCGTAGACCTCGACGCTGGCCAGGGGATCGTTCCAGCCGCCGCCGGCCAGGAACAGCCGATCACCGTCCGACCACAGGCGGCCGCCGCCATGGGCGTCCCAGGATGACGGCAGGCTGCGCCAACTGTCGTCGGCGGGGTCGTAACGCATGACGAAGGGGTAGTCGGTGATGGGGTTGGCCCGGATGAAGCCGGCGTAGTAGATGTGGTCGCCCACGCTCACCGCGCTGCCGTAGGCGCCGTCGCTGGCGGGGCGCTCCAGGCCGGTGGTCCAGCGGCTGCCGACAGGCAGGGCTGGATCGTAGACCCATGGCTCGGTGAAGACGTTGTTGTTGCCTGGGTCGAAGCCGCCGAAGAGGTACAGGCGCCCGTCGTGCGCGGCGCAGGCGTGGCCGAAGCGCGACCCAGGCAGAGGATCGTCCTCCAGCACCTCCCAGGTGGTGCTGGCGACGTCGAAGCGCCGCAGCAGGGTGGAGGTGGTGTTGACCGCCAGGGTGCCACCCGGCACGTAGACGTCGCCGTCCAACACCACGGCGCAGACGTTCGAGACGGGCTCTGGCATGAGTGGCAGGTTGCCGTCCCAGGTCTGGGCCACGGGGTCGTAGAGCTGCACCCGCCCGATGCGGTTGCCGCCGGCCGACTCGCCGCCAAGGACGTAGAGCAGGCCGTCCACCACCACGGCCGCCGCGCGCGAGACGCCGTACGGCAGGTCGGGCAGCGCCGCCCATGGGTCGTCGATGACCTCCACGACGGCGCTGTCGCTGAGGCCAGGCTCCGCGACGCTGGTGGCGGTGACGGTGGCGGTGCCGTGGCCGGCCGCGACCATCTGGCCGGTGGCGTCGATCGCGACGACGGTCTCGTCCGATGACGACCAGCTCACGCGCGTGTCGGCTGGTCCGAGGAAGCCGACGTCGGCCAAGGCGCGGGCCTCGCTGCCCAAGACGACGAAGGCCGGTGCGCTGACCGTGACGGACAGGACGGCGGGCGGGTGGGGCGGCACGCAGGCGGCGAGCAGCAGGATCAGGGCCGCCAAGGGCCAGATGGGGGAGAGCAGGCGTCGGGTCATGGTTGCCGCAAGCCTAACGGAGGGGTCTGGGGGGAGCGTGAGGTGCGCGCCGCTGCGCGATCCGTCAAGGGTTCACGATCAAGTCGTGGGTCGCAGTGAGGATCGCAGACCCACCAGGCCGGCGGAGAGCCCGGACCGTCAGGGAGGTCGAACCAGGACTCAGGAGCGTGACGAGACCATCCGAGGTCACCGACGCCATCGAAGCATCTTGGATGCTGAACACGTAGTTCAAGTAGTCCAGGTCTGTACCTGTGATCGACGTGGCGGAAGACCACACTGACGCCGTGGCACCGACCTGGCCTATCCATTCAGCGGTCCAGGTACCCGATAGGTGAACCAGCGCGAGCTGCGTGTATGAGGACATGGCCGGCACGAACACGCGCACGCTCAAGGAAGCCGACATGCTTGGATCGACCGTACTGGTGGCTGTCAACGTCGCCGTGCCTCGCGCCAAAGGTGTGACACGACCGCTGCCGTCGACCGTGAAGATCGCGTCGTCGCTCGATGACCAGACGACTTCCTCACTGGCATCCTGGGTGGTCACGGTGGCCGTGGCATCGAAGGCTCCGTCGGCCAGGAACCAGTGCCCCTCGTCCGTCATCCAATCGTCGTAGGGCTTGCTGAGGCTGATGCTCAACACCACGGGCTCCAGCACCTGGACCGCGCTGGTACCCCGGACTGTGGCGTCGTGGGCGCTGGTGGCGATCACCTCGGCCGTGCCCCTGGCCACGGGGGTGACGAGGCCGGCCTGGTCGACGATGAGGACACCTTCGTCGGAGGATGACCAGCTGACGCCGGTGGTGGCCGTACCGACGACCTGCACGTCGGCCGTGGCCGTCGCGGTCTCGCTCAGCAGCAGTGAGGGTTGGCTGACGGACACCGTGACCGATAGCACCGCCGGCACCGGCGCCACCGTGACGGCGGCCGAGCCCGTGCGGGTGTCGTCGAAGGTGCTGGTGGCGATGACATCGGCTTCGCCTTCACTGACCGCCGTGACCTCGCCATCGGCGGAGACGGTGAGCACGGTGTCGTTGGAGGATGACCACAGCACGGTGTCGTCGGCGGTGCCGATGACGTCCACCTCGGCTGTGGCTTGGGTGGTCTGACCGATCAGCAGGGCCGATGCACCAAGGCTCACGCTCACGCCGGTCACAGCGGGAACTGGCGCCACGGTGATGGCGGCCGAGCCCGTGCGGGTGTCGTCGAAGGTGCTGGTGGCGATGACATCGGCT
>CAYXJZ010000022.1:0-10378 GCA_964465355.1 uncultured bacterium | reverse complement strand
ATGACCACAGCACGGTGTCGTCGGCGGTGCCGATGACGTCCACCTCGGCTGTGGCCTGGGTGGTCTGGCCGATCAGCAGGGCCGATGCACCAAGGCTCACGCTCACGCCAGCCACCGCCGGCACGGGCGCCACCGTGAAGGTGATCTCGCCGATCGCCCGTACCGTGTGCGTTGTCCTGCCCACCATCGTGGCGCTGCCTGGGGAGAGGGCGGTGACGAGGCCGTCGCCGTTCACCGTGACGACCTCCTCGTCGGAGGACGTCCAGGCGATGCGCAGGGGGAAGTCGGGTCGCAGCGGGAAGGTGGCGGTGAGCTGCGTCGACTCGCCGACCAGCAGCCCGGTGGTGCCTTCCGTCTCCACGACGAGTTCGTGCCACTCGGCGGGGCTGGTGCAGGCGGCGAGGAGCAGCGTGACGGCGGTGAGCGCGGTCAGCGCACGGATCCAAGTTGAAGACATGGTCGACTGTACGACGATGCCAACCACGCCCCCTCGGGTCAGGGCAGCGGCGCCAGATCCCTGCCGATCTCCGGACTGCCGAGGTAGGTGCCGGCCCAACCGGCGGCCACGTAGCTGACCTGGAACACCGGGTCGTAGCCGTAGGCGAAGGTGCGGCGGCCGTGGCTGAAGGCTTCGGCGTAGACCCAGCTGCCCAGCAGGTCGTCAGCCAGGTCGTAGGCCTCGACACTGCTGAGGAAGCTGCTCCATCCACCCCCAGCCACGTAGAGGTAGCGTCCGTCCGACCATGCGCCTGCGCCGCCGCGGGCCGTCTGCAAGGGCGGCAGGCTGTCCCATGTGTCGGTGGCGGGATGGTAGCGCGACACGGCAGCCAGGTCGGTGAGGGCGCCTTCCATGAGCCCCCCGGCCAGGTAGATGTACTCCCCGACGGTGACCGCCGCCCCATAGCGGACGTTCGTCGGTGGCGTCGCCAGCCCGCTGGACCAGCGGCTGCCGGCCGGCGCCTCGGGATCGTAGACCACCGGCTCCAGCAGGCTGCCGCCGCCCACGCTCTCACCGCCGAAGAGGTAGAGCAGGCCGTCGTGCACGGCGCAAGCCTGAGCGTGCCGGTCCTCGGGGAGGGGGTCGTCCGCCATCTCCTCCCAGCTCTGGTCGACGAGGTCGAAGCGGTAGAGGGTGTCGACCGCGACAGCGGCCTCGGTGAACCCGCCCTGTACGTAGATGCTGCCACCCAACTCGGCGGCGCAGAGGTTGGACAGGGCGGCCGGCAGGGGGTCGAGGCTCAGGTCCCAGTCGTCCGTCTGCGGGTCGTAGACCTGGACGGCATCTGTGCGAGGGGGGATGCCGCCCTCGCCGCCGATGATGTAGAAGCTGCCGTCGACGACCAGGCCTGCTGGGCGAGAGACCGGTGTCGGCAGGTCCTGGTCCGTCTCGAGCCAAGCATCGGCGACCACTTGGACGTTGTGCGATGCGATGGCGGTGTCGTCGAAGACGCTGGTGGCGATGATGAAGGCCGAGCCTGCGCTGACGGCGGTGATGAGCCCGTTGGCGTTCACGGTGGCCACGGCGTCGTTCGAGCTGGACCAGCCCACGGTCGGATCGGCGCCGCCCACCACCGTGATCTGGAGCGTGGCGCTGACCTGGCGGCCGATCCGCATGTAGGCGGGACCTTGGACGGACAGGTCGGTGACGGCCGGGATGTCGGCGACCTCGACGGTGGCCCCGCCGCTGACGGTGGGGTCGACGACGGAGGTGGCGGTGATGGTGGCGCTGCCCGCGCCGACGCCGGTGACGAGACCGCTGGCGTCGACCGTGGCGACGAGTGTGTCGGAGGATGACCAGATCACATCGGCGGCAGCGCCGCCGACCACGGCCACCTGGGCTTCGGCCTGGGTGGTCTGGTCGACAAGCAGCGTGCTCAAAGCGACGCTCACGGTGACCGAGGTCACCGATGGGGTCGCCACGCCACCGCAAGCGGCGACCAGCAAGAGGATGGCGGACCACGACCAGCGATGCACGAAGCTAAGGGATGAGGTCATGCGCCATTCGACGCCCCCAGCCCGCCGAGCGCAGTGTGTTGGCTCACGCCTGAGATTGGGGGAGGTGTGGTGCAGTCCTAGAGACTGCGCCGCCGGAAGATGCCCACTGTCGGCTGCGGGATCTCGGCCCAGTAGATGAAGTCCCGCGGCGATGCGGCCACATCGGCAGCTGAGATGGTGACGACCCGGTCGCGGTTGTGCGGGATGGCCAGGACGGTGCGGGGGTCGGCTTCGACGCGGTCGGGCGGGTCGCGGCGGGGGTCGAGGAAGCGGACGACGGCGGTTGGCAAGGGCATCACAACACCTCCAGGTGCCGTAGATATTACGGTGATCGGGGGGTGGGTGGCATGAGGAAGCGCACTGCGAGGAAGATGTGACCCGCCGATGGTCCAGTGTAGCGGCTCCATCGTGGTAGCCGAGGTGTGGGGTACTTTCGGCGGAATCAGAAGTCCAGTCACTCGCGGGCACCGAAGCCCTCAGGCATCCACAAACAGCACGTCGCCTCGCGTCAGGGGTTCAG
Organism: uncultured bacterium; assembly: GCA_964465355.1. GTDB lineage: Bacteria > Deinococcota > Deinococci > Deinococcales > Trueperaceae > JAABTL01. The sequence goes on along the minus strand of CAYXJZ010000022.1, from coordinate 7,863 downwards.
ATGGCCCAGCTCGCCTCTGACTCCGTTGCTGCGATCCGCAACAACCCGGATCGAGCCACCTCGCTCTGGGCCAGGGTCCTCGGTTCGCGAACGACCTTCAGGAAGGTCGATACCGCTCGCGCACCGAACATGTTGGGTGACACCACGATCCCGATCCGCCGTTCGAAGGTGGCAGGCATGGGCCGTACGGTGATGCCTGGCGGCACGGGGTCCACGGCGATCCGCGGCAGGCTCGATAGACCCAACCCGTGCGCGACCATGGACAGGATGACGGAATCGTCCTTGACCTGGTCCACGATCCTTGGTCGGGCACCGTGCTGGTCCAAGAAGGCCTGGACGTCGTGGGAGCCGCCTTCGTTGCACATGATGAAGGGTTCACGCTCGAGTTCCGACCAGGAGAGCGGGCCGCCTTCCGTGTAGCGGCTGCTCGGACACAGGGCCACCCAGTCGTCACGGGCGACTTCCCAGGCCATCAACTCGTCCGAGACGGGCAAGGAGGCGAAGCCGACATCGGCCTGCGCGTTCAGGACGGCCTGCTCGATCCCTCGATGCACGCCTTCCAAGCTGAGCACGGTGAAGCTGACCTGCGGATGCAGACGCATGAAATGGGTGATCAGGCTCGGCAGCAGATGGGTCGCGGCGCTGCGGAAGGCTGCGATGCGGATGCGCCCCACCAGAGCGTCCCGATCGTTCTGCGCCTCCTGTTGGAGGGCGTCCATCATCTGCATGATGCGGCGGGCGTGCACAGCGACCTTGCCACCGACCTCGGTGGCCGTGACACCCGAGCGATGACGTCGCAGTAGCCTGACCCCGAGGCTGCTCTCTAGTTCCGTGACGGCGTGGCTGATCGCAGACTGGGTCAGGTCCAAGGCGACGGCTCCACCAGTGATGGAGCCAGCGTCCAGTGAGGCGATGAAGGCTCGAAGCTGCGTCAGGCTCGGTGCGGATCGTGCTCGAACCATGGCTGATTCTATGCAGCTGTGGGTGCCCTTCGTCCCATCGAATGTGCTCATGGGTATAACCGCGGCCTTGAAGGCTCGAGGCTGGTAGAGCCTTGCTCGGCGCGACATCATGTCTGCATGCGGCAAGCGGTCGAACGAAGGTCGGAATCGAGCCTATCGTGAGCGCAACGACAGCTGACGTGGTCGTCGTGGGCGCTGGCATCATCGGGAGTGCTAGCGCCTTCAGGCTGGCGGAACGCGGCCTCAAGGTCATCTCCTTGGAGGCGGCCCCTGCCGCCGGGCAAGGCACCACAAACAGGAGCGCAGCCGGGGCACGTGTTCAGTTCACCACCGCGACGAACGTCCAGCTCTCCTGGGAGAGCATCAAGGAGTACCGGCGCTTCGAGGAAGTTTGCGGCGTGAGCGCCGACTACCGTGCGGTCGGCTACCTGTTCCTGGTGCCCTCGGCCAACTGGGCTGAGCACCTGCAGGGCGTCATGCTGCAACGTTCGCTCGGCGCGCCGGTGGAGGTGATCGATCCACGGGCTGCGCAGCGCTTCGTCACCTTCGACGAGACCGGCATCGGGGGGACCACCTTCGGATCGGCGGACGGCACCGTGGACCCGAACGCGATCACCAGGGGCTACCTCGAGCAGGCTCGGCGCCTGGGGGCGAGCCTGCTGCTGGGTCACGAACTGCTGGGGGCGGAGCGCAGCGGAGGTGTCTGGAGGATCCGCACCGCAGGCGTGGTGATCGAGGCCGAGGCCATCGTCAACGCAGCCGGTCCATGGTCGGGCGTGGTCGCCGCGCGCGCGGGCCTGAGGGTGCCGGTGGTCCCCGTGCGGAGGATGGTCTACGTGTCGATGCCGATGCCCGAGCTGCCCACCTACCCCTTGACGGTGGACGTGGGGAGCGGCTTCTACCTCAGGAGCTCGGGATCGCGTCTGCTGATGGGCAGGTCCAACCCGGACGAGCCGCCCGGTTTCACCGATGGCATCGACTGGCGCTGGCTCGGGGCCACGCTGTCCGCCGGCTTCGAGCGCTTCCCTTGGCTGAAGGACGTCGAGATCGACCGCACCGCCAGTTGGTACGGCTACTACGAGACCACGCCCGACCACAACCCCATCCTCGGCCGGTCCGACCAGACGGAGGGTTGGTTCGACGCCTGCGGGTTCTCCGGGCACGGTATCCAACAGGCTGCCGCCACCGGACGCCTGATCGCAGAGGAGGTGGTGGACGGCAGGGCGCACTCCATCGACATCGACACCCTGAGGATCGCGCGGTTCGCTGGCAGGCCGGTGGCCATGCGCGAACGGCACGTCGTTTAGGGGGGAAGGGCCGTCCAGCCAGACGGAGCGCCCGCGGCCCCGGCTGGGATATCCGGCGCCGCCTTGGCTCAGTCGATGACGATCATCTCCCCATCCGAGGCCCACACGTCGGACAGGCGCTCCACCCCGGAGACGGTGACAAGGACCGTGTCCTCCACGGTGTAGCGCCCGTCGCCCGGCTCGACCCTGCTGGGCTCGACGTTCACGAGCATCCCTTCCTCGAGCACGGCCTCGGAGCCCAGCGCGATGTCGAAGCCCTCGTGGGTGTACAGGCCGGTGCTATGGCCGAAGGTGCCCCAAGGGTGGGGCAGGCCAGCCTCCTCCATGGCGCGGTCGCCCAGCTCGAAGAGGCTGCCGACCGACACGCCGGGCTTCATGGCGGCGAAGATGGTCTGCTGGACCTCCCAAAGCCTCCGGTAGATGTCGGCTTGCTTCTGGCTGGCCGCCCCCACCACGGCGTTCCTGGCCAGGTCGGTGCGGTAGCCCGCGAAGTTCCCGCCGAAGTCGGTGTTGATGACCTCACCCCAAGCCACCGGCCGCTCGATGGGCCAGCAGTGCACGATGGTGCCATGCTCGCCGGCCGTGACCTCGGTGTTGGTGGTGAGCAGGTCAGCGCCCAGCTGGAGCACCAGCGATTGCATCAAGGCTGAGATCTTCTTCTCCGTGTCGCCCGGACGGGAGAGCGCGAAGGCCGTCACCATGGCCTTGTCGGTGTAGTGCGCGGCGACCCGGAACAGCTCGATCTCGCCGGGTGTCTTGATCAGGCGGGTCGTCTCGAACACGGGCGTGGCGTCCGACCAGTTGACCTGCGGTAGGGCGGAGGCCAACCGTTGGTAGTTGGCGAACGACAGGTAGCCCAGTTCGGTGCCGATGCGGCCCTGGCCAAGCCCCATCTCGGAGAGCAGCTCGGCGAGCAAGGTCATCGCCTGCTCGCGACTGGAGCTGGCAGTCTTGCCGTACCTGGACGACCTGACGTCCTCGATCCACGAGTAGCCGCGCATGTGGTAGGCGTCGGCCTCGTTGATCACCGCGGCCTGACGGCCGTCGGCGTCGGTGACGACGAAGCCCCACGACTGCTCACGGTCCGACCAGTTGATCCCGCCGGTGTAGGTGACGTTGACGGGCGAGACGGCGATGACCGCGTCGAACCCGGCCTCTCGGATCTTGCCCTGCAGTCTCTCCGAGTCGAACAGGCCGCGACGGTCGGTCCTCGCGCGGTCCAGGATCCGTTCGTTGGTGGTCACGTCCTCGAGCATGCGGCACAGCCCCTCTCCTCACCGCGACGAGCAGGTCGTCTCACCCTCGTCCCGGTCTTCCTGAGGCCTGTCAGCCTATGCCGCTAGGCCGGCAGTCGGCCATTGAACGGCGTCCTTGCCGCGGACGATCGGATGAGCGATCTCGATGGCTCGGGCGGGGGCCCCATCGATTCTGTTCATGGCCGTGCTTCGGCGCTTGAAGGCATTCGGTTGCTTCGACAGCAGGTGGGCGCATAGCCTACACGGGCCGATACGTGACCCACGGTCGTGCCCTGCTTGTCGAGGTCACTAGGAGCACGGGGTCCTCTGGCCGCCCATCGCCGTGCGCGGTCCCGAACGCCTCCGTGCAGGTCCGGACGCCATCGACCCATGCACTCGGAGAAGGTAGGTAGATCCATGAGAGAGATCGCTTCGCCATACGGCAAGGCCGCCCGATGGCTGACCGGCTTGCTGCTGGTTGTAGGTGCCTTGGCCGTCTCTCCGGCCATGGCCCAAGCGCAAGGCCCGACGCTGCGGGTCGGGGTCGCCGAAGGCCCTTCCACCCTAGACCCCCATCTGGAGCCCGCGAGCTACGGCACCATGCAGCAGGTCTACGAGAACCTGGTGTCCCGCGGGGCCGACGGCGCGCTCGAACCCAGCCTGGCCACCTCCTGGACCTACCTGCCCGAGGAGGCCGCTTGGCTGTTCGACCTTCGCCAGGGCGTCATCTTCCACAACGGTGACCTCTTCACGGCCGAGGACGTCAAGTTCAGCTTCGACCGGATCACCGAGCTCGGCGCGCGCTCACCCGAGTACGGCAAGGTCATGCAGTTCGTGCAAGAGGTGCAGGTGCTCGACGACCACCGCCTGAAGATCATCATGAACGGGCCTGATCCTCTCTGGATCAACAACCTGACCCAGGTGCAGACCGTGCTGCCGAAGGACCACTTCCAGCGCGTCGGCGCAGAGGCCTTCGCCCGCGAGCCCGTGGGGACGGGTCCGTACCGGGTCACCCGTTTCCTGATCGACCAAGAGGTCGCGTTGGAGGCCTTCGAGGGTCACTGGGCGGGGATCCCTGAGATCCAGACGGTGGTCTTCAGAGTCATCCCGGACGAGTCGACCCGGGTTGCCGAGCTCCTCTCCGGAGGCCTCGACCTCATCCTCGGCGTGCCCGCCGAACGGGAGGCCGAGATCGCGGGAAGGCCCAACCTGACCGTCTTCTCGCTGCCCTCGACCGTCAACCTATACCTGGGCTTCAACACCGCGGCGGCGCCTTTCGACGACCCTCGCGTGCGGCAGGCCATCGCGATGGCCACCCCAGTGGAACTGATCCAACGGGCGCTGTTCGGGCAGTTCGCCGTGCCGGCGCGGACGGCCGTGCAAAGGACGTCCTTCGGCCATGACGCCACCATCGAGCCTCACCCCTTCGATCCCGATGCGGCCAGGCGGCTGCTGACCGAGGCCGGCTACCCCGACGGTTTCGACGCCGTCATGGAGGTCGCCCCCCTGGCGCAGTGGCCGAGGAACGTGCAGGTGGCCGAGGCCATCGCCGGCGCCCTGGCCGACGTGGGCATCCGCGTGAGCGTGAACCGCAGCGAGTTCGCCGACTTCGTGACGCGCTACCGCGCTGGTCAGATGCAAGGCATGTACATCTGGGGCAACACTGCAGCCACCTTCGACGCCTTCCGCCACCTCAACCTGAACTTCCGCAGCGGCGAAGGCCGGCAGGGGCTCTACTGGAACGAGCCAGAGGTGGACCGCTGGATCGAGGAGGCAGGACAGACGGCCGACGAGACCACGCGGCTCGACCTCTACGCCCAGATCCAACGCCGCATCCACGAGGTCGCCGCCATCGTTCCCCTGGTCGAGTACACCAACGCCTACGGGATGTCGACGGCCTTCGATTGGGCAGGGCGTGGAGACGCCTACGTCTACCCCACGGAGGTCACGCCTGCACTTCGCGCGCCATGAGCGTACGCGCACCCGGGCGACCACGGTGCGGAGATGAGGGGCCGCTCCCCCTTGGCAGGCTGAGCCCCGCTCATGCCGAGGAAGGGCGGCAGCCCGAAGGGTGATCGGCTTCGTCTTCAGAAGACTGGGTCAGTCGCTGGTCGTCCTGTGGCTTGTCACGGTCATCGTGCTGGTCGGCGTGAGCAGCTCGGGCGATCCCGTGGCCCTGCTGCTGCCTCTCGAGGCCACGGCGGAGATGGCCCAGGAGTTGAGGGAGGAGCTCGGCCTGGACCGTTCCTTCGCTCGCCGTTACGTCACTTTCATGACGCACATCGTCAGCGGAGAGCTGAACTCCTTCCGCTTCCATCGGCCGGCGCTCCCGCTGACGCTGGAATACTTCTACAGAAGCCTTGGCCTCGTGATCGTCAGCATGGCCGTGACGCTCATCCTGTCCATCCCCCTCGGCGTCTGGGCAGCCTACCGACGGGGGCGGGCGATCGATACCTGGATCCTCGTCACCACCTACGTCGGACAGGCAATCCCGGTCTTCTGGCTGGCCATGATCCTGATCCTCCTCTTCACCGTGCGCCTTGGCCTCCTGCCGGCCTCGGGCACGGGCGGCGTCGTGCACTGGATCCTTCCAGTGGTCACCCTGGTGATCTACAACCTGTCGGTGACCACCCGGATGATGCGGTCGTCCATGCTGAACGTCTTGCAGGAGGACTACATCCGCACCGCTCACGCCAAGGGCGTTGCCTTGCCGAGCGTGCTGGGCCTGCACGCCATGCGCAACGCCGTGATCGGCGTCATCAGCCTGCTGGGCGTGCGTCTGGGTGAGATGCTCGGTGGCGTCCTGGTGGTGGAGTTCATCTTCGCCTGGCCGGGCCTGGGATGGCTGCTCTACAACGCCATCGTCCAACGCGACATCCCCCTAGTGCTGACTGGTGCCACCGTGACAGCGATCATGGTCGGTCTGACGAACCTCCTCGTCGACGTCGCCATCGGCCTGATCGACCCGCGGGTGCGCCATGCCTGAGGCCGCTGACGCTCGGCCCGGTCTGCTGCGGAAGCTACGGGTCCATCCCCTCGGCCCCCTCGGAATCGGCCTGCTCATCGCGCTCATCGTCGCCGGCATCTGCGCCTCCTGGCTCGCACCCCACGATCCGGCCCGGCAGCAGCTCCTGGCCTTCCTGCGCCCTCCCGGGGCCGATCACTGGCTGGGTACGGATCATCTGGGGCGTGACCTGCTCTCGCGCATCCTGTTCGGCCTGGGGATGTCGGTTGTCATCGCTGGCGCCGGCACCTTGGCGGCCATGGCCATCGGTGCCACCCTCGGCCTGGTGGCCGGCGGACGGGGAGGTGTGCTCGACGCCTTCCTGATGAGGGCGGTCGACCTGCAACTCAGCGTCCCCTTCCTGCTCATCGCCATCATGTGGATGGCCTTCATTGGCCACGGGCTGGCCGATCTGATCTGGGTGACGGCGCTGTACGGCTGGGTGCCCTTCGCCCGCGTCACCAGGGACGTGGGTGCCAGCCTGCGGTCGCGGGACTTCGTCTCGGCCGCCAAGGCCCTGGGTGCGACACCCGCCCGCGTGCTCTTCCGCCACATCGCTCCGCAACTGCTGCCGGAGATCATCATCCTCACCACCTTCGGCCTGGGGCGGGCGATCATCCTGGAATCGTCCCTCGGCTTCCTCGGCCTCAGCCTTCCACCGCCCACCCCCACCCTGGGCGGGATGATCAGCGAGGGCCGCGCCTACCTGACCACGGCATGGTGGCTGACGACCTTCCCCGGCTTGGCCATCGTGGTCTTCGTGCTGGCCGCGAGCATGGCGGGAGACGCGCTACGGGACGTGCTGGATCCCAAGACCTGAGGCTGTCGACGCCGCAGGGGCAGCGTCGCGGTGCCTCGCAGCGAAGGTGCCGCACGCTCGACTTTGGTTCCCTAGAAGTCGGGATTGAAAGTGGTCTTGGCGTGCTCCATCACGAGGGTTGCGAGTTCACGGGTCCTAGCCGCGTATCGATCGGGGTGGCAGAGGACCTTCTGGGCGAGGTCTCGGTCCTTCGGTCGCACGCCGACGCGGTTGAGGAGGGTGGTGGCGAGCTGGCGTCGGATCTCGGGGGCACGGCGGTCGCTGGCGACATCTTCGGCGAGGTCTCGGACCGGGCCGGGCTTGACCCAACGAGCGTTCTCGCCGCGGTAGGGCCACAGGAAGGGCAGGAGGGCCCACTCACCTGCGACCTCGACGGCCGCGCCGGGGGGGTCTTCGAGATAGGGGCGGTGGCCGGTGCCGGGAACCATGTACGGTTCCATGTCGACCTCGCCGCTGTCGAAGAGGGCGTCAAGGGTCTCTACGTCGATCTTGACCGTGTTCATATCGGGCTACCTCCTTCGGCCTGGCTCTACGT
>CAYXJZ010000021.1:0-44529 GCA_964465355.1 uncultured bacterium | reverse complement strand
CGATGGCGAAGTGGTAGCCGAGACGCTGCCAGAAGCGCCTGGCGCCGGGGTTGCGTCCGTAGATGCTGGCCAGCACGCGGCTTGCACGTCCCTGCAGCCGTGACTCCAGGTCCTTCACCGCCGCCGTGCCCACGCCGCTCGACTGCAGGCCGCCGTGCACCAGGAGCAGGTTCACCGTGGCGTCGCCGGCCTCGGGGTAGTCGAGCTTGTAGTCGAGGTAGGCCAGCACCGCGCGACCACTGCGGGCGTCGACCGGGACACCGGTCGGCTGCTCGCCCGGCGCGGCCAGCACGAGCTCGACGTGTCGGCGCTCGTCCCGGCAGGCAGCAGCCAACTCCGTGCGGACCTCGGAGGTCGTGGGCACCGGGATGCTGATGATCTCGAAGTACCCGGGCGTGGCGGCGTACAGGGCGTGCACCAGATGGGCGTCGTCAGCGTCGGCCTGGCGCGTCAAGGGCATGGCCTCGCCGCTCCCCTTCGCCACCGAGACAGCGGGCTCGAAGGCATCGATGTCGTGCATCGCGCTGAGGCTACCATGGGCCTCCCGGCACACCTTGGTCGCCTGACCACTTGCGTCGCCGACAGCCAAGCGCTATGGCCACGGCTTCCTGACACGTCGACTTCCGTGCGGGGGCCTCAGGGCGTAGGCTCTTGCCCATGAGTTCATCCACCATCCGCATCGACGGCCACCTCGACCTCGCCCACAACGCGCTGTACCAGGGTCGCGACCTCGACCTGCCGTTGGAAGGCCTGCGTGCGCAGGAGGGGCGCGAGCGCGAGACGGCCATGGTCACCTGGCCAGAGCTGCGCGACATGGGCATGACGTTGGTGTTCGGCACCCTCTTCGCCGCCCCCTTCCGGGAGGTCTCGTCCAGACCCGGCTCCGCGACCGCCAAGGGCTACCGCGACGCCGAGGAGGCGCACGCCCTGGCCAAGGCCCAGCTGGACTACTACCAGGCCGCCGAGGATCGTGGCTGGATCAGGATCCTCCGAAGCCGCCAAGACCTGGATGAGCACGTCGAGCAGACGATCGCTGCGCCAGCGGCCACCAGGCGCGTCGGCCTCGTCGTGCTGATGGAGGGTGCGGATCCCATCCGCAAGCCCGAAGAGCTGGAGGACTGGTGGCGCCTCGGCGTGCGCCTGCTCGGGCCGGCATGGCAACGCACCCGCTACTGCGGCGGCACCCATGAGCCCGGTGGGCTGACGGACATCGGTCGGGAGCTGATGCAGGCCATGACGGCCATCGGCGTGCCTCTCGACGTCAGCCACCTGGCCGAAGAGGCCTTCTGGGAGGCCTTGGACCTGCACCGCGGCTCGGTGCTGGCCAGCCACGTGAACGCACGCGCCATCACCCCCACCGATCGACACCTCTCGGACGACATGCTCGACGCCTTGGCGCGAAGGGACGCCGTGGTCGGCCTGGTCCTCGGCGACCGCTTCATCGACCCGGAGGCCGAGCGAGGGACCGTGGCCCTCTCCCACCTCGCAAGGCAGGCCAGGCACATCGCAGACAGGGTCGGCTGGCAGCGTGTGGCCATCGGCAGCGACCTGGACGGCGGCTTCGGCCTGGAGGAGTCGCCCATCGAACTTGGGCGGATCGGCGATTGGGACCGACTGGCCGAGATCGCACCGGCCGAGCACCAGGCCGGCCTGCTCGGCGAGAACTGGTTGGGCTTCCTCAGGCGCTGCCTGCCACCGCAGTGATGGTAGCGGCAGGGCCTGCCGCCGCAGTGAGGCTAGCGGCAGGGCCGGTACAATCGCCTTCGTGTCCTTGATCCCCCGCCTCGCGCTGCGCAACGTCTTCCGTCATCCCTGGCGCACCTTCGCCACCATCCTTGGCGTTGGGCTCGGCATCGCCGCCGTGTTGGCCACCCTCTCCGTCGGCGCCAACGTCGAGGCCAACCTGCGGGCGACGCTGCAGGCGGCAGCTGGACCCGCTGACCTGCTGCTCACCCCGGGTGCGACGGGCAGGGCGGTGTTCGAGCACGCCGAGACACTGGCCCTGGTCTCCGCCGACCCCGACATCAGCTGGGTCGTGCCTGTCCTGCACACGCGGGCGGAGCCGGAACGCGGTGCCGCCAGGGTGCAAGGCGAGGGTGGCCTGCTGCCTGGCGTCGACAGCGGCTTCCAGCTCGGTGGCCGGATCATCGAGTTCGAGCCCGGGCTTCCTGTGCGGCTCAGCCAGGGTCGCCTACCAGACGAGGGGGCCTTTGAGATCGCGATGGCCGAGGGCTTCGCCGCTGGCCGTGGCTTCAGCTTGGGCGAAGAGGTGGTCTTCGGCGGCCAGTCCGGCCGCTTCAGCCTGCGGTTGGTCGGCCTGCTCGATGACGGCTTCGCCTTGGCCTCGACCAACGGCGGCCGCATCGGGATCACCCACCTGCACGACCTGCAGGAGGTCAACAACTTCGCGGGCCGCAGCAGCCACCTGGAGATGGCCGTGCGCCAGGGCGCCGATGTGGAGACCGTCCGCCAACGCCTGCAGGCCGCCGTGGGCGACGCCTACACCGTCACCTTCCCTGCGGGGGCGGGCGACGCGACCTGGGGCATCGTCAACACCCTGCAGTCCGGCCTGCTCATCCTGGCGGGCACGCTGATGGCCCTTGGCGGCTTCATGGCCTACAACACCTTCATGGCCAGCGTGGTCGAGCGAACCAAGGAGTTCGCCCTGCTGCGCACCATCTGCCTCAAGGGCAGCGACCTGCTTCGCCTCGCCATCTGGGAGGGCATCTGGGTCAGCCTCGGTGGGGTGATCCTCGGTCTGCTGCTCGGCCTCGTGTTGGCAGCGGGCATCAACCAGGTCAACGCCGGCCTGCTCGGCTATCAGGCCCGCACCTTGGTCATCCCTTGGCAGAACGCTGCCTTGGCCGCCCTCATCGGCGTCTCCGTCGCGATGCTGGCGGCCTGCCTGCCTGCCATGGCGGCCGCCCGCACCACGCCGCTCGGCGCCATGCGTTCGGCGGACGCCGCCCGCCCGCGTGGCCTGATGGTGCTCGGTTGGGTCCTGGTGGCGGTGGCGGTGCTGCTCAGTCAGCTGCCATGGCAGGGCATCTGGTCGGTGCTCGGCACCGCCGTGTCGATGGTGGCCTTCTTCGTTGGCGTGACCCTGGCGGCCGAGAGCCTGATCGCGCCGGCCGTCCGCCTCGCCCGGCCGCTGCTGCGCCGGCTGCTCGGGCCGGTGGGCGGCCTCGGCGCCAGCTTCACCGCCCGCAACGCTGCACGCAACGGCGTGGCCATCGGCACCGTCATCGTCGGCACCGGCCTGATCGTCGGCACGGCCGGCATGGTGCAGGGCATCAACGGCGCGGTGGCCAACTGGGTGAACACCACCATCGTCGGCGACCTCTTCGTCACGGCCGCCGCGCCCTTCCCCGCTGGCTTCGAGGAACGTGCGGCGGCTGTGCCAGGCGTGGACCAGGTATCGGGTGTGGGCTTGCGGGTGGTGCGCTTCGAGCCAGAAGGACAGCCCAGGGGCCGCACCGTGGTGGTCATCCTGGTCGATCCTGCCCGCTTCGCGCCAGGCACAGGCTTCGGCGCCATGCAGTACATCCAGGGTCAGGGCGATCCGCAGAGCGGCTACCAGGCGCTGCTGCAAGGCGGCCAGCTACTGGCGGCCAACACCATCCATGACCGCTTCGGCCTCGGCGTCGGTGACACCGCCCGCATGCGCACCGACGAGGGCTTCCACGACTTCCCGATCCGGGGCGTGGTGGTGGACTACACCGGCGGCGGCGAGACCTTCATCGGCTCCATGGTCGACCTGCCGCGCTTCGGTGGCGGCAACCCCGACCTCTTCGTCTTCACGGTGCAAGAAGGCGCCGACCCGGCTGTCGTGCGCCAGTCGCTGATCGACGCCATGCCCGATCTGGTGCTCGACATCACCCTCAACCAGGCCTACCGCGACGAGATCCTGGCGACCACCTCCTCCGCCTTCGCCACCGTCAACTCCCTGCTGGTGCTGGCCGCTCTGATCGCCGCCCTCGGCGTCACCAACACCCTCGGCATGAACCTCTCCCGCCGCGCCCACGAGATCGCCGTGCTGCGCACGGTCGGTCTCTCGCGTGCCGGCGTGCGACGCCTTGTGATCGCCGAGGGCATCGTGGTCTTGAGCCTCGGCGCGGTGCTCGGCGTCGCCTTCGGTCTGATGCTCTCCGGGCTCATCACCACCGGCGCCACCGCCCTGACCGGCTTCCAGCTCACGTCCGAAGTGCCGTGGCGGGTGCTGCTCGCTGCCTTCATCCTCACGCCCGCCCTCGGCTTCGTTGCCTCATGGCTACCGGCCAACAGGGCTGCCCAGCTCGCCCCAAGGGTGGCCTTGGGCGCATCGGAGTCGCTATGAACCAGCCGTCCCCCCTGCCTGCCTTGGATGCCAAGGACCTTCGCAAGAGCTTCCGGCTCGGCCAAGCCTCGGTGCAGGCCCTCGACGGTGTGTCGCTGCGGGTCATGCCGGGCGAGTTCGTGGCCGTCATGGGCCCCTCCGGCTCGGGCAAGAGCACGCTGCTGCACATGCTCGGCCTTTTGGACGTGCCCGACAGCGGCAGCATCGACTTGGCCGGCACACCGACGATCGGGTTGAGCGACGACGAGCTCACCGAGCTGCGGCGCACCAGGCTTGGCTTCGTGTTCCAGTCCTTCGAGCTGGTCCCCAACCTCAGTGCCCGCGAGAACGTGCTGCTGCCTGCCGAGATCAAGGGCGAGGCGGCGGCGGCGCAAGAGCGGCTGCTTCGGCTGGCCAGGCAGCTCGGCATCGAAGACCGGCTCGCGCACCGGCCCGACCAGCTCTCCGGCGGCCAACGGCAGCGTGTGGCCCTGGCGCGCGCCTTGATCAACGATCCGGTGCTGGTGTTGGCCGATGAGCCAACCGGCAACCTCGACTCGCGCACCGGCCGCGAAGTGCTCGACCTGCTCCGCCAGGGCGTCGACCAGCAGGGCTGGACGGTGGTCATCGTCACCCACGACGTGAACGCCGCCCTGGTCGCCGACCGCATCGTCTTCCTGCGCGACGGTCAGGTGGCCGGTGAGGCCGCGACCATCGGCGCGGAGGCGCGTGAGCTGGTGGACCGCTTCCTGGCGGTGTGACACCGCACCATCCATCTGCTTTGAGGCTGCGCCCTTCCAGGCCGCCCACCTTCTCTCAGCGCAACTGACCGCTCACCAAGGTCCCCGGATCCAGGCTGCGCTGGCCCAGAAGGCCGAGATCGAGCTGCCAGCGCCCGCTCAGCGCCACGTCGAGCGACACGGAACCGCCTGCAGCCAAGGCCTGCACCTGGCCCAGCAGGGCTGCGCCGAGGGCCACCGGCGAGACGTGGACCTCCTGCACCCAGCTGGCCCGACCGAAGGCGGGCACCGGGGTGCCACCCATGCTCAGGGTCGCCACCTCGCGGCCACCAAGGATCAGCCGGGCGTCAGGCGCCCGCAGCAGGTAGCCGAGGGGACCGGTGTTCTCGATCTCGAGGGCGAGCCCCAGCGTCAACCTGTCCAAGCGCAGCTCGCGCACACCAGAAGCGGCCGCGTCGAAGCGCACCCTTGGGGCAGCAGGGAGCAGGTCGGTCTGACGCACCTCACCCCGCGCCAAGGTGAGGCTGGGGAACCTGGTGGCCACGCCGAGCAGTTCCACCCCCACCGCCGCATCCACCTGGTAGGCCAGCGGCGCGCCAGCGACCGCGTTCCCCAACACGCCAAGCAGTTCGGGGATGCGCGCCAACGGCACGGTGGCCTCCAGCCGCAGGTCGCTGCTGCCGCGGGCGGGGAGGTCGACACCGCCGACGAAGCTGATCCGGGTGGCCAGGACCCCGCCGAGGAACAGCTCGCCGTCCAAGCTCGACAGGCGCAGGCCGACGGGGTTCGGGTTGCTGGTCCGCAGCGTCACCTGCATCACCAAGCCGCCATCGCCCAGCACACCAGGGGGATCGAAACGCAGGATGCGACTGCCGCCGCTTTGCAGCTGGAAGGTGGGTGCCTGCACGCCGGGCACGGCGCCAGGGGCGCAAGCCGCCACGAGCACGCAGAGGGCCGCCAGCCCGGCCAAGAGCAAGGGGCGACGGACGGACGGCGAGATGACACGCTGGAGCAAGGGGACCTCCTTGCCGGTCACGCTACCGCCAGGCCACCGCTTGACCGCGTGGCTTCCACCACCTACGATGGTCCACATGATGTGTAACTTACACATGATGAGGGGACCACGGTGAGCCCCCAAGACGAGCATGGACCAAGGGTCCTGCTGCTCTGCGGAGGCCGCTCCGCCGAGCACGAGGTGTCGTTGGCCTCGGCCCGCTCTGTGCTGGCCGCCACGGCCGGCCGGGTGGCCTGGCGACCGAGGGTGATGGACCGGGCAGGCCGCTGGCTCAGCGCCGATGCCAGCGCAGCGGTCCTCGCCCAAGCCATCACGGGGCCAGCCCCCGATGCGCCAGACGGCCCTCTGCTCGACCTCGAGGCCTTGGCGGCCGCCGACGTGGTCTTCCCCCTGCTGCACGGCCCCTATGGCGAGGACGGCCGACTGCAGGGCGCCTTGGAGATGCTCGGTGTGCCATACGTCGGTTCGGGCGTGCTCGGCAGCGCCGTGGCCATGGACAAGCTGGTCATGAAGGGTCTGTTGGCCTCCGCCGGGCTGCCGCAAGTGGCCTACCTCGGCCTGAGCAGGCAGGCCTGGCGGCAGGACCCAGAGGCGGCCGCAGCCAAGGCGGAGGCACTGGGCTGGCCGCTCTTCGTCAAACCGGCCAACCTTGGCTCCTCCATCGGCGTGAGCCGCGTCGACGGTCCCTGGTGCCTGCAGACCTCGCTGGCCAAGGCCTTCGAGCACGACCGCCGGGTCATCGTCGAGGCGGCCGCCAGCGGCGCACGCGAGCTCGAGGTCGCGGTGCTCGGCGTGGACGGGCCAGAGGCCAGCGTGGTGGGCGAGATCCGCTTCCAGAGCGCCTTCTACGACTACGAGACCAAGTACACCGACGACATGGCCGAGCTGCTGGTCCCCGCGCCGATCCCCGCATCGGTGGCCGAGCGCTGCCGGGAGCTGGCCTTGGCGGCCTTCACCGCCGTCGACGCCGCCGGCCTGGCCAGGGTGGACTTCTTCTGGTCGGAGGCCGACGACCGGCTGTGGGTCAACGAGATCAACACCATCCCCGGCTTCACCGCCACCTCCATGTACCCGCGGCTGTGGCAGGCAAGCGGCCTGCCCTACGCCGACCTGGCGCTGGAGCTGATCCGCCTGGCTGGTCAGCAACGCTGACCAGACACTGGTCCAGGAACGCAGACCAGACACTGGCTTCGGTTATCATCCGGCTGGTCCGGAGGTGTCACCGCCAGCCAGCGCCGGGACAAGCGAAGCTCCTCCCCTTCCCGTGCCGCATCAGCAAGGCAGGAGCGGTCGTGGCTGCGAGGCGACCTCGACCCCGAGCTGGCCTCGGTCTTCGCGCCCGACCCCGACCTCGATGTGGATGCCTCGCAGCCCGCGGCCACCGGCTCCCCCGACCACGCGGGCGTCCCGCTCACCAACCTCAACGGCGCGCGGGTGCTCATCCTCAACGCCAGCTTCGAACCGCTGCACGTCTGTTCCGTCAAGCGGGCCATCACCCTGCTCATGCAGGAGATGGCCGAGCGGGTGCTGGACGACGACCGCGTGCTGCGTTCGCCGCGGGCGGTGGTCAAGGTGCCGAGCATCATCCGCCTCAGGCGCTACGTGCGGCGGCCCCATCGGCAGCGGGTGGCCTTCAACCGCAAGAACGTCTTCCGTCGCGACGACCACACCTGCCAGTACTGCGGCACCCGCGGCCATGACCTGACCCTCGACCACGTGCTGCCGCGCTCGCGGGGCGGCCCGACGTCCTGGGAGAACGTGGTGGCATGCTGCCGCCGCTGCAACGCCGAGAAACGGGATCGCACCCCGGAGGAGGCGCGCATGGCGCTGCGCCGCCGACCGATCGCGCCCGCCTTCATGTTCACGTCGGCCTACGGCCTGCTGCCCGACATCGACCCGGCTTGGGAGCCCTACCTCCCGCGTGGGCGTTGAGGGCAGCCGTCACTAACCAGCGCTGTCGCGGAACAGCCGCGAGAGCACGGCGCTGATCACCGACAGCACCAGCGCCCCCAGCACCGCCGCCCAGAAGCCATCGATCGTCAAGGGCGAGATGGCCGCCGCCAACATCAGCGCCAGGCCGTTCACCACCAGCAGGAACAGGCCAAGGGTGAGCACGGTGATGGGCAAGGTCAGCACCACCATCACCGGCCGCACCAGCGCGTTCACCAGACCGACCACCAGCGCAGCGATGAGCAGCGGCCACAGTCCAGGCGAAGCAAGGCCAAGGCCGGGGACGATCTCGACCGTCAGCCACAGCGCCAAGGCGTTCAGCGCCCATCGCACGAGCAGGTTCATGCGGGAGGCTATCACGCGGGCAAACGCCGCAGCACCGGCCTCGGGTCCCCCACCTCGAAGCCCACCGAACGCATGATGTCGAGCAGCTTGCGATCAGCGCCAGGGAACTCGGCGCGCAGGCTGCCGAGCGGGCTGTGGCCGGCCAGCTCCTGCAGCAGCGACAGCAGCAGGCGCCTGAGCATCTCGGTGGAGCCGCGGTGCTCGGGCGCCACGCCGATGGCGCTGAGGCTGAACTCGCCGTCAACACCCACCCGCCTGCAGGCAGCCAGGGCGTAGCCCACCGGCGGCTGGTCGAGGGTCTCGTAGGCCAGGCAGCAGAAGTCCGGGCTGAAGGGCCCCTGGGCCCGCTTGAGCCATGACCAGCGCCCGTCGCCGATCGTCACGCCCTCCGAGCGCGCGACGAAGCTGCGGAAGGCGGTGTCGCTGGCGTAGCGCCAGGCCTCCAGCACCAGTGGGCTGCCGAGGGGCGGCACCTCAGAGAGCTCGAAGGCCAGGGTGCGCAGCTGCTCCTGGTGGAAGCCGAGGGGGGCCAAGGCCTCGGTCAACGCCGACACCCGCGCCGTCGGCATCGCCGAGAGGTCGAGCTCGGCGGCCTCGTGGGGGTGCCGCCTCAGCACGTCGAGCAGCAGCTCGAGGAACTGCGCAGGCGAGTCATCCTGGTGCCACGGCTGCGCCAGGCGCAGGGTGGGCTCGTCCTGGTCGACGTCAGGTGGCCAGGCCACCAGGCCGGCCACCGGTCGGTCCTTGCCCATCTCGAGCACCCAGCAACGCGCAGCGTCCCGCCGCGGCTCACGCAGCTTGTCGACGCTACGCAGCGCCAGACCCCATGGGTCGCGGTGGCCCAGGTAGGCGAAGGCGCTGGACAGGAACCAGGGCAACTCGTCAGGGGCGAGGGAACGGATCACGGCCACCCATGCTACCGGGCGCCAGGTAGCATGCGGCCGTGGCCAGCCCAAGGATCCTGGGCGGCAGCGCTCGCGGCAGGGCGTTGCACGTCCCCCGCCATGGCACCCGCCCCAGCCCCTCGCGCCTGCGCGAGGCGCTGTTCAACGTGCTTGCCTTCCGTCCAGTCGGGCACTTCCTCGATCTCTTCGCAGGCTCGGGCGCCTTGGGTCTCGAGGCGGCGTCACGCGGTTGGCGCGCCACCTGCGTCGACCTCTCTGCCGAAGCCTGCCAAGTCATCGGCCGCAACGCCCGTGAGCTGGGCCTCTCGGTCACGGTCAGGCGGGCGGACGCGCTCGCCGTCGCCCAAGCCTTGAAGGGCGAGGTGGACGTGTGCAGCGCAGCCCCGCCCTACCCGCTCGACCTGCCCGCCATCTTCGGCGCCTTGCTGCGTAGCGGCTGCGTGCGGCCGGGAGGCTGCTACGTGTTCCAGCACCCGACGGGGATGGATCTGGGGCTGGACACCACCGGCTTGCGCCTCGACCAGAGGCGTTACGGCTCCAACGCCCTGAGCTGGCTCTGGGTGGACGAGCAACCGGTGCCGGAGCCGCAGGAAGTCTAGCCACCGGCCGCCCCCGAGGCCGCAGCGCCGCCTCGTCGGCCCCTTGCCAGGAACGCCATGTGACGCGTGCTAGACTCTCGCGATGCGCTGAGGGCGACCGCCGTGAGAGCTGGTCGTCCGGCACCGGGCCGAGGCCCGGTCACGACGCCGGTCCAAGGGACTGGGCGACGAAGGGGTTCACCCGATGTTCGGATTCATCCAGAAGATGTTCGATCAGAACGACCGTGAGGTCAAACGCCTTGCCAGCCAAGTGGTGGAACGGGTCAACAGTCTCGAGACCGAGATGGAGGCGCTTCCTGACCTGGCCGGCGCCTTCGAGGGACTGAGGCGGCGGCACTTGGAGGGCGGCGAGTCCTTGGACGCGCTCATGCCAGAGGCCTTCGCCCTCACCCGCGAGTCGGCCAAACGCAACCTTGGCATGCGCCCATACGACGTGCAGCTCATCGGCGCCGCCGCGCTGCACGCCGGCCGCATCGCCGAGATGAAGACCGGCGAGGGCAAGACCCTGGTCGCCTCGCTGGCGCTGGCGCTCAACGCCGTCAGCGGCAAGGGCACCCACCTGGTCACCACCAACGACTACCTCGCCCGCACCGGCTCCGAGTGGATGGGGCCCATCTACCGCGGCCTCGGCCTCACCGTCGGCGTCATCGAGCACGCCGCCGACAACGCCGCCCGCCGCGCCGCCTACCGCAGCGACATCACCTACATCACCAACAGCGAGCTCGGCTTCGACTACCTGCGCGACAACATGGCCTTCCGCCCCGACCAGCTGGTGCTGCGCGAGGACACGCCGCTGCACTTCGCCGTCATCGACGAGGTGGACTCCATCCTCATCGACGAGGCGCGCACGCCGCTGATCATCTCCGGCCCTGCCGAGCTGGCCACCGACAAGTACTACGTCATGGCCAAGCTGGCCGGCCGCCTCGAGAAGGGCGAGCCGAGCGAGGGCGCCGAGAAGCCGGCCACCGGCGACTACAGCGCCGACGAGAAGACCAAGGACATCCACCTCACCGAGCAGGGCATCGCCAAGGCCGAGGAGTCCCTCGGCGTCGAGGACCTCTTCAGCCCCACCAACATGGAGTTGGGCCACATGCTGCGCCAGGCCCTGCGGGCGCGCGAGCACTACCGGCTCGACCAGCAGTACGTCAAGGACGAGAACGGCCAGATCGTCATCGTCGACGAGTTCACCGGCCGCCTCATGCCTGGCAGGCGCTTCGGTGAAGGCCTGCACCAGGCCATCGAGGCCAAGGAAGGCGTCAAGATCGAGCGCGAGAACCAGACGCTGGCCACCATCACCTACCAGAACTTCTTCAAGCTCTACGACAAGATCTCCGGCATGACGGGGACCGCCAAGACCGAGGAGAAGGAGTTCCAGGAGATCTACCGCTCCGACGTGCTTGTCATCCCGCCCAACAGGCCGGTCATCCGCAAGGACGGCGAGGACATGGTCTTCCGCACCGGCGAGGGCAAGTACGCCGCGGTGGTCGAGGAGATCGTCAGCGTGCACAAGACCGGCCAGCCCATCCTGGTGGGCACGGTGACCATCGAGGCCTCCGAGCGGCTGTCGAAGATGCTCACCCGCAAGGGCGTCAAGCACCAGGTGCTCAACGCCAAGTACCACCAGCGCGAGGCCGAGATCGTGGCCCAGGCCGGCCGCATCGGCGCCGTGACCATCTCCACCAACATGGCCGGCCGCGGCACCGACATCGTGCTGGGCGGCAACCCCGAGGCGCTGGCCAGGCAACTGCTGAGCCGTGAGGGCTTCGAGGGCTACGAGTCCGACACCGAGCTCTTCATCAAGGCCATCATGCTGCACCGCGAGGACGAGGCAAGGGAGCTGGCCAGGCGGTTGGAGGGGCTGCCTGACGGCATGTTCCAGGCCATCGTCAAGCTGCGCGACGAGGCCGAGCGCGACCACGAGACGGTGGTGGGCCTCGGCGGCCTGCTCATCCTCGGCACCGAGCGGCACGAGTCGCGGCGCATCGACAACCAGCTGCGCGGCCGCGCCGGCCGTCAAGGCGACCCCGGCGGCAGCCGCTTCTACGTCTCCTTCGAGGACGACCTCATGCGCCTCTTCGCCAACGACCGGGTGCTCGGCATGATGGACCGCCTCGGCATGGACGACAGCGCCCCCATCGAGGCGCGCATGGTGACCGGCGCCATCGAGCGTGCCCAGAAGCGCGTCGAAGACCGCAACTTCGGCATCCGTAAGCAGCTGCTGGACTTCGACAACGTCATGAGCAAGCAGCGCGAGGTCATCTACCTGCAGCGCCGCGAGATCCTGCTCGGCAACGACATCTCCGACGACGTGCAGGACATGATCGCCGAGTACCTCGACGCCCAGGTGCAGGCAGCCCTGAACCCCGAGCTGGAGCCGGAGGAGCGCGACGTGGCCGGCCTGCGCACCGCGCTGATCGACGCCGTGCCGCCGCTGGAGCGCTACGACTTCGAGGCCCTGCGCGGCACCCCGCCCGACGAGGCCACCGAGGCGCTGGTGCCCGAGATCGAGGCAGCATACAAGGCGCGCGAGGCCGAGCTCGGCACCACCCTGATGCGTGAGCTGGAACGCTTCATCGTGCTGCAGGTGGTCGACCAGCACTGGAAGGAACAGCTGCACGCCATGGATGTGCTGCGCCAGGGCATCGGCCTTCGTGGCTACGGCCAGCGCAACCCGCTGCAGGAGTACGCCTTCGAGGCCTTCAACCTCTTCGAGGAGATGAAGGGCAACATCCGGCTGAACGTGGCCAAGCTGCTCTTCCGCGTGCAGGTGCAGACCGACCAGCGCCTGGAGCGGCGCGGCGCCTCGCGGCCCACCAGCCTGCAAGGCGGCGGTGGGCTGCCGCTCGGCGCCATCGCCTCCGGCGGCGGGGCGGCCGTGGCCACGCAGGCCCGCACCGAGCCCAAGGTGGGCCGCAACGATCCATGCCCATGCGGCTCAGGCAAGAAGTACAAGCACTGCCACGGGCGGGGCGCTGCGTGAGCATCCCGGCATCGACGACGGGCGACACAAGCCCGTCAGTCACGACCGGCATGAGCTTCAACGAGCGCCTGCACGAACGCATGCGTCGCCTGGGCACCCGGGTCTGCCTGGGGTTGGACCCGCGCCCCACCGCGCACCCAAGCACGCATCCTGACAGGCACCAGGACGACCCTGCCAAGACCGCCCGCAGCGTCGTCGAGTACCTGACGCGGGTGCTGGATGCCTGCGATGACCTGATCGCCTGCGCCAAGCCGCAGAGCGCCTTCTTCGAGGCCATGGGCATCCCCGGCATGATCGCCATGGCGCAGATGCTGGCCGAGCTACGGGCCCGCGACATCCCCGTCCTGCTCGACGCCAAGCGCGGCGACATCGGCAGCACCGCCGAGGCCTACGCCCATGCCTACCTGGCCGATGGTGTGTTCTCTGCCGACGCTCTCACCGTCAACCCCTACCTGGGCCTCGAGACGCTGGAGCCCTTCCTGGAGGCGGCCGGGCAACGTCGTCGCAGCGTCTTCGTGGTGCTGAAGACCTCGAACCCAGGCAGTGGCGACCTCCAGGACCGGCGTCTGGAGGACGGTCGCAAGCTCCACGAGGCGCTGGCGGACGACCTGAGCCTGCGGGCGGCGACCCTGCCGCGGGATGCCGACGGCTACACGGCCCTTGGCGCGGTGGTGGGTGCCACCTACCCGCGTGAGGTGGCTGGGCTGCGGCAACGTCTGCCCCATTCGGTGCTGCTGGTGCCCGGCTACGGCCAGCAGGGCGGTAGAGGCGCCCACGCCGCCGCCGCCTTCGACCTCAACGGACTTGGCGCGGTGGTCAGTTCCAGCCGCGGTCTGCTCTACCCAACCGAAGCCGCCGACGAGGGCGCGGATGTGGGTCGGGCTTCGAGGGTGGCGGCCCTGGCCATGCGTGATGACATCGAAGAGGCCTTGGCCAACCGCGACTGAGCGCCGGGGTCCCAAGACCGCGCAGGCCTGCAGCAAGTGGGCCGCACAGTGAAGGCTACCTGGGCGGCGTCTGCATGATGCGCGTCAGACCCAGCAGCGAGAGGTTGCTGCGGATGCTGGGGAAGTGCCTGGCCAAGGTGAGCACCGGACTGCCGTCCCCCACGAACACCGCCGAATAGGCGTCGAGGCCGGCCACCATCGGGTGGGTGAAGGCGAAGACGTCGATCTCCTCCCCTTGCGGCACCTCGTATGGCCAGGCGCCAGGCAGGTCGGGCTCGCTGCCCACCAGGTACATGCGCGCCCGGTTCTCGGCCAGAAACAGGTCCCTTGCCACCGGCGCGCTGGCCGCCAGGTAGTTGCTGACACCGTAGACGCAGTTGCCGAGGCGACCGGCGGCCTCGGCCCAGCGTCCATCCCGGATGGGCTCAAGCCCAGGCCGGCGCACCACCAGCCTCGGGTATGCCGACCAGTTCCACACGAGGCCGAGGAAGGCGATGCGCTCCCTGTCGTCCTCGCGGTAGGCCACCAGCGCGGCTGGACGCAGGGCACGCTCCACGCGGCGGAGCAGGTCGCCGAGATCGGCGCTGCGCTTCGCAGCGTCCTCAGGGTCCCCGCCACCGACGGGCTGAGAGCGCAGGCCGTACCAGGAGGCGATGTGATCCAAGGCTGCTTGCCACACCTCCTGGCTCATGGGCTCCAGCTGCGCACCACGCTGGATCACCCTGCGCTCGCGCAGGTACACCAGGTCGGCGAAGTCGGGGTGGCCGGTGGGCAACTCGAGCTGCTGGGTGCTGAGCGAGCGAGGCAGGGCCGGCTCAAGCAGCCGCACCACCTGAGCCAGGTCGGCGATGGGGCTGGCGCCGCCCAAGGGGCAGGTCTGGGCCAAGGCCGTGCCGAGCAGGGCAAACAGGGTTAGCGCGGCGGCCGCCAGGCCATGGGGTCTAGGCCGCCCTGTGCGGCCTAGACCTTTCTTCGCCTCCCCCATCGCCATCGTTCCCTGACGCTAAGGCGCCGTGTTGCTGATGGTGACGTTGTAGCCAGAGGTGCTTGTCGGTCCCGCCCTGCCTGCGGTGGAGAACACCCGGAAGACGTCGCCATCGTAGATCTGGGTGGTGCGGGTGCCAGGCAGGCCGTCCAGCGTGGTGCCGTCCGGGAAGCGCAGGCGCAGCCCGAGGGCCTGGTCGTACATGTCGAAGGTCACGTAGCGGGTGCTGCCCGTGTACTGGAACCAGTCCTCGTCGCCCAGCCATTCGATGGCGCCGACGGCGGTGCCGAGGCCCACCATGGCGGTGGCCTGCGCCTGTGTGCCGTTGGGCTCGTTGCTATCGAGAGCGTCGTGATTGGCAGCGTAGAGGTCGAAGCTACGGCTGCTGCCACTGAGGTTGCGCACGGCCACGTAGTAGGTCGAGGTGGAGCCGATGGGAGTGATGGTGCAAGGCCCGAAGCAGACGACGTTGACCGAGATGCTCAAGGGCTCGACCGTGTCCGCACCGACCTGCAGGCGTCGCCCGCCGTCGTCGACCGCCGGACGCCCTGCAGCGATGAAGCCAGGCTCCGCCTCGTCCATGGCGCTCAGGCTCAGGCCGCCGACCGAGCCGGCGAAGTAGGTGTTCGACTCCGAGACGGCCAGGACGGATCCGGAGGGGCGATGGACGGTCACCCGCAGGTCGTTGCCGTCGGCTTCGAGGAAGAGCAGGTCGCGGGCCGTGTTGACGTTGACACGGTAGTAGCGCGTGGCACCAGCCGCCACGCTGTCACTGAGCACGGGTGTGGTGGGCGCCGAGGTGTTCTGCGCTGTCACGGTGTCGTGGACCACGGGCGGGAACTCGGGCGGGGGGGGCGGGGTGATGGTGATCTCGCAGGCGGTGACGATCAGCGCCAGCAGCGGGACAAGAAGCCAAGCCTTGCGTTGGCCTTCACGTGGGAGCATGGGAAGACCTCCTCTGAGCAAGTCTAGATGGTGGTCATGAGCAACAACCGCTACTGGGCACTCACGCTGCCTTCACACCCGGCCTTGGGGCGCCGCGGTGGACTTACTCCAGCACCATCAGGTAGGGGTAGAGATCCGGCCCGCCGCCATGCCGCTCCAACTCCAGGTTCGGGAAGCGCGTCGCGATGCGCCGCAGCAGCGCTCCGGCGGCCTCTTCCCCGGTGGCCACCGTATAGAACAGGGTGCCGACCTCCGCCTCCTCAGCCAGCTGATCCAGCATGCCGAGCAGGCAGTCGTCTGCGCTACCGGCGGTGTGGACCAAGACGCCGTCCACTAGGCCGATGAAGGCCCCGTCGCGCACCTCCACCCCATCGATGGTGGCGTCACGGCTGGCCACGGTCACCTCCAGCGTGCGGGCCGCCTTGGCCGCCTGTTCCATGGCCGGCCACAGCCCGTCCACCTCGGTGTCCTCCGAGAAGTGCACGGCCGCCGCCAGACCTTGGCCGAGTGTTCGGGTGGGCAGGACGCGAACCTGCCGCTCCGGCACAAGCTCCGCCACGCGCTCGGCGGCCAGGATGATGTTCTTGTTGTTGGGCATGACGATGACGGTCTGGGCGCCAAGCGAGCGGACGGCATCGGCGATGTCCTGCACCGACGGGTTGTTGGTCTGCCCCCCGCCCACCACGCGGGCACCGAGGCTACGGAAGACCTTGGTCATGCCGTAGCCGCTCGACACCGCCACCAGGCCAGTCTTGGCGGCCGTGGCCGCGCCCATGTCCAGGTCGGAGAGGATCTCGGAGTGCTGCTCCGACATGTCCTCCACCTTGGACTTCACCATGGTGCCGTGCTTGGCGACCAGCGCCAACAGCGCCTCTGGCTCTTCCGTATGGATGTGCCCCTTGATGAAGCCCTCGGCACCCACCACCAGCAGCGAGTCACCGAAGGGCGCCACCATCCGCTGGATCTCCTGGGCGGTGGCGGTGGCGTCGGAGAGCAGGAACTCCGTGCAGAAGCCGAAGGCCTCCTCTTCGAAGCCCTCCTGGGCCCTGCGGGTGACCTCGGGCGGCGCGGGCAGGTCCTGGCCTTCGAAGGCGGCGACCATGCCTTCGTAGAGGCGCAGCAAGCCAAGGCCGCCGGCATCCACGACCCCGGCCTGCTTGAGGATGGGCAGCTGCTCAGGCGTGCGCGCAAGGGCCTCGTGGCCGGCGGCGATGGCGCGGCGGAGCATGGCCAGAGGCACCTCATCGGCGCCCTTCCCAGCAGCGCGCCTGGCGGCCTCCTCCGAGATGGCCTTGGAGACGCTGAGGATGGTGCCTTCCACCGGCTTCATCACCGCGGCGTATGCGGTCTTCGTGGCCGAGCCAAGGGCCTCGGCCAGGTCGCCCGACCGGAGCTGGCGGACGCCCTTGAGCACCTCGGCAAAGCCCTTGAGCACCTGGGAGAGGATGACACCAGAGTTCCCGCGGGCGCCGAGCAAGGAGCCGTAGGACAAGGCGTGCGCCAGGGCAGGCATGTCGGCCGGCGTCGTCTCGAGCAGGTGGCGGCGCACCGACTGCAGGGTGAGATGCATGTTGGTGCCGGTGTCGCCATCGGGCACCGGGTAGACGTTCAGAGCGTTGACCTCGTCCACGTAGACGGCCAGGTAGTCGGTGGCGAAGAGGAAGGCATGGCTGAGGGCGGGGGCCGGCCAGCTGGCCGCGTCCTTGCCCAAGGCTGCGGCATCTGAGCCATGACTGCGCAGTCCTTCAGCCACGGCTGACCCCGGCCACGTGCACCTTGACCTCGGTGACAGGCACGCCGGCGAAGGTGAGCGAGGCATAGCCGACGCGCTCGACCACCGACTCGGAGACGGCGGGGATGTTCACGCCGTAGGCCACCACCACGTGCAGGATCACGGAGACGGCGTCGTCGTCGGGCGAGCGTTGGATCTCCACGCCCTCGTCCACCTGGGCGACGCCAAGGATGCGCCGCAGGCCTTCGGTGAAGCTGGCGGGTGCCATGCCGACCACGCCGGGCACCTCGTGCGCGGCCAGCCCGATGATGGTGGCGAGGGCGCCGTCCGAGACGCGTACGCGGTCGGTGGCTGCCACGCTCTCCGCCTTCCCCGAACGCCTGACCTTGCGCGGCGTGGTCGTCTTGGCCACCGCGGGCGGCGTGTCGTCGGCATCAGCCGGTCGTCGGCTCATGTCAGTCATCCCTCCTAGGCGTGAACGCCCATGCTAACCCGGGTCAGGCCATGCCGGCGACGAAGCCGAGGCGGCGCAGCGCTCGGATGAGGTCCATCACCGTGACCTCCCCGCCGTCGTAACTCACCAGCACCTGGGAGGCGCCGCTGGCGTCAGCTGTCACCACGCCAGGCACCGCCCGCAAGGTGGCGACCACCTTGTCACGAGCGCTGTCGTCGTCCATGCCTCTGACCCCGAGCATGGCCCGGTCGAGCGGGCCGCTCAAGGCTGCACCGGGCCGCGTGAGCCGAGCACCCTGTCGAAGCGACGCACCGGCCGTTCCTGCCAGAGCTTGGCCAGCAGGACATCGGCTGCTTCATGGTCGGAGGGCGGCAGTTCGGCGCTGAGATCATAGACACCAGCGTCGTAGGCGCTCTTGACCACGGCCTCGGCCAGGGCGGGCAAGGCGTCGCCCTCGGCCACCAGCCGTGCCAACTGCACCACGGGCCGCTCGCCGCTCCAGACAGCCTGCGCCAAGACGAAGCCCATGGCCCGCCCCCCCTGCTCCGCCACGAAGGCGTGTCCACTGCGTGCGTAGAAGGCCAGCGCGCCCCTGCTGAGCTGGGACGGCACCCCCGTCCTCATGGCGTAGGCCGCGTCCAGCGGGGTCAACGCCTCCAGGTCCTCGATCTCCACCGCCCTCAGGCTCAGGTTCATGACCTCATGCTACGACCCCGGACGAGGCGGAAGCGGCCAGGCGCCCGGCCATCGTGGCGTGCAGCGCCGCTCCGACGCTGCCGGCGACCAGTCCTCGTAACCCGCCTCGACGAAGTAGAGGCCTTGGGGCCCCACGTTGGGGCCGGCTCGGCGGCGGTCCTTGGCCGCCAGGACGAGGGCGACGTCCTCCGCGGTCAACTTGCCCTTGCCGACCCACAGCAGGGTGCCGACCATGGTGCGCACCATGTTGCGCAGGAAGCCGTCGCCGGCGACGTGCAGGCGGAGTTCGGCGCCCTCCTCCCTGATCTCGCACAGATGGACCGTACGCAGCGGCGTGCGGGTCTCCTGGGTGGCGAAGGAGGAGAAGTCGTGCCGACCTTGGAGCAGGAGGGCGGCGCGCTGCATGGCGGGGACATCGAGCCGTCGGAAGACGGGCAGCAGGCGCGCGCGGTCGAGGGCCAGGCCCCTGACATCACCACGCATCACACGGATTCGATATAGATAACGCCGGTACTTGCAATGGAATTGCGATTCGAAGCCGTCGTGGACGGTCTCCACCTCGTGAAGCACCACATCGCGCGGCAGGTGGGCATTCAGGGCCAGTCGCAGGCGTTCGTCGGCCATGCTGGCGGTGGTGTCGGCATGGGCCACCATGGCGAGGGCATGAACGCCGGCATCGGTCCGGCCTGCTGCATGCACCTGGCCGTGCTGCCCCGGCAGGGCGGCGAAGGCCTGCTGCAGCGCCCCCTGCACCGTGCGCTCCCCCGTCGGCTGCCACTGCCATCCGGCGAAGTCGCTGCCGTCGAACTCCAAGGTCAGCTTGACGCGCCTCAAGGGTCTGGTCTCAGGCACGCCGCCTACGGTCGCTTGGCGCGAGGCCGAAGGCGCGGCCCATCCAAGGCACCACCACGGTCACCGTCAGGCCAAGGATGAGGTAGCGCAGGAAGCCGCCGGCGGGATCGCGCTTGATCTCCTCCGGCAGGAACTGGCTGGAGGCCGCCAGCACGGTGAAGGCCATGACGAGGCCGAGCACGGCCAGCAGCAGCCGACCCCACAGCGGACCGTCGGTGCGGTGGCGGAGGATCATGGGCCCGAGCACGAAGGCGGCCATGCCACCAGCCAGCAGGTCGGACTCGGGCGTCGGCCACAACAGGTGGAGGGCCAATGGCAGGCCGACCCCGAGGATCAGGGCGAGGAAGCCGGGGAGGCCGAGGCCGGCACGCCTGACCAGCCACACGAAGAGCACGATCACGAAGGCGATGGCCAGCCCACCCCAGACGTCAACAGGCAGGTGCACGCCGAGGTACAGGCGGCTGAAGGCGATGAGGGCCACCAACAACAGCGCAAGGACGGTGAACCAGCCTCGGCGGGCCGTCACGGCCGCCACGCCCCAGAAGGTGAGGGCGCTCTGCGCATGCCCGCTGGGGAAGCCGGCTCCGGTGGCCCCCTCGAGGGCTCGCTGGCTGCGCACCACGTCGGGATCGATCTCGAAGGGGCGCAGGGTGTCGAAGAAGCCCTTGGCGTACTGGTTGATCATGAAGCTGGCGAGCAGGGCGACGGCGATGGTGCGTCCGGCGGTGGCGTCGATGGCCAGGTAGGTGATCACCAGCAACGCGATGTAGGCCTCCTGCGAACCCAAGTCCGTCACCCAAGTCAAGAAGGTGTCGAGCCATGGCGCAGCGAAGCCCTGGATCAGGTAGATCGTCTCCATCGTGCCCCCTTCGCTTCGGGCCCAGGCCGGTCGTGGCCCATGATGGTTCCACGCCGTCAAGGTTCCGTTATGGCTGGCATCCTACTATCGCGGCCGGGCATGCGAGCATGGGATCGTGCACTGCCCACCGACCCTCGTCAGCCCCCGCCTTCACCGGAGGGCCGCGCCATGAGCCTGCCCGACCTTGGGGACACCATCGCCGCCATCGCCACCGCGCCTGGCATCGGCGCCATCGGCATCGTCAGGATCGCCGGTCCGGACGCCCTACGGCTGGCCGGCGCCGTGTTCAGACCACAGAGCGGCGAGGACGCCTCGGCCTTGCGTGGTGGCCGCTTCTACTTCGGCACGGTGATGGACGGCGACCGCTTCGTCGACCATGGCCTGCTGCTGGTCTTCCGGGCACCACGCTCCTACACGGGCCAGGACGCCGCCGAGCTGCAGGTGCACGGTGGACCCGCGGTGCTGCAGACCGTGCTTGATCTCTGTCTGCGCCATGGGGCGCGGCAGGCCGGACCCGGTGAGTTCAGCCTGCGCGCCGTGCTGGCAGGCAAGCTGGACCTGGCCCAGGCCGAAGGGGTGCTGGCCATGGTCGAGGCCAGGTCGGAGGCCGCCAGCAGGCAGGCGGCCGTTGGCCTGTCGGGCGCCCTGACCAAGGCCATCGAGGCAGCGCGCCGTGAGCTCACCGGCAGCTACGCGGCGGTGCTCGCCTCGCTCGACTACCCGGAGGAGGGCGTGCCAGAAGCCCAGGTGGAGGCCCCGGTGGCCAGGGCAAAGGAGCGACTCGAGCGGCTGCTCGCCACCGCCAGCGCAGGGCGCTTCGCCACCCAGGGCGCCCGACTTGCCATCGTCGGACGGCCCAACGCCGGCAAGTCGAGCCTGCTCAACGCCCTGCTCGGCTACCCCCGCGCCATCGTCTCCGCCGAGGCCGGCACCACGCGCGACTACCTGGAGGCACCCTTGGCGCTTGGGCGCATCAGCCTCACGGCCATCGACACCGCCGGCCTCAGGCCGGCGGCCGAGGCCGTCGAGGCCAGCGGCGTGGAACGGGCGAAGGAGTTGGCCGAGGCGGCCGACCTGGTGCTGCTGCTCATCGACGGCAGCCAACCCCTCAGTCTTGACGACCGGGCCTTGCTGGCCGATTTCCGTTCCGACCGGCACCTGTGGGTGGCCAGCAAGGCCGACCGGCCCTCCGCCTGGGATCAGGCCGACCTCCCCTTGCAGCCTCCCGGAGGGAAGCTGCTGCGGCTGTCCAGCGAGGATGGCAGCGGCTTGGAGGAGCTGAAGCTGGCCTTGGAGACGAGGTTGCTCGCCGAGGCGGTGGCCGAGGAGACCTGGGTCAGCTCGGAGCGACACGCTGACGCGTTGCGCGAGGCGATCGAGGCCTTGGAGCGCGTGCCTGACGCTCCTGCCGACGTCCAGGGCCTGGAGCTCGAGACGGCGTTACGCGCCCTCGCTCGCATGAGCGGTGGCGGCGATGTCACGGAGGAGACGCTCAGCGAGGTGTTCAGCCGCTTCTGCGTCGGCAAGTGAGCCGTCGGCGGGCGAGCCGTCTGCGAGTGCGCGATCGACCGAGCTAGCCCGAGGGCACCGCCGTCGGAGCGCCGTCGGCGGCTGCCTCCTTCAACGCCTGTGGGAAGACCTCGTCCAGACGTTGCAGCACATCCCGACCTGCCCTCTGGATCATGCGCTGCAGGGCACGCCCACCCCAGCCTTCTGCCTCGGGCAGCCGCAACCACACCTCGATGCGGAACTCGTAGCGCAGCGAGCTGACATGGCTGCCGAGGGCGATGACGCTGACCTCGCCGTCCACGCGGGCCCAACCCGGCCCGTCCGCCTCGATGGGCAGACCGACGAGGGCGCCGCCGACCGGTCGCGCCTCGGCCATGCTGCGGAAGGGTAGCGACTGCTGACCGAAGAAGGCCGCCGCGACAGGCAGCTCGGCACTGAGGACGGGTGGCGGCCCGTGGTCGAAGCGCGGCTCATGCAGGAAGTCGGCCTTGGCGAAGCTGCGGGGGACGTCGCGGACGAAGGCCAGGGCCTCTGCGAACGGCATGGGCACCTGCAACTCGAAACCCAGCTCATGGACCAGGTTCAAGCCAGCATCACCGGCCCCGAAGGCCGACCCACTCCACCCGTAGGTCGCCGGCCTCGACCGCAGCTGCGATCTCCTCCTCGCTGGCGTTGCGCAGCCTAGGCAACTCGGCGAAGAGGTGGGCGCTGGTGGCGAAGCCGACACGGACCGTGACGGGACCGTCATCGCTGGCCCTGCCGATACGCCACAGCAGGGATCCTGCCAGCTCCTGGATGGACTCGCCGCTCAGGCCGCGGTCGTCCAGCAGCCGCTGGACACGCTCGGTGATGGCTGCGCTCTCCCACATGGCTCCAGCCTACCCCGCCACTGGCCGCCACCACGGCAACGGGACTGCGAGCACCACGCCCTGGCCTAGGTTCTCATCGACTTCATCGCGGTCTCGTGACCGCATCATCACCGGGTGGGAGGCTGGGGTCGGAGGACAACCACCCACCATGAACCCAACCCAAGCGGACCCACCCACCGACACCACATCTGGCGTCATCCAACCCGGACGCGCCCGCCGCGCCACGGTCCCCCAGCTCCTCCTCGCCACCCTCTTCACCGCCGCCATCAGCCTTGCCGCCCTGCTGAGCATCAGCCAGGCGCAGCTCGGCGGTCCGCCATTGGACGAGACCAACGCGCTGCTCGCCGACGAGGCGAACACCGTCGACGTGGTCGAGGCCTTCGGCGCCAGCGTGGTGGCCGTGCGCGTCGAGGTGCTCGGCCAAGCCGTCGACCCCTTCGCGCAGTTCCGCGACATGGTGCCGCCGCAGTTCCGCGACTTCTTCTCCATCCCCCAGGCCCCGAGCACACCACGACTGCGCCAAGGATCGGGCAGCGGCTTCGTCATCGAAGGCGGGCTGATCGTCACCAACTACCACGTGGTGCGCGAGGCCCTGGCAGACAACGCCGTCGAGCTGCGCGATGGCGCCAGCATCAACGTCAACTTCCCCGGTTCCGACGATGACTTCGAGGTGCGGGTGATCGGCGCCAACCTGGACGTCGACCTGGCCCTGCTCGAGCTGGTCGAGCCGCAGCGCGCCCCGCAGGTGCGCGCCATTGTGCTGGCGCAGGGCGCCGTCAGGGTGGGCCAGAAGGCCATCGCCATCGGCAACCCCTTCGGTCTGGCCAGCACCGTGACCACCGGCATCGTCTCGGCCATCGGCCGCGACCTGCCTTCCATCGGGCAGATCGCGGTCCCCATGATCCAGACCGATGCGGCCATCAACCCGGGCAACTCGGGCGGCCCGCTGCTCAACAGCCGCGGCGAGCTGATCGGCATCAACACCGCCATCGTCTCCGGGGTGTCGGTGGCCGGCCAGCCCGGCAACGTCGGCATCGGCTTCGCCGTGCCGGCCTCGCTGCTTGCCGAGAACCTCACTGCGCTGCAGGCGGGCGGCCTGAGTGGCCTTGCCGCCGCCAGGAACGACCCGAGCCGCCCCCGCATGGGCGTCACCGTCAGTGCCGTGTCGGCCTACCCACCCGCCGTCCGCGACACGCTCGACCTGCCCGATGACGGCCTCGTCGTCGTCGCAGTGCAGCCGGACAGCCCTGCCGCCGAAGCCGGCCTGCGCGGCCCCACCTTCCAGGCACAAGTCGACGGTCAGAGCTACGAGGCCGGCGGCGACGTCATCGTCAGCGCTGACGGCGTCGCCACCCGCAGTCCAGAAGACCTGCAGCGGGTGGTGTTCGACAAGTCGGCGGGTGACACCGTCGACCTGGAGGTCTGGCGCAACGGGGCCATCCTCGAGGTGACGGTGACCCTGCGTTCGCTGGACTGAGCCAGCCTGACGAGCGAGCGCTAGGCTGGGGCATGGACCCGGCCTTCTTAGCCCACCACGCCGCGATCCCCGAGCTGTTCGAGGATCGCGGCGACCGCTTGTGGCTGCGGGTGCGCACCCGCGGCCGCCGACCGGCGGCCGCCTTCGTGCGCACCGAGCCCGACTTCGAGGAGCGCCTGACCGTCATGCAATTGGTGGACGACCCCACCGCAGGCCCAGGCTGGGTCAGCTACGCCGCCGAGGTGCCGCTCTCTCGCCACGAGGCCACCACCCGCTACGCCTTCCGCTTCGTCTTCGACGACCGACAGGCCTGGCTGGACGCCGCCGGCCTGCATCCGGGCGAGAGCGACAGGCAAGGCCACTTCCGGCACGTGGCCGGGTATCGGCCTGCCGCCTGGGTCTGGGGGCAGGTCGTGTACCAGGTCTTCCCCGACCGGTTCCGCAACGGCGACCCGAGCAACGACCCGCAGGACGGCGCCTGGCATGTGCATGGCCGGCCGCTGCTCCGCCGCGGCTGGGACGAGTTGCCGACGCGCGGCCAGGGCGAGCGGGAGTTCTTCGGTGGTGACCTCCAAGGTGTGCTCCAAGGCTTGGACCACCTCTGGGCGCTCGGCGCCTCCACCCTCTACCTGACACCGGTGTTCCTCAGCCCGAGCAGCCACAAGTACGACACCATCGACTACGACCGGATCGACCCGCACTTGGGCGGTGAGGAGGCCATGCAGGCGCTGCTCGACGCGCTGCGGTCGCGTGGCATGCGCATCGTGCTCGACGCCGTGGTCAACCACACAGGCGACCGCCACCGCTGGTTCGATCGCCTGGGCGAACACCAACCGCCCGGTGCCTATCAGGGCCCGGACTCGCCCTACCGCAGCCGCTACGTCTTCCGCGATCGTCTTGACTCGGACAGCTACGTCGGCTGGGCGGGGGTGCGCAGCCTGCCGGTGCTCGACTTCGCGGATCCAGGTGTGGTCGACGCGGTCTACGCGGGCGAGGACGCCTTCCTGCGGCGCTGGCTCAGGCCGCCTTGGCGCATCGACGGTTGGCGGCTGGACGCGGTGCACATGCTGGGCGAGGGACCGGGCGCGGCCAACAACCACCGACACCTGCACGGCATCCGCCAAGCCATCCGCGAGGAGAACCCAGAGGCCTTCGTGTTGGGAGAGCACTTCTTCGATGCCAGCGACTGGCTGCAGGGTGATGAGGAGGACGGCGCCATGAACTACGCCGGCTTCCTGAGGCCCATGGCGGCGTTCTGGTGTGGCACCGACTTCCGTGGTGCGGCCGAGGCATGCGACGCCGCCGAGCTGGACAGGCGGATGACCCGTAGCCGCGCCCGCCTGCCATGGCCCATCGCCCTCTCGCAGCTCAACCTGCTCTCCTCGCACGACGTGCCGCGCTTCCTGCATCGCCTTGGCGGCGATATCGGCGCCTGCCTCGGCGCCCACCATGCCCTGATGACCTACGTTGGCGTGCCATGCATCTACTACGGCGACGAGGTGGGTCTGATGGGCGGCGAGGATCCCGACAACCGGCGGCCGTTCCCTTGGGATGAGGCGACTTGGCGGCAGGAGCTGCTAGCACCGCTGCGACGGCTGATCCACTTGAGACGGCGGCACCCGGCCCTGGCCAGGGGAAGCTACCGCACGGTGCTTGCGGAAGGCGACGCCTTCGCCTTCGTCCGCGAGCTGGACGGCGAGGCGGTGCTGACGGTGATCCACCGGCGCGGCGGCACGGTGCAACTGGACGTCGGCGCCCTTGGCCTGCCTTCGAGCTGGACCGACGCCATGAGCGGCCATGGCCTCGAGGCCGCGACTGACGGCATACTCGAGGTCGGGTTGTCGACAGCCGGGGGCAGGACCTTCGTCAGCGAGCCCTCACACCTCCTTGGCCTGCCCGCCCTAGACTTGTAGCCATGCCCCCGCGCCTAGTTCAAAGCCCCAAGGAAGCCGTGCCTGAACCTGCTGGTGCCATCGGCGCCGTCGGCGCCGCCAGTGCCCTCCTCGGCGCGCATCCAGACAGCCAAGAGCTTGCGGCGCAAGGCGAGTCGACGCACCGCACCTCCATCGGCCTTGCGCTCTCGGGCGGTGGCGCTCGCGGCTTCGCCCACATCGGCATGCTCAAGGTGCTCGAACGCCATGGCGTGGAGGTGGACGTGCTGGCCGGCACCTCCATGGGCGCCATCCTCGGTGCGCTCTACGCCTACGGCTACCGCGCCGACGACCTGCACGAGCTGGCCACCTCCATCTCCTGGCGCGACGTCATCGACCTGTCGCTGGCAGCCGGTCTGCTCAAGGGCGAGAAGCTACACCACCTGCTCTCCACCTACCTGCCTGAGACCTTCGAGGAACTGTCCAAACCCCTTGCCGTGACCACCACCGACATCGAGTCGGGTGAACAGGTGGTCTTCACCCACGGTGACCTCATCACAGCCGTGCGTGCGTCTTCGTGCTTCCCTGGCGCCTTCGAGCCCATCCAGTTGGGTGTGCGCACGCTGGCCGACGGCGGCATCACCAACAACCTGCCGGTGGACGCGCTCGCCCTGATGCACGCTGGCATCACCCTGGCCTCCGACGTCACGCCGCCGCGCCGTTCGGTCTACGTGCATCCAAGCGACGAACCGTCCTCTTGGTGGGAGCGGATGGTGGCCACCGTCACCCTGGAGCGACGCACGCCCATGGCGGCGGTGACCCTGAGGGCGAGCGACATCATGATGCGGCTACTCTCCGACGTGCAGTACGTGCTCCATCCTGCCGACCTGCGGGTGCAGCACGACATGCCAAGCGTGCGCATCGAGGCCTTCTGGGAGCTGGACCAGATCGTCGAGGCCGGCGTGGTCAGCACCGAGGCCGCCCTGGCGGCCAGGCCGGAGCTGCTCGAGCGGATGCAGCAAGCCTCCATGGGTCCCTTGCCAGGCCGCGCCCTGCCTGCCGCCGAGGCCCCGGCCAAGACCAAGGCGAGGGGCAGGGGACGCCTGAAACCCAGTGCCCCAGCAGCGGCCGACCGAACTCGCGG
Source organism: uncultured bacterium (assembly GCA_964465355.1). Taxonomy (GTDB): domain Bacteria; phylum Deinococcota; class Deinococci; order Deinococcales; family Trueperaceae; genus JAABTL01. The sequence continues at coordinate 17,340 of CAYXJZ010000021.1, read as the reverse complement.
GGCGACTGACAGCGATGCGCCGGCCGAGATCGTCGGCGGCAGCGAGGCGACCGTGGCCGTGCAGGCAGGGCGTCCAGGCCGTCGTCAACGGTAGAGTGCCCACCATGGCCTCTACCCAACGAGCCGGCGCCGAAGGCGCCGCCGGCACCCCCGCCCGCACACCCATGCAGAAGTTCTGGCGTGAGGTACGCGGCTACGCCGAAGCCCTCGTCATCGCCTACCTGGTGGTCACCTTCGTCTTCAACACCGTCGGCGTGATCGGCAGCTCCATGAGGCCGAACCTTGACGGTGGCGTCGGCAGCGCCAACCTGCTGCGCTCCCTGCTCACCGGCGACCGCGTCTTCATCCCCAAGTACGAGACCTGGCTGAAGCGTGCCGGCATCCTCGGTCCGTACCGCCGCGGCGACATCGTGGTGGTGCGCGACCCGGCCAACTCCCCCACCGCCCTCGAGACGGGGCAGCGCCCCTTCTTCATCAAGCGGGTGGTCGCCGTCCCAGGCGACCGCATCCGCATCGAGGCAGGGCAGGTCATCGTCAACGGCCACGTCGTCGACCAGGGCTTCATCAGCGGCACCGGCGAGATCACACCCGACCGCCAGGACTTCCCCGTCATCACCGCATCCAACGGTGTGGTCACCGGCCTGGTGGTGCGCTTCGCCGTCACCCCGTCCGGCACGCCTGCGCCCGACCTGCCCGTCACCGGCTTCTACCCGCCAGCCCTGCCGCTCAGCGACCCGCGCGTGCAGCTCTACTACGGCGGCACCCTGGACGCCTTGGCGCCCCTGCCCGCCGACGCCCCGGACGATGTGCCCTTCATCCACGAGTTGATCCTGCCGGAGGGCCAGTACTTCATCATGGGCGACAACCGCCAACGCTCGCGTGGCGGCAGCGAGGACTCGCGCCTGTTCGGGCCGGTGGACGGCATGACCATCGCGGGCAAGGCCACAGCGGTGATCTGGCCACCCATGCGCGACGGTGAATGGAACTGGCGGGCCCTACGGCCGCCGGCGGCCTTCGCCGACGTCCCACCACCAGGAGCGGCCGACTGAGGCAGGGCGGCTTCCTGCCTTCCCTGTTGCGCTTGGCCATCGTCCTCGGTCTTGGCGTGGCCACCGCCGTCTTCGTGGTGACCACCGTCGGCATCGATGGCATCTCGATGCTGCCCACCCTGCACGACGGCGAGCGGGCGTTGGTGCCCCGCTACGAGAGCTGGTGGCTGAGGCTCAGCGGCGGGAGCTGGCAGCGCGGTGACCTGGTCTACTTCCGGCCACCAGGCAGCCAACCTCGCACCGTCCTCGAGCGACTCAGCGGCGGCCCCTACCTCATCAAGCGGGTCGCGGCGGTGGCTGGACAGACGGTGGAGATGTCGCAAGGCAGGCTGTGGCTGGACGGCGTGCTGCAGGAGGAGTCCTACCTCGACCCCGAGCGGGTGGCCACCGGGCAGCAGGCGCCCATCTTGGTGCCCGATGGGCACGTCTACCTGCTGGGCGACAACCGCGCGCCGCTTGCCTCCTACGACTCGCGGGCCTTCGGGCCGGTGGCCTTGGAGAGGGTGGCAGGCCGTGCATCTTGGGTGGTGTGGCCGTGGCTGCGCCGGGCCGAGGACGGGCATTGGGTCTGGAATCTGCGGCAGCTGTAGGTCGCCACGGGGCGCGACCGCCGTACGGCGAGCTGCGCCGCCTCAGTCCTTGGCCCTTGCTCCGTCCAAGCCGAGCACCTCGGCGCTCGCCTGCATGGCGGCCAGCACCTTGGCCGCATGCACCCACAGATCGACGCCGAGCTCCTCCGCGCCCCGCAGCAGCTCATCGCGATGCACGCCGCGGGCGAAGGCCTTGTCCTTGAACTTCTTCTTCAGGCTGGCGATCTCCAGGGCACGCACGTCCTTGTCCGGCCGCACAAGGGCGGCGGCCGTGACCAGGCCGGTGAGCTCGTCACAGGCGTAGAGCACCTTGGCCAGGCGGCTGGTCCTCGGCACGCCCGTGTGCTCGGCGTGACCGAGGATGGCCTCCACCATCTCCTCAGGCGCGCCCTGCTCGCGTAGCAAGGCCACGGCCACGTAGGGATGGCCTCCCTCACCCAGGTCGGGGTGCCGCTCGTAGTCCATGTCGTGCAGCAGGGCGGTGGCCGCCCACAGGTCGACGTCGGCCCCCTCCTCGGCGGCGTAGGCGGCGACGGCCGCCTCGACGGCCAGCATGTGGTTGCGCAGGCTGGGGCTCTTGGTCCACTCGGTCATCAGGGCGTAGGCGCGATCACGGGTCCAGTCCATCGCCACACCGTACCTGGGATCGCTCAGACGCCGGTGGTAGTCTCGGGCATGCAAGGACTCCGTTTCGAGGTGGTGGACGACCTCGCCGAGGTCTGGGTACCGCGTTTCGTGGCCAGTTGCCATCACGCGGTCGCGGCCAAGGGCCGATTCACCGTTGCCCTGGCTGGCGGACGTACGCCCATGGAGGGCTACCGGCGCCTCAGCGAACGGGGCGACCTGCCATGGGAACGGGTGTGGCTGACCTGGGGCGACGAGCGCTTCGTGCCGGCCAGCCATCCGGACCGAAACGCACGCGCGGCCTTCGAGGCGCTGCTCGACCACGTGGCGATCGACCGCGACCAGGTCTTCACCTGGCCTGAGGCTGCCACGCCGGAGGAGGCCGCCAGCCTCCATGCTGCCACCCTGGCGGCAGCCTTCGGCGCGCCGTTGGAGCTGGACCTCGTCCTGCTCGGCCTTGGGGCCGACGGTCACACGGCCAGCCTCTTCCCCGGCACCGGCGCGGCCCTCGACGACAGCACCAGCACCCTGGTGGTGCGCCCATGGCCTGATCAGCCGGCGCGCCTCTCGCTCAGCGCTGCCGCCCTGTCACAGGCCACGGAGGCCTGGGTGCTGGTCAGTGGCGAGGACAAGCGACCCGCCCTCGGGCGCACCTTGGAGGCGCTGCGGGGGAACGCGGCGGCCGATGCTGACGTCCTGCCGCTCACCGCTGTGCGGCCAAGACGCGAGCTATGGCTGTTGGCCGACCGCGCAGCCGCCGGCGATCTGGCGCCGATCCCCGAGGAGCAAGCGGTCTAGGCTCGCCTCAGGCCCACACCGGCGTCACGCCATCGAAGGCGTTGGGCAGGCCAGGATGGCTCGGGTAGGCACGGATGCCGTACACCAGGCGACCACTGATCTCTGGGCGCAGGCGCAGGCCGTAACGCCAGCGGCCGTCCGCCTCCTTCGTCAGACGTGTCATCTCCACCGTGCGCAGACCGTGCTGCAGCTCGTCACGCTCGGCCCCGTAGACCACCTCGACGCGTACCCCTGCATCGTCCTGGTAGTCACCCAGGTCGAGCAGGGCCTGCAGGTCGATCTCCTCGCCGATGCGCCATGGGTTGGCGCCGTCCGCGTCACCGGCCGACACCAGCCCCTCCAAGCGCACGGTGGGCCAGGTCTGCTCCACCTGCTGGCGCCAGGCCGCCACCTCGAGCGCCAGGGCGTGACCGTCGGCGGCGAAGGCAGCCCCGCGCTGGCTGGCGGGGGCGTAGTACAGCCGCACGTAGTCCTTGACCATGCGCTCGGCATTGAAGCGGGGGGTGACGCTGGCGATGGCGCGGGCGGCGCGCTCCATCCAGGCGCGCGGCACGCCGTCCTCGTCACGCTGGTAGTAGAGCGGGACGACCTCCTGCTCCAACAGCTCGTAGAGCTCGTCGGCGTCGGCCTCGTCGGCCCTCGCCTCGTCCTGGTAGCCGCGGTGGCCGCCGATGGCCCAGCCGTTGCCGCCGTCGAAGCCCTCCGGCCACCAGCCGTCGAGCACCGAAAGGTTGAGGATGCCGTTCATGGCCGCCTTCTGCCCCGAAGTGCCTGATGCCTCGAGGGGGCGCCGGGGGTTGTTGAGCCAGACGTCCACCCCGCGGGTGAGGGCTCGGCCGACGGCCATGTCGTAGTCCTCGACGAAGACCACCTTGCCGGCGAAGTCCGGCGTCTGCGAGAGCTGGTGGATGTGCTGGATCAGGGCCTGCCCTTCGCCGTCGGCCGGGTGCGCCTTGCCGGCGAACACCAGCTGCACCGGCCGCTGCGGATCGCTCAGCAGCGCAGCGAGGCGGCCCATGTCGCGGAACACGAGGGTGGCCCGCTTGTAGGTGGCGAAGCGGCGGGCGAAGCCGATGGTGAGGGCGTTGGCGTCGAAGAGGTCGCCTGAGTGGGCCAGGTCGGTCGGCCTGGCCTGCTGCCTGCCCAACTGGCGCAGCACCCGCCTACGCAGGAAGCGGACGCTCTGCGCCTTCAAGGCCTTGCGCGCGCTCCACAGCTCGTCCGCTGCCAGCCCGGTGACCGCCCGCCACATGACCGTGTCGTCGCTACGCTGCCGCCAGTCGGCCGGCAGGGTCCGCCCCACCAGCTCCTGGATCTCCGGCGCCATCCAAGTGGCCAGGTGGACGCCGTTGGTCACATGGCCGATGGGCACCTCCTCCTGCGGCACGCCAGGCCACAGCTCCGACCAGATGCGCCTGCTGGTCTCGCCGTGCAGCTCGGCCACGCCGTTGCGGCCGCTGGTGAAGCGGATGGCCAAGGCCGGCATGCTGTACACCGGGCCCCAACCGTGGTCGGCGCTGCCCAACTCGAGGAAGGCCTCGCGGCTCAGGCCAAGCTCGGTCCATGCACCGCTGAAGGCCTCGGCCACCAGCTCGAAGGGGAAGGCGTCGTTGCCTGCCGCCACCGGCGTGTGCACCGTGAACAGGGTGTTGGCCGCCACCGCCTCGCGCGCCGCCTCGAAGGAAAGGCCGGCCGCCACCAGTTCACGGCAGCGCTCCAGCGCCATGAAGGCCGAATGGCCCTCGTTCATGTGCCAGCTGCTCGGCGCGGCGCCCATGGCCCTGAGCATGCGCACGCCCGCCACCCCGAGCACCATCTCCTGGGCGATGCGGGTGCGTTGGTCGCCGCCGTACAGACGCGCCAGCCACTGCCTGTCCTCCGGCCGGTTCTCTGGCAGGTCGAGGTCGAGCAGCACCACCGGCACCCCGCCTACACGCGCCTGCCATGCACCGACCTGCAGTGCGCGGCCGAAGAGCTTGAGCGGCACCCGCAGGGGCTGCCCGTCAGCACCCGTGACCTGCGTCAGGGGCAGCTCGAAGGGGAACTTGCGCTCGAACACCGCCTCCTGGCGGCCGTCACTGGCCACCCGTTGGTGGAAGTAGCCCTCGGGGTACCAGAGGCCGACCGCCAGCAGCGGCACGCCAAGGTCGGCTGCCGCCTTGGTGTGGTCGCCAGCCAGGATGCCGAGGCCGCCGGAGTAGAGGGTGATGGCCTCGTGCCAGCCGTACTCGGCGCAGAAGTAGGCGTAGAGCGGTGCGGCGCCATCGCCGGTGGGCTCGGCGGCGCCAGGTCCGTCGGAAGCGAACCAGCCACCGTCGCGGTCCTCGGCGGCCAGCGAGGCCGCCACCCGGCCGATGCGGTCGACGTAGTCCTGGTCGTCGGCCGCTGCGTCGAGCCTGCTCTGGTCCACGTCGCGCAGGAAGCTCACGGGGTTGTGGCCGGAGGCCTCCCACAGCTCGGGGTCGATGCTGCGGAACAGCGCACGTACGTCGGCTCGCCAGGTCCAGCGCAGGTCGGCGGCCATCTCGGCCAGCAGGCCGAGGGTGGGAGGAAGCTGTGGAAGGACGGTCAAGTGTCCGAGGATGCTCATGGGTCCGGTTCTCCCGGCACGCCGACTCATGGGCCGCAGGCCCGCGCCAGGCGCGCTTCATGGGGTAGGCCCGAGTTCGGGCGACCGCATGCTAACCCGTGCCCAGCGATGGTCTCCGTTAGGCTGTGGCATGCGTCTGCGTCTGCTCCTGCTCGCCTGCCTGCTCGCCATCCTGCTCCCCCCCATCCAGGCGCGCGAGCTGCTCATCGGCGTCGGGCCGCGGCTGCAAGTCGGTGACGCCGCCCCGCAGTTGGGGGTGCGCTTCGCCGTCTTCGACCTGCGCAGCGGCGACCACGACTTCGAGCTTGGCCTGCGGTTGGGGGTCTTCGGCTCCGGCGCAAGCGTCGAGGCTGCAGGCGGTTGGCGCCAGACCTTGACGGCCGGCCCACTCGGCAACCTGCTGTTGGAGGCGAGGGCCGGCACCGATGCGGCTGGTACCGGCGCCACGGTCGGCGCCAGGGGCGTGTTGGGCCCGGTGGCGCTGCGCCTCGAGCTGGACCTCGGCCAACGTGGACCGGTCCCCTTCACCGTCCTGTCGCGCTCTGCGCCGCCCCCGCCGACCGCCGACCTGCGTCGCCTGACCGGCGCGCCCCAAAGGTCCTTCGGCGCCGGCCTGAACCTGGTCGCCAGCTGGCGCATCGACCGGAACTGGTGGCTGGAGACCAACCCGAGGCTGGCCTTGACCCAGGGCGGCTGGGCTTTCGCCGCCCAGGCCTCCTTGCGCCGCTCGGCGGTGCGGCCGGATGTCGACCTCAGCCTGCACTTGGAGGCGGCTGGCGCCCGCGCGGGCGACGGCCACCTCGGTATCGGCTTGACGCTGCATCATGTGCCGCGCCGCGCCCCCGAGAGCCGACTGACCCTGTGGTGGGGCAGGCGTGACCCAGCGCCCGGCGGTGGCGACGCCTGGGCGGCTCCCGGCATGGAAGTGGCCACCACCGTGCGCGACGGTGCGCTCAGCACCAGCCTGGCGGCCGGCTGGGTCCCCACCAGGGCCGATCGACCCGCCGCCTACCTGGCGCTTGGCAGCAGTGGGCCTTGGGGTACGGGGCGTTGGCTGCTGAACGGCCGTTGGACGCATGGCGATGGGGCCGGCTTGGAGCTGGCCTGGTCGCGATCCTTCTGAGCCTCAGAAGTCGAGGGGGATCAGTTCGCCTGTCTCGAGGTCGAGCCTGAAGACCCCGAGCTCGGGCACGGCCCGCAGCCAGCTGTAGACCTGGCCACCACGCAGCACCTCGATGGTGTGCAGGCCGGGCTCGACCACGGCGAAGCCGCCACCCGTGAGGATGCTGTCCACCAGCACGCGGACCGGGGCATCCAGTGGCCAGAAGATCATGGGCTCGCCGATGGGCTCGAGCCGCTCGTCCACCCTGGTAGCGCGGAAGAGCCGCACCAGCACGACTTGACTGCGGCTGACGAAGCCGGGCCGGCGCAGCTCCACCACGTGCTCGCCGGGGCTGGCGGGCAGGTTGGCAGGGGTGGTGCCGACCAGCTCGCCGTTCAGCCACACCTCGGCCCTCGGTCTGGAAGCCACCAGCAGGCTGCCGCCTGCGATCTCGGTGAGCTCGATGCGCAGGAAGCGGAAGTCGCCTGATCTCAGGTCGAGGCTGCGGACCTCTGGCAGGTAGCCCTCGAGACGCAGTTCGACCTCGTAACGGCCCGGCTGCAGCGAGTGGGGGTCGACGGAGCCCGTGAGGCCGACCAGGACGCCGTTGATGCGAACCTCTGCGCCGCTGGGCTGACTGGTGACGAAGAGGTCGGCGTCGCCAGCCGGTAGGTCGGCCACCGGCGCGGCGAAGGCTGCCAGGCTGACGGCCAGGTCACCGGCCGCGGCCTCCAGCGTGGCCAGGTCGAAGGTCCTCGAACCAAGGTCTGTGCTACGGCCTTGCACGGCGTCGACAGCGATGAGGTCGACGGCGTAAGGGCCTTCGCCCGTCTCGCGCAGCACCACCTGGCCAAGCACCGCGTAGCGGGTCCGCGCCAACTGGGCGACCAGCTCGGCGTAGACGATCTCCAGGCTGCCTGCGATGCCGGGGGTGACCACATGCGCCTCGTCGACCCGCAGCCCCTCGTTCACCAAGGCCCGGCGCAGGGCGTCCATGAAACGCGCCGCCACCTCGTCCGCCACACCCTCCCGGGCGGGGAACGACGGCACGGCGATCCCTTCCCCCCGGGCCGGCGAGGCCGTGAAGGCGAGGAAGAGGACGGCCAACAGCGCGATGGCCGAGGTTCGGAGGCTCATCGCGGCCAGTCTATCAGCCCCTGCCGTCCGTTCCCGATCAGCAGGCGGTGCCTGCGTGGACCGGTTATCGTGCTTGCACATGCGCTACTTGGTGCTCGGTGACGTGCACGGCAACGCCCCCGCCCTCGAAGCCGTCCTCCGCGACGCCAAGCGCCGGGGCTTCGACGCCACGATCTTCATGGGCGACCTGGTGGGCTACTACCCCTACGTCGTCGAGGTGGTGGAGTCCATCCGGTCGCTGCAGCCGGCCCATGCCCTTCTGGGCAACCACGACGCCCTGCTCTTGTCCCTGATCGACGGCCAGGACCTGCTCGACGTGCGTGAGGACAGCCTGGCGCTCGGCGTGATCCAGCGTCACCTCGCCCAGCTCAGCGACGACGACATCGCCTTCCTGCGCGGCTTCACCGAGCGGGCAGAGGGAGAGGGTTGGCAAGCCGCCCACGGCGGCTTCCGACACCGCTTCGAGTACCTGTCCTCCCTCGCCTCGGCCGAAGCCAACCTTCCCCAGATGGCTCAGAGCATCGGCCTGGTCGCCCACACCCATGTGCCAAAGGCCTTCGCCTGCATCGCGGCAGCTGAACAGTCCATGTGGCGCACGGTGGAGTTCGCCGCGCCGCAGACCGTGTACCGCATCCCGCCGCAGGCCCGCGCCATCCTCAACCCAGGTGCCGTCGGTCAGCCGCGCGACGGCGACCGTCAGGCCGCCTACGCCATCTTCGACCCGGCCGCCCGCAGCTTCGAGGTTCGTCGGGTGCCATACGACGTGGCCACCGTGCAAAGGCGGGTCGTCGAGGCCGGCTACCCCACCTCCCTGGCCGATCGCTTGGGCCAGGGACGATGAGCCAGGTCATGGCCCCAGCTAGCGGCCTTCGCCCGGAAGGGCAGGACCAGGCGCTCGCCGTCCTGCGCGATCTCTCGCTGCGCGGCGACGCCGCCCCGCGCACCCTGCTGCTGGCCGGTCCGGAAGGCGTTGGCCGCCGGGCGGCCGCCCGTTGGTACGCGGCCCTGCTGAACTGCGAGGCGCGACTAGACGAACCTTGCGGACGATGCGCCGCCTGCCGCGGCTTCCTGCCGGATGAGGCCGACCCCACCCCCTCCTCCGACTACCGAGAGGTGGCGCCGGCGCTGACCACCCGCGACGGCAAGGCCACACGGCGACCCCAGCTGCGCCTCGACCAGCTGGTGGCGAGGGAGCGGGCCGAGGAGTCCGAGCCCTTGGGCCCCTGGCTGGCCCTGCGGCCGGTCGGCCGCTGGCGGGTCGGCGTCATCGACCGCGCCGAGACCATGACGGAGGAAGCCGCCAACGCCTTCCTGAAGACGCTGGAGGAGCCGCCCGGCCGCTCGGTGGTCATCCTCATCGCGCCGGGGCCGGACGCCTTGCTGCCCACCGTGGCCTCCAGGTGCACCGTCGTGCGCTTCCGACCGGCCGAGGCCTCGGAAGACGTGGTGAACGCGTTGGCGCCGCACCCGGCCATCCGCCTCGGTCGCCCGGGCATGTGGCGGGCCGCCATGGCGCAAGGCCAGGCCACCGAGGCCAAGCGAGAGGCGGTGGAGGCCTTCCTCAGGTCGCTGGACGGCAGCCTGCAGCAGGCCTTCGAGGCGGCCGAGGCGCTGGCCGAGCTATGGACGGCAGGGGACGACGAGGTGGGCCTGTGGCTACGGGAAGCATGGCGCGCCGAGGGACCGTCGGCCTACGCCTTGGGTGACCAGGCCACGACCGAGCTGGAGTCCGCCTGGGCCGCCTACGCCCACCACGACCTGGCGCTTCGGGCCTGGGTCATGCGCCTGCGCCAAGGCCTATGAGACCCTGAAGACGCCCTGTAAACCAAGCGTGGCAGCCGACCCGATCAGGGTCCGCCCTTGACGCGCTGCACCTCGGCGGCAGGGAACTGGTGGTGCGCGCCTTCCTCGGTGCGCAGCTCCACCGTGCCCGAGAGCGGGCTCACCTTGACCACCCGGCCGCAGACGCCGCTGCCTTCGTGGCAAGCCTTGCCACCCTTCTTCGGCATGCCCTTGAGCAGCTCGCGGTACTGCTCATGCTCGTACTGCAAGCAGCACATGAGCCGGCCGCATGGACCGGTGATCTTCTCCGGGTTGAGCGGCAACTGCTGGTCGCGCGCCATGCGGATGGACACGGCGCTGAAGCTCTGCAGCCAGGTGGAGGAGCAGTTGCCGCTGCCGCAGCGGCCCAAGGCGCCCATCACCCTCGCCTGGTCGCGCGGGCCGACGTTGACGAACTCGAGCCTTGCCTGGGTGTGCGGCATCAGCGCCTGCGCCAGCGCCCTCAGCGGCACGGTGGACTCGGCGCTGTAGCTCACCACCAGCACCTGCTCGTCCAAGGTGAACTCCAGCACCACCACCTTGGCGTCGGACCCGGCCTGACGCAGGCGCGCTCTCGCCAGCCACTTCAGCTCGTCGGCCTTGGTCTTGAGCCGTTCGAAGGAGGCCATGTCGCCGGGATCGGCCTCACGAACCACGTGACCGACGGTGTTGCTCTGGTCACGTGGCTGGGTACGCACCAGCGCCAACTCGAGGCCGCGGCGGGTGGTCACCACACAGCGGCGGCCGACCTCCGGCACCTGAGGCGGGGCCAGCACGTAGTGCAACTTGGGTCCGTTGTCGAAGGTCACGCCGATGGCGTCGCTCATGGTGATCCCCTCAGCGGCAGCCGACCCTCCGGGTCGGATGCTGGTGCGTCTAGCACGACGGCCTTCACCGGGGCGAAGCTCAGCCGGTGCATGGGACAAGGACCCGCCTCGCGCAGCGCCCGCAGATGGGCGGCCACACCGTAGCCCTTGTGCCGATCGAAGCCGTACATGGGCCAATCTACCGCTGCGGAGCGCATCCGTGCATCCCTGGTGGTCTTGGCCAGCAGCGAGGCGGCGGCGACCGAGAGCGAGAGCCGGTCGGCGCGAGCCGGACTGAGCAGCATGGGGGCGGCCTCCTGGTCGTCGAAGCGCAGCTTCAGGTAGTCGGTGACCAGGCCGTCCGGCGTCCGTGGCAGGCCTGCCAGCGCCCGGTGGGCGGCCAAGTGCGTCGCCTTCAGCGGTCCCATGGCGTCGACCTCGGCGGCGGTGGCCTCAGCGACCGACCAGGCGAGGGCGGTGCGCCGCACGTGCTCCGCCAGGCCTTCACGGCGCGCCTCCGCCACGGTCTTGGAGTCGACGTATGGCAGCCCATCCAACTCGGGCAGGACCACGGCGGCCACCGCGATCGGACCGGCCAAGGCGCCACGGCCCGCCTCGTCCACGCCTGCCACCCATGCGCAGCCGCGGTTCTTGAGGGAACGTTCCAGGTCGAAGCTGGGGGGCTCCGGGGTGGTGCTCAGGGTCGATGCGGCCGTCCGGGCACGGCGTCCGAGCATCAGACCACGCTGCCGACGATCTCCTCCTGGCCGGATGGCGCAGCGACGTCGACAGGGATGGTGAAGTAGAAGGTGCTGCCGCGACCCACCTTGGACTCGACCCAGATGCGCCCGCCGTGCTTCTCCACGGCCAGCTTGCAGAAGGTGAGGCCCATGCCGGTGTCGTAGCGGTCGTGCACCGTGTGGCGCGACTGTTCGAAGGCGTTGAAGATGCGCTTCTGGTCGGCCTCGGGGATGCCTTCGCCGTCGTCGCGCACCGAGAGGACGAAGTCGCCGTCCTGCTTCCATGCCCTGAAGTCGATGTAACCGCCGCGGCGCGTGTGCTTGATGGCGTTGGCCATGAGGTTGGCCAGCACCCGCCGCAGCAGGTTGGGGTCAGCCATGATCCGCTCGGACTCGGGGCGCACGAGGAAGCCGAACTGGCGGTCGCGCGGACCACCGGAGACGTCGCCAAGCGCCTCCTTGGCCAGCTCGGTGAGGCTCTCGACCACCGCGGGGGCGTAGGGCATGTGGCCCTCCTTCATCCGCCGCACGTCGAGGATGTTGGCCGCCAGGTTGAGCAGGTGCTGCGCCTCTGAGCGCGCCAGGCTCAGCAGCTCGTCGATGCCTGCGTCGTCGCTGCCCTGGGCCTTCATCATGTCGAGCGAGTGGTCGAGCAGGCCCATGACGCTGGAGATGGGACTCTTGAGGTCGTGCACCAGCATGTGGATGAGGTCGTCCTTGACCCGCTCTGACTCCTGGTAGGCCTGCTCGAAGAGGCGCGCCTGCTCCAGGGCGCCGCGCAGGCCCCTCTCCACCTGGCGCCGGTCGAGCAGGCGCTTGAGCGTGGAGCGCACCACCGAGGGCTGGGTGGGCAAGGTCAGGTAGGCGTCCGCCCCCTGGTCGAGGACCTTGGACATGAGCTCGGCATCGAGCGGACCGAGGTAGATGATGGGAACGTCGATGAGCGAGGCACGGCGGCGCAGCAGCGTGATGAGCTCGAGCTGCGAGGCCTGTTCCGCCAGGGCGTGCTCGAGCACGATGGCCTCTGGCACCGAGCTGTGCGTATGGTGCAGCAGCGCGGCCACCTCACTGAAAGGCTTGGCGCCCATGCGCAAGCCTTCGACCACACCGCGAAGCCCTTCACTCCTGGCCTCGGTCGCCATGGCGACGAGCACGTAAGGTGACTCCGGCAGCTGCATCGATCCCGATCATAGCAGTGCATCCAGGACGCTGACGCGAAGCGTTTCGCCATGTACGGTGGGGTGTGACCTGGTTCACGGAGACCTTCGCCCTACCCTGGGTGCTCCTTGGCCTGCCGTTGCTGCTGCTCCTGCCGCGCGGCCGGGGCCGTTGGTGGCGTGTGGCCACCCTTGCCGCCCTGCTCCTCGCCTTGGCCCAGCCGCAGCGTCCCTTGCCCACCGAACGCCTCGCCCTGCTCATCGACGTCTCCCGCAGCGTGGGTGACAGCGGCCGCCTCGCCGCCCAGACGCTGGCCGCCGCCCTCCCGGCCGACACCGGCGTCTATCTCTTCGCCGGCGACGCCACCCTGGTCGACAACCCGCGCTCACCCTCGCCCAGCGCGCTCGACCTCAGCCGCACCGACCTCGGCAGGGCCATGGCGGTGGCCATCGCCGACGGCGCCCATCGCCTTGCCGTGGTCTCCGACGGTGTCGACACCGTCACCGTCCCGTCCGGAAGCGGACCAGGACCGGTGCTGAGCAGCTCCGTGCCGGTGGACGTCCTGCCGCTTGGCAGCGTGGCCAACGCCAGGCTGGAGGCCCTGCTCGCCCCCGACCGGGTCAGCCCAGGCGGCACGGTGGAGGTGGTGGCGGTGGTGCAGCTCGACCGTCCCGCCCGGCTGGTCCTGCGCACCGACCTGGGCGGCCAGCCGCTCGGCAGCACCGAGCACCAGTTGCCGGCCGGCACCCACGCCCTCGGCTTCGACCTGGTCGCCCCCACCGAGGTGGCCAGCGGTGACGGCGTGCTGCGGGTGGGCGCCAGCATCGAGGTGGACTTCGAGCAGCCCGGCAGCGACGACCGTCAGCTCACCGAGGTGCTGCTGGCGCCACGCGCCCAGGTGCTGGTCATCGGCGACCCCGCCATGGCGCAGCTGCTGCGCAGCCAGGGCTTCGAGGTGGAGGAGGGCGGGCCAGAGCGGGTGGCCGCACCCTTCGACCCCGGCGCCGTCGTGCTGCGTGCAGGCGCCATCTCCTTCACGCCAGGCCAACTGGAGTTGCTGGCCAGCTACGTCGATCAGGGTGGCGGCCTACTGATGACCGGCGGGCCGGACAGCTTCGGTCTCGGCGGCTGGTACCGCACCCCGGTGGAAGCCGTGCTGCCCGTGTCAAGCGACGTTCGCACCGAGGTCAGTCAACCCCAGGTGGCGATGGTGTTCGTGTTGGACGTCTCCCAGTCGATGGCCACCGGCAACCCGAGCCGCCTCGAGCTGGCCAAGCGGGGCGCCATCGAGGTGGTCGATCTGGCCTACCAGGACGACCTGCTCGGCATGGTGGTCTTCTCCGACGCAGACAGCACGGCCTGGGTCTTCGAGCTGAGGCCGGCCACCGAGGCTGGCAAGCGCGCCATGCTCGGCACCATCCTCGACATCCAGACCCGCGGCGGGACCGTGCTGGCGCCCGCATACGCCATGGCGGTGGAGGCGCTGGCCGCCACCGACGCCGCCATCAAGCACATCATCGTGCTCTCCGACGGCAAGCTGGCCGACGGCCAAGGGCCCTTCTCCAGTGGCGGAGCGCCCGACTGGGCCGCCCTGGCCGCCGGTGCGCGGCTGGGGCGCATCACCACCAGCACCATCGCCATCGGCGCCGACGCCGACATCAGCGCCCTCGCCGCCTTGGCCGTCGGCGGTGGCGGCCGCTTCTACGAGGCCTTCGACGTCGCCACCCTCCCCCGCCTGTTCAGCAACGAGGCCCTGACGGCCGCCCGCGACCTGCTGCGCGACGTGCCCGTGCAACCGCAGGCGCGCCGTCACACCCTCTCCCCCTTCGACGGAACAGCCCCCAGCGTCGGCGCCTACGTGGCCACCAGCATGAAGGCAGGCAGCGAAGCGCTGTTCATCGGCCACGACGGTGAGCCGATCCTGGCCGTCGGCCGGGCCGGGCTCGGCCGCAGCGCTGCCCTCACCACCGACCTCGGCGCATGGGCCGCCGACTTCGGTCGCTGGGACGAGCTGCCCGGTATCCTCGGCGGCCTTGTGCGCTGGCTGCAAGCCCGCCCAGCGCCATACAGCGCGGCCGTCGAGGTGCGTGGCCCCACCCTGCTCGTGGTGGTCGACGCCGTCACCGCCGGCAGTTACGTCAACGACCGCCCGCTGATCGCCCGCTTCCAAGGCGCCGAGACCCCCCTGCGCCAGATCGCCCCCGGCCGCTACCAGGGCGAGCTGCCCGTCAGCGGCTCCGGCGGCACCCTCGTCGTCTCCGATGGCAGCGAGGTGGTCGCCCGCAGAGCCCTCTCCACCCCCGACCCAGAGCTGGCCGGTCGTGGCGGACAGGACGCCCTGCGGCAACTCGCCGAGCGCAGCGGCGGCGTGGTGATCAGCGACCCGAGCGAGTACGCGCCGCCGCGCAGCTCGGTGTCGACGCCCTTGTGGGGTTACCCAGCCTTGCTCGCCCTGTTGTTGTTCATGGCGGAGTTGGGCATCAGGCGGTATGCCGGCGGTGGGGGCCAACGCCGGCCCATCTAGAGACTGGACCGCGTCAACGATGGGCCGGCGTTGGCCCCCACCGCCTACGTCTCGGGCGTGCACATCATCGCCATGGACACCGTCACCACGGCCAATGCATGTCACTGCCACGGTCGCCACGGCCACGCATGGACGTCACCACACAGGCGTTTCGTTTCGGTGGGTGGTGTGTGCTGCTGGGCCTTCAAGCGGCTGATCTAGCAAATCTCGGACGTTGCCAGTCCTCGAACACCATCCCTCAGGCTCAGTCTTGGTCGTCCCCTTCGACTTCAACGGTGTGGTGGGACTCCAGCGGAGCATCCACCTCGACCTTCATCACTTCACGCAGCAAAGTGGTCGCATAGCTCCCCTTCGGCAACGAGAAGCGCAAGACCAGATCCCCGCCATCCGTCGCGACCCGCTCCACGACCACACTACGACCGACATCCAGCACCGCTGCATCCTCCCAGTCGTGGTCGAGGGGGTGGGGGGCTCCGTCGCGGACGTTTAGACGTGGTCCAGTCGTCACGTCCGCGACGGAGCCCCCCACCCCCGCCACAGGCAGGCGGGTGATGCGACGGTCGCCATGCCGGCCAACGAGGTCGACCCAGCGAAGCCCGAGACGAGCAAGGAGGGCAGCTTCCCGCTCCCCGGCTTCCGCAGGCGACGGCTTGACCTTCTTGCCGTAGAGCGGCAGGGTGGCCGAGATCTCCATGGCTTGGGCGCGGATCGACTCTGCATCGGCATCCTGGACGAGGAAGGTGCCGCCCGTGTCGTGCTTGCGGGCCCAGTCGCCGCTGATGACGCGGTGGTAGATGCCGTCGTGGACGCGTTGGGCCAGCCACAGGTTGAAGAGTTGGGACTGCAGGGCGGTGACGAAGAAGCGTTTGAGGCGGTGGCCGCCGGGGACGCGCTCGCCGTGCAGCAGGCGCCAGCCGTCGACGGCGTTGCGGCCGAAGCGGCCGAAGCGCTGTGGGCCAAGGTAGTTGGGGAGCCCTACCTCGGCCAGGCGGCTGAGCACCGCGTTGGCGCGCGACTCTGCCTCGGGCGCCGTGTCGCGCAGGCGGATGGTGAAGGCGTTGCCTTGCAGGTGGCCGATGCCAAGCTTGTTCTGGTGCCGACTGGTCTCCAGCAGGCGCACGCCTGGCAAGGCTTCCAGCGCCGCCCAGGCCTCGGCCTCCACGGCCCGCGGCACCGACAACCACTGCTCGGTGCGTGCCACCTTGTCCTTGAGGCCAGCCGCGCCTACCTTCTGCTCGGCGATGCCGACGGACTTGAGGGCGTTCAGCAGGTCGGCGGTGGTCAGACCCACCTTCTCGACACGCGCGTAGGCGTGGCTGCCTTGGCCGGACGGCAGGTAGAGCGGGATCTCCTGGACCAGGAAGTCGTCTGGATCGCTGCGAAGGCTGCCGCCGGTGCCTGGCAGATCGGGTGTGACGGTGGCCAAGTCGGACCAGCGGAAGGTGAGGGCGTGCAGCAGCGCATCGTCCAGCACCGGCACCGGCACCGGCGCGGGCGCCGGCACCCGCGGCTCTTCGGCGCCGCTCAAGCTTGGTCCTGGCGGGTCGCCAACGGCCGACCCAGCCGTTGGTTCATCAGGCGTTCGGCACGACGGAAACGTTCCACCAGGCTTGGCGCCTCCAGCAGGGGCTGGCGCTCCTCGGCCTCCACCCGCAGGTTGGCGCAGACGAAGGAGGCCTGGTAGAGCAGCTCGTCGGGCAGGTGCTCGTCGACGGCGTGGGCGGCCTCGCCGTAGAAGACCTCGGCTGCGTAGTGACGGAAGGACTCCAGCGCGTCCCAAGCGGCCAGGCGCTCGAGGTTGGGGTCGTCCCGGCGCAGCGGCAGCGGCTTGCAGCGGGCGAAGTACAGCGGTCGGGTGCCACCGTCGGGCTCTGGCACGTCCTCGCGCCGCTCGACGGATAGGCGAACGCGGTCGCGACCATGGACCAGCAGGTCGTAGTTCCCGTCGGCGTTCTCGCTCAGCTCGACCACCGACACCACCGTGCCGACGTCGGCCACCGGCCGGCCGCCGCCCTCCAGGGCGAGCGAGACGACGAAGCGGGGATCCTCCGCCTCCACGATGGTCTGAACCAGGCGCCGGTAGCGGCCCTCGAAGACCACCAGCCGCACCGTCTGGCCGGGGAACACGACCAGATCGAGCGGGAAGACGGGCAGTAGCTCCATGACCGATACGGTACCAAGGCGAAGGGCCGGCCCCCCTTCTCGGGAGGACCGGCCCTTCGCTCGCTTGGCGGAGCCGACGGGATTTGAACCCGCGACCTTCTGCGTGACAGGCAGATATGCTAACCGCTACACTACGGCTCCAAACGCGTCCCCAACGATACGCCGGGCTTCCGAGCCCTGTCAACCGACGTGCTTGCCCTCAGGCCCCGGCCCACCGGCGTGGAACGAGAACCATGCT
>CAYXJZ010000020.1:0-45494 GCA_964465355.1 uncultured bacterium | reverse complement strand
GCCTCAAGGACAGCCTCGAGCGGCGTGTGGTGGCCTGGCTGGACGGCAGGCAGCCATGGCGCGACCGTCGGGTGCTGATGACCGTGGCCGTCGACCGCTTCGGCATGGCCGAGGCCCTGCTCGAACACGACGCCGAGGTGCGCTTCGGCGACCTCATGTTCGCCCTCGGCGTCCCGCTGCGGTTGCAGAGCATGAAGGCCCTCGACCGGGTCGCGCGCCTCATCGCGCCGGTGGTCACGCAACTGCCCATCTCATGGGTGTATCCGACCGGCACGAAGCAGACCGCGCAGGCCACCACCGAGCGCTACAAGGCCGATTTCGCCTGGGCGGAGGTGGTGGCGGGCGACTGGCACACCATCCGCCGCTACGCGCCCGCCCGGCTGGACGGCCTCACCGTGCTGACGAACACCACCACGACCCAGGACGTTGCCTTCCTACGGGAGGCGGGTGCGGCCGAGCTCATCACCACCACCCCGCGCTACGGTGGCCGCTCGGTGGCCACCAACCTGCTGGAGGCCGCCTTCGTGGCGCTTCGTGGGCGGGACATGGGCAGGGAGGGCTTCGACGCCGTGCTCGACGAGTTGCACTACAAGCCCGAGGTCATGACGCTTGGGACCGAGCAGGACGCAAGAGGCTAAGCCGCGTCCAACCGGGGTGCTACACTCGCGCCATCATGATCAGCGTCACTGACCTACGCAACGGCACCAAAGTCGAGCTCGAAGGCGGGCTCTGGGAGTGCCTCGACTACCAGCACCAGAAGATCGGCCGCGGCGGCGCCAAGGTGGTCGCCAAGTTCCGCAGCCTGCTCACCGGCTCCATCGTGGAGAAGACCTTCAACTCGGGCGAGAAGCTGCAGGACATCTTCATCGACTACCGCACCATGCAGTTCCTCTATGCCGACGGTGACACCTTCACCTTCATGGACGTGGAGACCTTTGAACAGCCCACCCTCGACCGCGCACAGATCGGCGAGGCGGCCCGCTTCCTCAAGGAGAACACCGAGGTCACGGTGGACTACCACCAGGGGAGGGCGCTCAAGGTGACGCTGCCCAACGTGGTCAACCTCACCATCGTCGAGACCGATCCCGGCGTGAAGGGCGACACCGTCTCCGGCGGCAGCAAGCCGGCGACCTTGGAGACCGGCGCCACCATCCAGGTGCCGCTGTTCATCGAGCGGGGCACCGTGGTGCGGGTGGACACGCGCACCGGTGACTACCTGGGACGGGCCTGATGGACGTCAAGGACCTTGGTGTGCTTGGTGTCAAGGACGTCAAGCGCCTGATGGACGCCATGGCGGCAGCCGGCGTCACCGACCTGGAGATCGAGTGGGACGGTCACGAGGAGCTGCCGGGTGGCCGCGTATCGCTCAAGCGCCAGCGAGCCAAGGTGGTGGCGGGCGTCGCAGCGCAGCCCGAGCAGGGCATCGCCTCTGCTCTGGCCGAGCATCCTGCGCGACAGCCAGCCAGCGAGACCCAGGTCACGGCCGCCGTCGGCCCTGCCGTCCCCCATGTCACCGCCACCGCCGCACCCAGCTCGAGGGGCGGCGTCGACGTGACGGCCCCCATCGTTGGCACCTTCTACGCCTCGCCCTCACCCGATCAGCCCGCCTTCGTCAAGGCCGGTGACCGGGTGGCCGTCGGCCAGGTGCTTTGCATCATCGAGGCCATGAAGCTGATGAACGAGATCGAGTCCGAGGTCGCCGGCACGGTCATCGAGGTCCTTGTCCAGAACGAGGACCCGGTCGAGTACGGCCAGACCCTCTTCCGCATCGACCCCGCCTGAGGGGATGCCAAGCGTGTTCAAGAAGGTGTTGATCGCCAACCGCGGGGAGATCGCCCTACGCGTGCTGAGGGCTGCGCGTGAACTGGGTGTCAAGACGGTGGTGGCCTACTCCCAGGCCGACGAGACCTCCCTGCCGGTGCTGATGGCCGACGAGTCGATCTGCATCGGCCCTGCTGCCTCCTCCGGCTCCTACCTCAACGTGCGCAACCTGCTGTCGGCAGCCCTGGTGAGCGGCGCGGAGGCGATCCATCCCGGCTATGGCTTCCTGAGCGAGAACGCCGAGTTCGCCGAGATGTGCGAGGAGCATCAGCTCACCTTCATCGGCCCAAGGCCAGAGAACATCGCCCGCATCGGCGACAAGGCCAGCGCCCGTGCCGTGGCGGTGGAGGCCGGGGTGCCGGTCACACCCGGCTCCGACCCGCTGCCTTCCTTGGAGGCAGCCCACGAGTTCGCCGCCTCCATCGGTTTCCCCGTGATCCTCAAGGCGTCGGCCGGCGGCGGCGGTCGCGGCATGCGGGTGGTGCAGAGCCCAGCCGACCTTGACCGCAACTTCGTGCAGGCCCAGGAGGAGGCGCGCAAGGCCTTCGGCGACCCGCGCATGTACATGGAGAAGTACCTCGAGGAGCCCCGCCACGTCGAGATCCAGGTCTTCGGTGACGGCGAGGGTGAGGTGATCCACTTCTTCGATCGTGACTGCTCCATCCAGCGCCGCTACCAGAAGATGCTGGAGGAGGCGCCATCCATCCTGGATGACGACCTGCGCGAGCGCATCGCCGAGTCGGCCGTGCGCTTGGCCAAGCACATCCGCTACCGCGGGGCAGGCACCTGCGAGTTCCTGGTCGACCGCGACGGCAACTTCTTCTTCTCCGAGATGAACACCCGCATCCAGGTGGAGCACCCTGTGACCGAACTGGTCACCCGCTTCGACCTGGTGCAGGAGCAGTTCAGGGTGGCGGCAGGCATGGGCCTATCGCTCACCCAGGACCAGGTGCGGGTGGAGGGCCACGCCATCGAGGTGCGGGTCAACGCAGAGGACCCGGACCACGACTTCAGGCCATCGGCCGGCCTGGTCACCGACGTGCTGTGGCCGGGCGGTCCCGGCATCCGCGTCGACTCGCACGTCTACGCCGGGTACCGCATACCACCCAACTACGACAGCCTTCTGGCTAAGATCATCGCCTGGGCGCCCAGCCGCGACGAGGCCATCGCCCGGATGGAGAGGGCCTTGCGCGAGACCGTCATCGAAGGCGTCAAGACCACCATCCCCTTCCACCTGCGCGTCTTGGACAACGCCTTCTACCGTCGCGGCCAGGTCTTCACCAACTTCATCGCCAGGAGGATGACGACATGAACGCAAGTACGATGGAACTCTCCTCCGACGTGCTCTTCGGGATCGCCCAGCTTGCCCTCGAGCAGGTGGAGGGCGTGCGAACGGTCACGCCCCCTGTCAGGGTCGGCGAGTTCCTCACCGGTCGACGGGCCAAGGGCATCGTCATCGACCGCGAGGACGATCTGGTCGACATCCAGCTCAACGTCTCGGTGACCTACGGTCTGCGGGTCCCTGACGTGGCCTTGGCCGCGCAGAGGGCGGTTCGCGACGCCGTCGGTTCCATGACCGGCCTCCAGGTGCGCAGCGTTCAGGTGCAAGTGGAGGCCATCGATCTGCCGGAGTCGGTCACGGCGCGTGGCTAGGCGACGAGCGCGTGAGGTGGCTTTCCAGGCGCTGTTCCAGGCCGAGCGGGGCGGCAGTGCCTTGCCCGAGGCCTGGCTGGAGCTGCGCGGCGACCTGGCGGCCGAGGATGAGGACGACGCCTACCCCGAAGAGGCCCTGGCCAGCAGCGACCTTGACTTCGCCGCCCGTCTGGTGGGCGTGCTGAGCGAGGGCAAGGACGGCATCGACCAGCAGCTGGTCGAGCTGATCGAGGGCTGGACCTTCGGCCAGATGGCCCAGACGGATCTCAACGTGCTGCGTCTGGCCATGGCCGAGCTGAGCCTGGCCGAGACGCCGCCGGCTGTGGCCGTCGAGATGGCGGTGCGCCTGGCCAAGCGCTTCGGGGGCGAGGACTCCGGCCGCTTCGTCAACGGCGTGCTCGCCAAGGCGCTGAGGAGGCTGGAGGCGGTCGGTGGCGGCTGAGCCTGCGATGGCCCAGGTGCTCGACGGCCGCTTGGTGGCCGGTATCGTGACCGAGCGGCTGCGTGCCGAGGTCGCGGACTTGGACTACGTGCCCAAGCTGGTCTTCGTCCGCGTGGGGGAGGACCCCGCCAGCGTCTACTACGTCCGCTCCAAGCAGCGCGCCGCCAAGCGGGTGGGCATCGAGGCAGAGACCTTGGCCTTGCCGGCTGAGCTCAGCCAGTCAGAGCTGATGGCCACCGTCGAGGCATTGAACGACGACGAGGTCGACGGCATCCTTGTGCAACTGCCGCTGCCTGCCCATCTCGACCAGCGACCGGTGCTGGAGGCCATCGACCCGGCCAAGGATGTGGACGGCTTCCACCCCATCAACGTCGGGCGCCTCTGGTCGGGGGAGAGCGGCATGGTCCCATGCACGCCGCTTGGGCTGATGGTCATCCTCGATCACTACGAGCTGCCGCTCGCCGGCAAGGAGGTGGTGGTGGTGGGCCGCAGCCACATGGTGGGCAAGCCGGCGGCCGCGCTGTTCCTCCACCGGCATGCCACCGTGACCATGGCGCACTCGCGCACCCGCGACCTCCCGGATGTGGTCAGGCGAGCCGACGTGGTGGTGGCCGCCGTCGGCCAGGCCGGCCTGATCCGGCCGGCCATGGTGAAGCCGGGCGCCGTGGTCCTGGACGTGGGCATGATCCGCGTGGACGGTCGCATCGTGGGTGATGTCGACGAAGGCGTGTGGCAGGTCGCCGGCCACATGACGCCCATGCCAGGTGGCACCGGGCAGATGACCGTCGCCATGGTGCTGCAGAACACCGTGACGGCGGCCGCTCGGAGGCGAGCGGCCGGTCGCCGCGGGTCGGGCACATGAACATCTTCGAGAACACCGCCTTGATCGCTGCGGTGGTGGCCAGCGTCTTGGCCCAGTTGATCAAGGTGGTCATCGTGCTGGCGACCGAGCGCAGGTGGGCGCCGGAGCGGCTGCTGGAGACCGGCGGCATGCCCTCCTCGCACTCCGCCTCGGTCACGGCCTTGGCGACTGCCCTTGCGCTGATCTACGGCTGGTCGCACCCCTACTTCGCCATCGCCGCTGTGCTGGCCACCATCGTCATGTACGACGCCACCGGTATCCGGCGTGCTGCCGGCCAACAGGCCGAGCTCATCAACGACCTGGTGGAGGAGCTGGGCCACCTCTTCGATGATGGCTTCAAGCCCCAGACGCTCAAGACGCTCCTGGGCCACACCTACCCTCAGGTGGTGGTGGGCGGCCTGCTAGGCATCCTGACCGGCCTGGCCTTGGCTGGCTAGCCTGCGTCTGGCCGAGATCAGCCGCGAGCAAGGGCCACGACCGCCACGCGCAGCTGTGACACCCCTGCCTGCATCAACGCCGCCCGGCAAGCGCGGAGGGTGGCGCCGCTGGTCAACACGTCGTCCACCAACAGCACCCTCGCCGAGCGTAGGGACCGTCGGCCCGCCTCGGTCGCCTCGATGGCGCCATGCAGGTTGCGCTCCCTTGCCGCGGTCGACAGGCCGGCCTGCGGCCTCGTGCGCCTCGAACGCCTGAGGGCGCCATGCAGCAGCAGGAGCCGCGGACCGCGGGCGACGGCAGTGGCGATGAGGTGGGCATGGTCGACCCTGTGCCGCCTCCTCCGGTTGTCAGGCGGCGTCGGCACCACCAGCCAGCTGCCTTCGCTGGCCGGCAGGTCCAGCCGTTGACGGAGCAGGCCGCCGAGGGACCGCAGCAGCGCCTCGGAGGGGCGGTACTTGGCCGCCCGCACGAGGCGGCCGAGCAGACCCCTGTAGGGGCCTAGATTGGCTGGCCCTTCTCGGCTACCTGGGTGGCGACGATGCTCGTCGGCGACCTGGCGCAGCAGACGCTGCCAACAGACGGCACAGCAGCCCTCGGCGCCCACCGGTCGCCAGGCGCATCCTGGGCAGGCCAGCATGGAGGACCAGAGCAGCCGCAGCCTCCTCATGGCGCCATCTTGCATGGCCTGGCCTGACGGGCCACGGCGAAGGTTGGCAGATGCCTAGCTCAGCGTGCGCGGCTGGCCAGTTCGGCGAAGCGCTGCAACAGGCCCTCGGCGGTTTCCTGCCCAGGGAGGTCGGCGAAGGCCGAGCGCAGTCCCGCCAAGGCCTGGCCGGCCTCGCGCTCTGCCACCGTCTGGGCGTAGCCGAGCGAGCCGTGCTTCTCGATCAGCTGGAGCAGACGCCGCACGTCCTCCTGGCTGCGCTTGGCCCTTGCCAGGCTCAGCCGCTGCTCCACCTCGGCCGCTTCGTCCGAGCTGGCGTGCGCGAAGAGGTGGGCCAGGATGAGGGTGCGCTTGCCTTCGAAGAGGTCGCCTGCGAACTCCTTGCCGGTCGCCGCATGCGGCTGCAGGTTCAAGACGTCGTCGCGGATCTGGAAGGCCGCCCCAAGCTGGCCGCCGAGCGCCTCGAAGTCGGCGTGGGGGAGACGTCCGGCGGCGAAGGCGCCGATGCGAAGGGGACCGATGACCGTGTACCAGGAGGTCTTGAGCCGCACCATTTGGAGGTAGGCCTCTTCCTCGACCCGGAAGCGACCCTCCGCCACCCAACACAGATCGAGGTGCTGGCCCTCGGCCGTGCGATGGATGATGCGCAGGAACTCCTGGCGGATGGCGTCCGCATCACCCGGTACGGCGTCCTTGCCCAGCAGCAGCTGCCACATGTAGACGTGCATGGCGTCGCCGACGTTGAGGGCGATGGGCATGCCTGCCTGGAGGTGCAGGGTGGGGGCGCCACGACGCTCCAAGCTGTCGTCCTCGATGTCGTCGTGGATCAGCACCCAGTTCTGGAAGAGCTCGAGCGCTGCTGCCGGCGCAAGGGCGGATCGCCAGTCCCCACCGTGGGCGGCGGTGCTGGCCAGCACGAAGAGGCCTCGCAGACGCTTGCCGCCACGTGCAGGGTAGTCGCGCATGAGCTGGTAGAAGCGGTGGAGGTCGGGGTCGGGGTGGTGGTCTGGCAGGGCGCGGAGCACCTCCCGCTGCAGCAGCGAGAGCAGTTCCGGCTCGTCGATCAACGGAAGATGACCTCGGTCACCAGCCATACGGCGCCGCCGAACAGGACAAGGAACACCAGCAGGTAGGGCAGGGAGGTGCCGTAGGTGGCCCAGATCAGGCGACGAATCTCGGATCCGGTCAGCTCAACAGGCTGACCGGATCCCTTTGATTCCACTTCGGGCGTTGTGGCGCCCGCGGGCGCCTCGGCGCTGGCCAAGACGTCACTCCGTTCCTAGCTCGGCGGCCGCCTCGCTCAGGAGGTGGCTTCGCCCTTGGCGGCCTTGGCCTCTTCACGCCGGCGGGTGTAGGCCTGCGCGTCCCATGGCACCCGCACGCGCGTGATGGTGGGGTCGGGGATGGGCACCGCCGACAGCAAGGCCTTGGTGTAGTCGTCCTGCGGGTTGCGGTAGATGCTGTGCGAGCTGCTGACCTCGACGATGTCGCCCTTGTACATGACCGCCACGCGCTCGGAGATGTCCTCGACCACG
The DNA here is from genome assembly GCA_964465355.1 of uncultured bacterium. Classification (GTDB taxonomy): domain Bacteria; phylum Deinococcota; class Deinococci; order Deinococcales; family Trueperaceae; genus JAABTL01. Next base: position 38,079 of record CAYXJZ010000020.1, on the reverse strand, counting down.
GCCAGGTCGTGCGAGATGAAGAGCATCGTCAGGCCGAGGCGGGCGCGCAGGTCCTTGATCAGGTCGAGCACGTCGCGGCGGATGGAGACGTCCAGCGCCGACACGCACTCGTCGGCCACGATGAACTCGGGTTCCACCGCCAGGGCGCGGGCGATGCCGACGCGCTGCCGCTGCCCGCCGGAGAACTCGTGCGGGTAGCGGTTGACCAGCGATGGATCGAGCTGCACCAGCTCCAGGAGCTGGGCCACACGGCGGTCACGCTCCTTGCGGCCGTTGAACAGCTTGTGGATGACCAGCGGCTCGGCGATGATGTCGCCGATCGTCATGCGCGGGTTGAGGCTGGCGTACGGATCCTGGAAGATGATCTGCATCTTCCGGCGGTAGAGGCGCATCTGGCCCAGCGGCAGCTTGGCCACGTCGACGCCGTCGAAGACGACCTCACCGGCGGTGGGTTCCACCAGGCGCAGGATGGCGCGGCCGGCGGTGGTCTTGCCCGAGCCCGACTCGCCCACCAGGCCGAGCACCTCGCCGTGGTAGAGCTGCAGGTCGACGTCGTTCACGGCCTTGATGTGGCCGACGGTGCGCTGGAAGATGCCGCCCTTGACGGGGAACCACTTGCGCAGCTTGCGCACGTCGAGCAGGATCTTCGGCCGCGCCTTGACCTCGGGAACGGGCTTGAGGGCGTCGATGCGCGGCACGGCGCCGAGCAGGCGCTGGGTGTATGGATGCTGCGGGTTGGTGAAGATGTCCATCGCCGTGCCCTGCTCGACGATGACGCCCTTCTGCATGACCACGACGCGGTTGGCGATCTCGGCCACCACACCGAGGTCGTGGGTGATGAACAGCACGCTGGCGCCGATCTCCTGCTGCAGCTTCTTGATCAGGTCGAGGATCTGCGCCTGGATGATGACGTCGAGCGCGGTGGTCGGCTCGTCGGCGATGAGCAGGCTCGGGTTGCATGACAGCGCCATGGCGATCATGACGCGCTGCCGCTGGCCGCCCGACATCTGGTGCGGGTAGTAGTGCACGCGCTTGGCAGGCTCGGGGACCTCGACCAGCTCCAGCATCTCGATGGCCAGTTTCATGGCCTGAGAGCGGGACTTCTTCTGGTGCAGCACGATGGCCTCGGCGATCTGGTCGCCCACCGTGTACACCGGGTTGAGCGAGGTCATCGGCTCCTGGAAGATCATGGAGATGTCGTTGCCGCGGATGCGGCGCATCTCGCGCTCGCTGAGCTTGAGCAGGTCGCGGCCGTTGAAGATGATCTCGCCGCCGGCGATACGGCCGGGCGGGATGGGGATGAGGCGCATGACGGCCAAGGAGGTGACCGACTTGCCCGAACCGGACTCGCCCACCACCGCAAGGGTCTCGCCCTTGTCGATGTGGAAGGAGATGTCGTCGACCGACTTGACCGTGCCCTCGTCCGTGTCGAAGTAGACCTTGAGGTTCTTGACTTCCAGCAGACGGTTCTCGTTAGGCATCAGGTGTCACGCTCCTCATGGATGTCGAGCATAACGCAGTCGCGACGCGACGTGGCGTGTGGGACGGAGACGTTGGGGCACACTAGCGGCGCTTCCTCGGATCGAAGGCGTCACGCAGACCATCGCCGACCAGGTTCCAGCAGAGCACGGCGATGAAGATGGGGATGCCGGGGATGAGCAGCCAAGGCACGAACTGGATGCTGATGCCCCTCTGGGTGGCGTCGCGCAGCAGGATCCCCCAGCTGGAGGTGTCGACCTCGGATGGGCCAAGGCCGATGAAGGAGAGGCCGGTCTCGGCCAGGATGAAGCCGGGGATGGCCAGGGTCAGCGTCACGATGACGTAGGAGGCCGTGGCGGGCAGCAGGTGCAGGAACATGATGCGACCCTCGCTGGCCCCCAAGGCCTTGGCGGCCTGGGCGTAGTCCATCTCGCGCAGGCTCAGGATCAACCCACGGATCACGCGAGCCAATCCACCCCAACCCACGAAGCCGAGCACGATCACCACCATCAGGAAGGTCTGTGCGGAGTCCATGCGGAGGCCGAAGGCCACCGCGAGGGGATTTCGCGGGTCCTTGAGCAGCGAGGCGAGCACGATGAGCAGGAACAGGTCGGGGATGGCGGCGAAGATCTCCACCAGGCGCATGATGAAGTCATCCACCAGGCCGCCGTAGAAGCCGGCGATCACCCCCATGACCAGGCCTAGGATCAGCGACACCCAGACCGCCAGCAAGCCGATGGTGAGGGAGACCTGGCCGCCGTACAGGACCCGCGTGTACAGGTCCTTGCCCAGGTTGTTCGTGCCCCAGAGGAAGATGCGGGCCGGTTCGGCCACGCCGAACAGCCGCAGGTCGGAGGTGAAGATGCCGAGCACCTTGTAGGGCTGGGCGGGGCGGCGCACGAAGAACTGGACGGGGTACTTGATGCTGGTGTCCTCGACGTAGACCCGCTGCCTGGTGACGGGATCACGGTCGGCGACGGTGTCGTAGACGAAGGGCCTGGTGAGTCGGCCGGTCTCCGGGTCGATCCAGTGCACCTTGGTGGGGGGCATGAAGGCGGCCACCGGCGCTCGGCGGTACTCGTTCATGCCGTAAGGGGAGAGGAAGCCGGCGAAGACGGTGACCAGGTACATGAAAAGGAGGATGCCGCCGCCGATCAAGGCCATGTGGTGCTTGCGGAACTGCTCCCAGACGATGCGGCTCTGGGACTTGCCCTGCCGGCCCGGCAGAGGCTTGAGGTCGAGGGGGTTGTCGGTCGGGTCGAGTCCGCGGGGGTCGAGTGTGCTCATGTGTAGCGGATCCTCGGGTCGACGGCAGCCAGCAGCAGATCGGAGATGAGGTTACCGACCATGAGCAGCACCGTGGAGATGACCAGGAAGCCGAGCACCACGTAGATGTCCTGCCGGGTGATGGCTTCGAGCAGCCTTGGTGTGATCCCTGGCCAGGAGATGACGATCTCGACCAGGCCTGCCCCGCCGATGAGGCCGGGCAGGATGCCGCCGATGCCGGCCACGAAGGGGATGATGGCCGGCCTGAGCGCGTGCTTGTAGGTGATGGCGTTGTCGGCAAGGCCCTTGGCCTTGGCCGTACGGATGAAGTCGCTGCCGAGGTACTCGATCATCTGACCGCGAAGCACCCTGGTGAAGCCGGCGATGCCCGCGGTGGACACCACCATGGCAGGCAGCAGGAGGTGCCATGCGATGTCCTTGACCTGGTTCCACGAACTCATGTTCTCGAAGCCGGTGGAGGTCATGCCCGCCACCGGGAGGATGAGCTGGTTGTAGCCGAACACGTCGCGGGTGAAGCCGCGGAACAGGAAGAGACAGAGGATGGCCAGCTGGGTGAGGTAGAAGTTCGGGGTCGCCAGGCCTACGTAGGCAAGGGTGGAGACCGACTGGTCAGCCCAGGAGTACTGGCGCACGGCGGAGAACACGCCAAGCGGCACCGCCATGGCCCAGAGCAGGATGATCGAGGTGCCGACCAGCAGCATGGAGTTCTGGATCGGTCTGGTGATGACGTTGACCACCGGCTGGTTGCTGTTGAACGAGAGGCCGAGGTCGCCGCGCACGAGGTTGCCCATCCACTTGACGTACTGGACGTAGATGGGTTGGTCCAAGCCGTACATGGCGCGCAGACGGTCGATGGTCTCCGGCCGGACGTTGGGCTCCAGCATCTTGGCGGCGAAGAAGTCCCCCGGAACCAGTTGGCTGATCAGGAACGCCAGCATGGTAGCCCCGATGAACGTGGGGACGAGGTGGATCAGTCGACGGACGATGTACGAGATCAACGGAGTTTCTCCTCCGGCCTAGGATCGGGTTCGCGGATCCCGGACTGAGCGAGTCGAGGATCGGTGATGAAGGCGATTCGGAAGATAGATGTCGAGCGGACCTCGCGACCGAAGTCGCGAGGTCCGAAGGCTCGAGTCAGTCCAACTCGGTTACTGGGCGAGCCAGGTCAACGAGTACTGGCGGGTCAGGAGGAGCGGGTTGAGGAACTCAGCCGGGTGCTCACCCATGACGGTGTTCAGCCAGGAGTAGTTGGCCATCGGGCTGATGGTCCAGAGGATGCCGAGGTTCTCGGATTCGGCCTGCTGGATGCGGTAGCCGATCTCGCGAGCGGCTTCGTCGTCCAGGGTCTGGCGGCCGGTCTTGGTGAGCTGGTCGATCAGCTGCTCCTGCGCGGAGATGGGCGTGCCGGAGGTGTTGTACATGTGCAGGCTGCCGTTCGACAGGTAGACGTTGTCGCTGAAGGGCCAGTCGCGGCTACCGCCGGAGAGGCCGATCAGGATGGCTTCGAAGGGACGGTCGTCGCCGGTGGAGAACAGCCAGTCGACCATCAGGTTGAAGTCCATCGGGACGGTGGTGATCTCCAGGCCAACCTCGCGGGCGCTGTCGGCGAAGATCTGGATGATCTGCTCACGCTGGTTGTTACCGGCGTTGGTGTTCAGGGTGAAGCTGGGGCTGAAGCCGTTGGCGTTGACCAGGCGGCCATCGGCGCCACGGGTGAAGCCGGCGCGGGCGAAGTACTCGAGCGCCACTTCGGGGTCGAAGTCGTAGGTGGGGACGTCGTCGTTGACCCACCAGTTGTTGACCAGGTAGACCCCGGTGTACATGGGCAGGGCGTTGCCGCCGTAGACCAGCTCGATCATGGTCTCGCGGTCGAGCAGGTGGGCAAGGCCGCGGCGGAAGTTGATGTTACGGAACGCGGCTTCGAGCTGCGGGTTGGAGGCCAGGTTCCAGTTCAGGGTGATGAGCTGGCTGCTGGCCACCGGGGCGACGGCCTCGTAGACCACCGCGTCGATGTCACCGTTCTGGATGGCGACGTTGATCACGCCGATGTCATCCAGGTTGCGGGGGTTGAAGGTGTCGAGCTGGCCGGCCAGGTAGAGGTTCAGCGCGGCGTCCTGGTCGGTCACGATGGTGACTTCCATGCCGTCGAGGTAGGGCAGCGCGTTGCCGGCCTCGTCGACGTTCCACTCGCCGTAGAAGGGGTTGCGCTCGAAGACGATGCGCTCGCTCGGGGCGAAGGACACGGCGCGGAAGGGGCCGGTGGTCAAGACAGCGGCGGGGTCGGACTCGGTGCCCCACAGCGCGGTGACGGCAGCGGCGCCGCCGGAGCGGTAGGCCTCGCCGAAGATCTTGTCAGGCAGCGGCAGCAAGGCGGCGACCGGGAAGGCCTGGCGGTCGGGGCCGGGGAAGGTGAAGCGCAGGGTGTTCTCGCCGGTGATCTCGAGGCCGATCTGCACGTCGTTCAGGAACCAGCTGTCGTAGCTGTTGGAGCCGGCATCCGGATCGGTTTCGATCAGGTAACGGATGTAGTAGTCCTGGACGGTGACGTCGCTGCCGTCGGACCACTTCATGCCGTCGCGCAGCACCATGTCGACCACGGTGCCGCCTTCGCTGACTTCGTAGCTGGAGGCGCCGTAGGCGATCCAGGCGTCGGAGTCGGGCCCGCGGCGGAGCAGGGAGGCGCCGAGGTCGTCGATGATGCCAAGGAAGTCTTGGATCTCAGCCGACACGATGGGGTTGAAGGTGCGGGGGTCGGACAGACCGTAGTAGCGGTAGATGCCGCCATACTGGGCCTCACCGGGCGCCGTGGTCGTCCAGGTGCTTGGCCAAACGAAAGCTTGCGCGAGGGCCGCCGAGAAGAGGCCGAGTACGGCCAGGCTGAGAACGTATCGCTTCATGCTACCTCCCAGGTGTTCGCCGACCTTGTCGGCGAGTCGCCGTGCGCCGGGCGCGAGGCACGCAACCTACAGCGGACGGTTCATTCGACGCCCCAGGCTACAGCGCCCGGCCGCCGAACGCAACGTAGCATGTGCAGAAGATGAAGCGCAGTGACGTGCTGGAGCCGGCTGCGCCGGACATGTTGAGTTGGGAAGGCTGTTCCCCCCGCATGGTCTGCCTCAGCGCGGGAGCGTCCCGCCTTACCGCGGGACGACCTGCAGCAACAACGCCAAGCCGCCCCAGGCGATGGCGAGGTACATCGTGACGCGTTGAAGGCCGCCCGCCGTGCCGCCGCGGCTGCCGAAGTCGATGCCGCCGCCACCGCTGAGGGCGTCGCCGAGGCCGGCCTGCTTGGGCTCCTGCATGAGGATGACGAAGGTGAGCAGCACCGAGACCAGGATGAAGGGGATGAGGACCAACCAGAACAACATCGCGAGCTCCTTGGGTTCGCCGCCTAGCCCGATGAGGGCGAAGTGCGGCGCATGACCGACGTGGTGGGTTGTGGTGCCGGGAGCGGGATTCGAACCCGCACGGGTCGCCCCGGTTGATTTTGAGTCAACTGCGTCTACCGTTCCGCCACCCCGGCGAGGGTGTTGCTGCATCGCATCGTGCCTGACGACCCGATGGTCGTCCGCGAGGCCGGACGCGACCGCGGCCTCGGATGATAACAGGTCGCGGTCGCTGTGTGCGTGGGGTCGCCAGGGGGCCAGCGGCTGCGCAGTCAGGGTGCTAGGCTGGACCCACGGCCGCGCCAACCCCGGTCCCGAGTCATGGTGCGCCCCCGTCCAGCATCCCTTCCCGTCCTTCCCCTTCCGGCCACGCGGCCGCGCGAGATGTCCTCGAGGTCTTGTCGATGAGCGAGTTGGCGGTCCTTCGTTTCCCCGGTTCCAACTGCGACGAGGACGCGCGCTACGCCTTGGAGCAGGTCAGCGGCGCAGCGGTTCGCTTCCTATGGCACACCGAGACCGACCTCAGCGGCGTGGCTGGCGTGCTGGTGCCGGGCGGTTTCAGCTATGGCGACTACCTGCGCTCCGGCGCCCTTGCCGCGCAGAGCCCTGCCATGGCGGCGGTGCGGGACTTCGCCGATCGCGGTGGTCCGGTGCTCGGCATCTGCAACGGCTTCCAGGTGCTGACCGAGGCCGGCATGCTGCCTGGCGCGCTGGCCCGCAACGCCGGGCTCTCCTTCGTATGCCGCACGGTGTCGGTGACCGTGGAGCGCGACGACCTGCCGCTGCTCGGCGGCCTGCGGCGCGGCCAACGGCTGCGCCTTCCGGTGGCGCACCACGACGGGCGCTACGTGGCCGATGACGAGACCATGCAGCGGCTGCGGCAGGAGCAGCGCGTGGTGCTGCGCTACCTGCCTGCTGGCAGCCAGGACGGCAACCCCAACGGCGCGACGGATGACGTGGCCGGCATCGTGAACGAGGGCGGCAACGTGCTCGGCCTCATGCCGCACCCCGAGCGTGCGGCAGAGGCCCTTTTGGGCGGCGAGGACGGGACCATGTTGCTCAGGGCCTTCGCGCGCACGGCAGGGGTGATGGCATGACCTCCTTGGTCACGGAAGAGGGCATGGCGCAGCGCGACACGGTAGGGCGCGGGTCGGCGGCCTGGCCTCATGCCGAGCTGGACGCCGTTCCGCGTGGCGCTGTCGCCGAGCGGGCGGCAGCAGCCACCTTCGGTCTGTCGCCCGAGGAGTTCGACCTGATGGTGGACCACCTCGGTCGCCAGCCAGTCGCGGTGGAGGCGGCGATGTTCGGGGCCTTGTGGAGCGAGCACTGCGGCTACAAGAACTCGCGTCCCCTGCTGCGCCGCCTGCCGACACAAGGTCCTCAGGTGCTGCAAGGACCCGGCGAGAACGCGGGCGTGGTCGACATCGGCGAGGGCTGGGGCGTGGCCTTCAAGATGGAGTCGCACAACCACCCGAGCGCGGTGGAGCCGGTGCAAGGGGCCGCCACCGGCGTGGGCGGCATCCTGCGCGACATCTTCGCCATGGGCGCCCGCCCCTTCGCGGTGCTCGACGCGCTGCGCTTCGGCGACCTGCGTGAGGCGCGCACCCGCTACCTGCTGCACGGTGTGGTGGAGGGCATCGCCGGCTACGGCAACGCCATCGGCGTACCGACGGTGGGCGGTGAGATCGCCTTCCACCCCAGCTATCAAGAGAACCCCCTCGTCAACGTCATGGCCCTCGGCCTGCTGCGCCACGAGCGCCTGCAGTCGGGTACGGTGGGCGACGTCGGCCACGTGCTGCTCTACGTTGGCGCCAAGACCGGCCGCGACGGCCTCGGTGGCGCCGTCTTCGCCTCCGCCGACCTCAGCTCGGCCTCCGAGGCGGACAGGCCGGCCGTGCAGGTGGGCGATCCCTTCCTGGAGAAGCTGTTGCTGGAGGCCTGCCTCGAGGCCATCGAGGCAGGCCTCGTGGTCGGGGTGCAGGACATGGGCGCGGCCGGGCTCAGCTCCAGCGTCGGCGAGATGGCGCACCGCGCCGGCCTCGGCGTCGACCTCGACGTCGCCCGCGTACCGCGCCGCGAGTCCGGCATGACGCCGCTCGAGGTCATGCTCTCCGAGTCGCAGGAGCGCATGGTGCTGACCGCGGTCCCCGGCCGCGAGCATGAGCTCATCGCGCTCCTCGAGCACTGGGAGCTGGACGCTGTGGAGGTGGGCGTGGTCCGCGACCACGGCCGCTTCCGCATCTTCGATGGTGACGCCCTGGTGGCCGACATGCCGGTCGCCGCCCTCAACGAGGCGCCGACCTACGTCAGGCAAGGGGTGGAGGACCCCGAGGTCGCCGCCTCCAGGCAGCGTTCCCTGGCCGACCTGCCCTTGCCGACCGACCTGGCGCAGGCCTGGCTTGCCCTGCTCGGCGACCCCGACATCGCCTCCAAACGTGCCGTCTTCGAACGCTACGACCACCAGGTCATGACCAACACCGTCGTCCTGCCCGGTGCGGCAGACGCAGCTGTCATGCGGGTGCGCGGCAGTCGCCTCGGCGTGGCCGCCACGGTGGACTGCAACGCGCGCTACGTCGGCCTCTCGCCGCGCCGTGGCGCCGCCTTGGCGGTGGTGGAGGCGGCCCGCAACCTGGCCGCGGTGGGCGCCACGCCCCTCGGCGTGACCGACAACCTCAACTTCGGCAACCCCACCGTGCCCGAGGTCTACTACCAGCTCAGCGAGGCCGTCGAGGGCCTGCGCGAGGCCTGCCTGGCGCTTGGCACGCCCGTCACCGGCGGCAACGTCAGCCTCTACAACCAGTACCGCGACCCAGACGGTTCCGGTGCGGTGATCGCCATCCTGCCCACACCCACCGTCGGCATGGTCGGCGTGCTGCCCGACGTGGCGAACCGGGCCACCATGGCGCTGCAGCGCGACGGGCAACGCCTGTTGCTGTTGGGCGCAGGCAGGCCTGGCCTTGGTGGCAGCAGCTACCTGCGAGGGCATCACGGCCTGGAGGCGGGCGAACCGCCGGCGCTGGACCTGAGCGCCGCTGCCTCGCTGGTGCATGGACTTTCTGGCCTGATCCAAGCCGGCCTGGTCAGCACGGCCCACGACGTGGGTGACGGCGGCGTGGCGGTGGCTCTGGCCGAGATGGCCATCGCAGGCGGCAGGGGCCTACGGGCCGAGCTTCCCTTGGCCGCGGGCGAGCGCGTCGACGAAGCGCTGTTCGGTGAGGCAGCCCACCTGGCCGTGGTGGCGGTGGACCCCGAGCGCCTCGACGAGGTGCGTCGTCGCTGCGAAGCCGCCGGCCTGCCGCTGTACGAACTCGGCGACGTCGGTGGTGACCGGATCGAGCTGAGGGTGGGCGAGACCCAGGTCTCCCTGCTGGTCGACGAGGCGCGCGGCGCCTTCGAGGCCCCCATCGCCGAGGCCTTGGCATGAGCGAGTTGCCGCTGTGGCACGACGACCGCCCGCGGGAGGAGTGCGGGGTGGTCGGCCTGCACCTCGGGCCGTCCGCCGTCATGAGCGCGGAGATCGCCGACATGCTGCAGCTCGGCCTGTTCGCCTTGCAGCACCGTGGCCAGGAGTCCTGTGGCATCTGCGTCGCCAGTCCCGACGAGATCCGCATCGAGAAGGACATGGGCCTGGTGACCGAGGTGTTCACCGAGCAGCGGCTGGCAGGCCTGCGCTTCGACGGTGCGCGCACCGGCATCGGCCACACCCGCTATTCCACCACCGGCTCCTCGCTACGCTTCAACGCCCAGCCGCTCACCGTGCGTTCGAACAAGGGGCTGCTTGCGCTGGCCCACAACGGCAACTTCACCAACGCCAAGACCATCCGCAACGAGATGCTGCAGAACGGCGCGGTGTTCCAGACCACCAACGACAGCGAGGTCATGATCAACCTGGTGGCCAGGTACTCGCGCCTCTCCTTGGTGGAGGCCACCGCCCGGGTGATGGGCGAGTTGGAAGGCGGCTTCGCGGTGGTGCTCATGGACCGCCACCAGGTCATCGGCCTGCGTGACCGCAACGGTGTGCGCCCCTTGGTCATCGGGGAGTTGGACGGCGGTCACGTCTTCGCCAGCGAACCGGCCGCCCTGCGGCTCATGGGCGCGCGCTTCCTGCGCGACGTGCGGCCAGGCGAGCTGGTGGTGGCCGATGACGACGGCCTGCGCTCGGTGCAGGTGTTGGAGCCCATGCCGACGCCCTGTGCCTTCGAGTGGATCTACTTCGCCCGCGGCGACGGCGCCTTGGACGGCGCCGACGTGCACGCCGCGCGGCTGCGCATGGGTGAGACCCTGGCCCACGAGGCCCCGGCCGAGGCCGACGTGGTGGTGGGCGTGCCCGAGTCGGGCCTGGCAGCTGCGCTTGGCTACGCGCGCGCGTCCGGCATCCCCTTCGACCTCGGCTTCCAGAAGTCGCCATACGCCGGCCGCAGCTTCATCGCACCCAACGCCTACGCCCGCGACCAGAAGGTGCGGGTCAAGCTGGCCGCCACCAGCGCCGTGCGTGGTCGACGGGTGGTGCTGGTCGACGACTCCATCGTGCGCGGCACCACCTCCGGTCGCATCGTCCAACTGCTGCGCGAGGCCGGCGCCACCGAGGTGCACTTCCGCGTCTCAAGCCCGCCGATCCGCTACCCCTGCTACTACGGCATCGACACAGCCGCCCGCCGCGAGCTGGCGGCCGCCACCATGACGGTGGACCAGATCAGGCAGCGCATCGGCGCCGACTCGCTGTCGTTCATCTCCGAGGAGGGGGTGCTGCGCTCCATCGGCCTGGCCAGCACCTGCCTCGCCTGCTTCAACGGCGACTACCCAGCTGGCTACCCGGGGGACGAGGCCTTCAAGGACGGTCTGGACGAGCGGGAGGAAGTAGCTGTGCCCCTGGCTTTTGGCTAGCTCTGCGGCTTGCCTCTGCCCTCGGCCAGCACCAGCTGCATGAACCGCCACAGGCGCGGGATGCGGTGCCAGCGTTTGGGGTCGAGGCCGACGCGCATGGCCCACTCGAGACCGAGGCGACGGCTCCATGCAGGGCTGCGTTTCACCGTGCCTGCCAGCACGTCGAGGCTGCCGCCTACGCCGATCATGGCGCCAGCGCCAAGCAGCGTCCTGTGCCGGTCGAGGAAGACCTCCTGATCCTCGCCGAGGCCGGCCAGCAGCAGCTGGGCGCCGGTGGCGCCCACCTCGGCAGCGACTCGCTCGCCCTCGCTGACGCGGTCGAAGTAGCCGTCGCGCGCGCCTGCCACCACCACCCCCCAGCGTCGCCGCGCTTCGGCTGCAGCGGCCTCGGCCACCCCAGGCCGGCCGCCGAGGAAGTAGACCCGCAGCCCAGCGCCGCCTCTGGCCATGACCTCGAAGGCCAGCTCCACGCCGGGCACCCGCCCAGGCAGGGCTGAGGCAAGACGCCGTGCAGCCCACAGCAGGCCGACGCCGTCGGCCACGGTCAGGTCGGCCTGGGCAAGGTGCGCCCTCAGCGTCGGGTCGGCGTCGGCTCGGACCACCAGTTCGGGGTTGAGCGTGACCACCAACCTCGGTGCCGTGCCGTGGGCGGCGGCCAGGCTCCAGGCCGCCGCCTCGGCCGGATCGACCGGATGCAGGCGGTGGCCGAGCAGACGCAGGGCATCTGGCAGCGGCGGCATCACGGAGGGATCCTGGGTGGTCGCCTGACCAAGGGCTCCGGTCGCGGTGGTCGGGTCTGATGCAGATGGCGGCATCCGGCCGACGACGCTATCACGGGCGCCGTCCATGACGCCCACGATGATCGCTGGCGGTCGGAGACGCGGTAGATTGGCGCGTGCCGACACAAGCTTCCACCGCGCAACTTCCCTTCCTCGATGCCTACCTGGCCGGGGAGCTGAGCGATGCCTTCCCTTGGCGGCCTGCCCAACTCGAGGCTGCGCTGGCCCAGCCGCGCTCGGTCGATCGGGCAGCCGTGGCTGACGCCCTCGCCGCATCACAGCAGCGCTGGGGGATGAAGCCGGCGCAGCGCGAGGCCCTGCGCCGGCTGGCCCACCCCGAGTCGAAGGTCGTGGTCACCGGCCAGCAGATCGGTTGGTTGTTGGGACCCAGCTACACCCTGAGCAAGGCCGTCACCGCCCTGCGGCTGGCAGCGCAGCTCCACCGAGACGACCGCCCGGTGGTGGCGGTGTTCTGGATGGCCACCCAGGACCACGACGTGGCCGAGGTGGACCACGCCTGGCTGCTCGGTCGCGACGAGCGCCTGCACGCCTCACGCCTGCCCCTGCCCGATGGCCCGGCCGTCGGGCGCGCGGCCATGGACCCGGCCTGGCTGCAGCAGGCCTTGCAGGAGCTGCGCGCGCTCGACAGCGTGCGCGGTCGGACAGGTCCCCATCTCGACGAGGTCTGTGCGCTGTTGCAGGAAGCCGCCGACGGTGCGCCGCGCTGGACCGACGCCTTCGCCCGGCTCATGAGCAGCCTGCTCGGCGACCAAGGGCTGCTCCTGCTCGACCCCCTCGACGCGGCCGTCGCCCAGCTCTGGCGTCCGCTGCTCGAGCGCGAGCTCAGCGATCCCGAGGTGAGCGTCGAACACCTGCGCTCGGCGGGCAAACGCCTTGACGAGCGCGGCTACGCTCCGCAGCTCGGCAGGGGTGAGGGCGCGACCAACCTCTTCGTCGAACGCCCCGGTGGCGGCCCCCGTGAGCTGCTGCGCGTCCAGCGAGGACAGTTCCGCGTCGGTGAGCGCGTGGTCGGCAAGGACGAGCTGCTGGCCATGCTGGACGAGGACCCGAGCAGCCTGACGCCGGCCGCCGGCCTCAGGCCCGTGACCCAGGACCTGGTGCTGCCGAGCGCCGTGTTCGTGGTCGGGCCGGGGGAGCTGCGCTACCTGGCCCAACTGCGCGGTGTCTACGAGCACCATGGGGTGCCCATGCCGCTGATCTGGCCGCGCGCCTCGGCCACGGTGCTGCAGCCGCCGGTCAGGCGCATCCTGGACCGCTACGGGCTGGACTGGCGGCAGGTGCAGCGCGATCCGGAGACCACGCTGTGTGAACTCGCGCTGCAACGCCACGGCCATGGTGACGCCTTCAACGCGGCGCTCTCGCTGATCGACCAGCAGGGCGCCGCGCTCTTCGAGCGGGTGGTCGCCATCGACCCGACCCTAGAGCGCACGGTGCGCAAGGGCCGCTACCACTTCGAGCGCACCGTGCTCACCTTGCGCGATAAGACTGCGCAGGCCCTGGTGCGCAACGACGCCTTGCTACGGCGACAGTTCGGACGCCTGCAGACCCACCTGCGGCCCAACGGCGGCCTGCAGGAGCGGGTGCTCAGCCCTTTCAGCTTCTTCCTGACGCTGGGGGTGGCGCCGGTACGCGACGCCTTCCTCGCCATGCCGACCGAGGGCGAGCACGCGCTGACGTTCTGAAGGTGTCGCTATGCCAACGGCGGAGCGACACACCGCGTAGGCCGCCTAGTGGACGGGATCTGTCTAACGGACGGTGTAGTTGGGCGCGTCCTGGGTGATCGTGACGTCGTGCGGGTGGCTCTCGATGAGGCTGGACTGGGTGATGGAGACGAAACGACCGTCGCGTTGCAGGTCGGCCAGCGTGGGGGCGCCGCAGTAGCCCATGCCGCTGCGCAGGCCGCCCAGCATCTGGAAGATCACCTCTTCCACCGGCCCCTTGTAGGCCACCATGCCTTCGATGCCCTCCGGCACCAGCTTCTTGGCGTCCTCTTGGAAGTAACGGTCGGCACTGCCACCGCCCATGGCGCCAAGGCTGCCCATGCCGCGGTAGGCCTTGTAGCGCCGACCGTCGCGTAACAGGTCCTCGCCTGGCGCCTCGCTGGTGCCGGCCAGCATGGAGCCCACCATGACGGTGTCGGCGCCGGCGGCGATGGCCTTGGGCAGATCGCCGGTCTGCTTGATGCCGCCGTCGGCGATCAGCGGCACGCCAGCCGCGCTGCTGACCGCCGCCACGTCCAAGATGGCCGAGAGCTGCGGCATGCCGACGCCGGTGACGACGCGGGTGGTGCAGATGGAGCCAGGCCCGACGCCCACCTTGATGGCGTCGGCACCGAGCTCGACGAGGTCACGGGCGCCCTCGGCGGTGACCACGTTGCCTGCCACCACGTCCACGTTGAAGCGCGACTTGAGCAGCACAAGGGCGTCGAGCACGCCCTCGCTGTGGCCGTGGGCGCTGTCGAGCACCAGCGCGTCGACACCGGCCTCGACCAAGGCCGCTGCGCGCGACTCGAGGTCGCGGGCCACACCCACCGTGGCGGCCACCCGCAGTCGGCCGAGCGGGTCCTTGGCGGCGTTGGGGAAGGCCAGCTTCTTGTTGATGTCCTTGATGGTGATCAGCCCGCTGAGCCTGAAATCGGCGTCCACCACCAACAGCTTCTCCACCTTGGTGCCGCGCAGGATGTCGCGCGCCTCTTCGAGGGTGGTGCCGGTCGGCACGGTGATGAGGCCGTCCTTGGTCATCAACTCGTCCACCCTGCGGCTCATGTCGTCCTCGAAGCGCAGGTCGCGGTTGGTGAGGATGCCGAGCAGACGGCCGCCCTCGCCGACGATGGGCACGCCGGAGATGCGGTACTCGGCCATCAGCGCGTCGGCCTCGGCCAAGGAGGCGTTGGGCGGCAGGGTGATGGGGTCGACGATCATGCCGGACTCGGAGCGTTTGACCTTGCGCACCATCTCGGCCTGAGCCTCGATGGCCATCTTCTTGTGGATGACGCCGATGCCGCCGAGGCGCGCCATGGCGATGGCCATCTGCGTCTCGGTCACGGTGTCCATGGCGGCGGAGACGATGGGCGCACGCAACCGCACCTGGCGGGAGAAGCGGGCGTCGAGCTCCACTTCCCGCGGCAGCACGGAGGAGCGCCGGGGGACGAGCAACACGTCGTCGAAGGTCAGCGCCTGACGGAGCACCTTGTCGGTGCCGGAACCTGCTTGGGCGGGACGGGCGGTGGAGATGGTCATCGGAACCTCGCGAGGCGGGAACGCCTTGGGCCAGAGCCTAGCACGCGCCTCACGCGTCTGGCGCGCTCTCGGCGTCCACCAGGCCGATCACGGCCGTGGTCCACCTGTCAGGCAGTCGAACCGCCCGGCCGCGGCGGTCGGTCGGCACATGGACGGTGCGGGCGGTGGCCAGCAGCGCTGGCCCGGTGGTGCTCTCGCGCCACAACGTGTAGCGGAACACCAGCCGCCGCGAGCGGGCCTCCAGCAGTTGGACGCGCACATCGATCAGGTCGTCGAAGTAGGCCGCCTGGCGGTACACCACCTCCACGGCCGCCACGGCCAGCGAGACGCCATCCGCCTCCAGGTCGCGGTAGAGCAGGCCATGTCCACGCAGCCACTCGATGCGCCCAGCCTCCAGCCACACCACGTAGGCGGCGTGGTGGGCGATGCCCATCTGGTCCGTCTCGGCGAAACGCACACGCAACTGCATAGCGCACTGTACCTGTGCATCCCGCCCGAGGGCGGAGAGTTCAAGCCGGGTCGACGTGATCCTCTGGCAGCAGCGCGAGGGCCCTGCGGTCGATCTCGGCCAAGCCAAGCCCGTCGAGCTCAGGCAGCCGTGCCCAGCGCAGCTCGGCGCCTTCGGGCGCGCGGCAGACGGACCAGGCCTGTGCCTTCACCCGCCGGTGCGTGAGCAGGTGGTCGAAGGCGCCGAGCTGCCTGCCGTCCTGAGGCGCCGCGGCTCGCCAAGGCGGTCCGTAGAGGCCACCCCACAGGCCGTCCTCTGCGCGACGCTCCAGTGCCAACTCGCTGCCGCCGTCAGGAGAAGGGCGCCTCCATAGCCAGGCATGCCAACGCATCTCCTTCACGGCCGGCCTGCCACGGGTAGCGGGGTAGGCCGCCGGATCGCCCAAGGCAGCCGCACGGCAAGCCTGGCGCAGAGGGCAGCGCTCGCAAGCGGGCGCGCGCGGCGTGCAGACCGTGGCCCCCAGCTCTACGAGGGCCTCGCCCACGCGCGGGTCCAAGGCCTCGCCGTCTTCGAGGAGGCAGGCGGCAAGGCGAGCAGGCAGGTCGCGGTCCCGCGGCGCCTCATCGGCCAGCAGCCTGGCCGCCACCCGCCTGACGTTGCCGTCCACGGCGATGCCGGCTTGGCCGAAGGCCTGCGCAGCCACAGCGGTGGCCGTGTAGGCGCCCACGCCCGGCAACCGCGCCAGCTCGTCGGCGGTGCTCGGGAGACGGCCGCCGTGCTGGCGCATGACCTGGTCGGCCGCCTGGTGCATGGCACGCGCCCTGCGGTAGTAGCCCAGCCCGCTCCATGCAGCCAGCACCTCGTCCAGTTCGGCCGCGGCCAGGCTGGCCATGTCGGGGAAGCGCGCAAGGAAGGCGGGCAGGCGCGCCTCCACGGTCTCGATGCGCGTTTGCTGCGACATGATCTCCACCACCCAAGTCAGGTAGGGGTCACGTCGCCCTCGCCCCCTACGCCAGGAAAGAGGGCGTGCGTGGCGATCGAACCAGGCCAACAGCTGCCTCTGCACGGCTGCAGCCTACCCACCGTCTGCGTGCTAGCGTGACGGTCCCGATGCCGCCTCGCACCCGACCGTCCAGTGCCGATGCCTTCGAGCTGACCAAGCTCAGGCCAGGGGAGACGGTCACCTCCAGACGCGCCCCTGCGCCGGCCTTCAAGGTCTATGCCAATCCCCATGAGGTCGTCGCCCTGCCGGCGCCCAGCCTGCGCGGCGGGACCAGCGTCTACGAACTGCTGTCCCGCAGCACCGGCGGTCAAGCAGAGGGAGGGCGGCTCAGCCGCCGCGAGCTGTCGCAGCTGCTGTGGAGCGGCGCAGGACGTCGCCAGGACGGCGACGCCACCCACGTCCGGGTGACGCCACGCGCGGCCCTCGAGGCCTACGTGGCCGTGAGCTCGGTGGAAGGCCTTTCGCTAGGCGCCTACCACTACAACCCCAAGGAACACGCGCTGGAGCAGCTCGACGGCCACGACCCGCGCCCCACGCTCGAGGCCGCCCTCTTCAAGGCGGGCGGCGGGGTGGACGCCGGCGCCTTGGACGCGGCGGCGGTGGCCGTTGTGTTCACCGGGGTGGTCGCCCGCATGCCTGCTGCCCGCGCCCGCGCCGTCCGCCACCTGGCCTTCGAGGCTGGTGCAGCTGCGCAGACCTTGGCCTTGGCGGCCGAGGTGCTCGGCTTGACGGTCATGATGGTGGGCGACTTCTTCGACGACCTGTTGGCTGCCGCTTTCCAGCTCGACGTCACCCAGGAGCCGCCGGTGGCTGTCGCCCTGGTGGGGCGCTGAGAAGCGGCGCCTTCCCGCCGCGGATCGCCTCACGGCCCACTTACGAATCATAAGCAGAACCTCCGTTATCGCATCGACTACCCGGCCCAACCCCAGGCGGGCATCGTCTCCGTTCGTGATCGGCCCTGGTCGCCTTGTGCATGTTTTAGGCGCTTCCTGGACGTGATTCTGTCGAACTTGACAGCGCCGTACACAGGCACTAGGATGCCTGCCGGTGCCTAAGCGCCCCAACCTCAAGGTTACGAAACGAAAGCCCAGCCTCCCCGGCATCGAACCACTGGTCGGAGAGGCGAGCCAAGGAGCGACATGACCACCATGCAAGCAACCAGCACCACCATCAGCACCCCATACGGCCGGATCGACGTCGATCCAGGCTCCCTGCAGCTCGGCGAGCTGCTGGTCACCGACGACGGCGCGGAGCTGGAGGTGACCGGTCTCGATCCGCTGCGCTTCGAGCTGGCGCCTGAGGAGGACGAGGACTGGGGCGAGTGAGCGTCGGCGCGCCAGGCGCCACAGCCGACCTGCGGGCCGCCGCCGACACCAACCCTCGCTCCGCTGCCCGCATCGCGGTGGTCTATGACCGGCTGCGGCCCGAGGAGCGCCTGCTCTTCGATGCCTTCGGACGCCGCGGTGTGGAGGTGGAGCAGATCTACGCCCCCCAGCTCCGCTTCGACCTCTCGGCCAAGCAGGACCCGCCCACCGTGGTCCTCGAGCGCTGCCTTTCGCAGACCCGCGGCCTTGCGCTGGCCCGCCTCTACGAGTCCATGGGCGCCAGGGTGATCAACCCCCCAGCCGTCATCGAGGCCTGCGGCGACAAGCTGGCCACCAGTGCCCTCCTGGCCGCGGCCGGGGTGCCCACCCCGCGCACCATGGTGGCCTTCGACCGGGACGAGGCACTTGCCGCCTGCGAGGAGCTTGGCTACCCGGTCGTGCTCAAGCCGGTGGTCGGCTCATGGGGGCGCATGGTGGCCAAGCTGAGCGACCCCGACGCCGTCAGCGCTGTGCTGGAGCACAAGGAGGTGCTCGGCGGGCCGGGCCACAAGGTCTTCTACCTGCAGGCCTTCGTGCAGAAGCCGGGTCGTGACCTGAGGGTCTTCGTCATCGGCGACGAGGTGGTGGCCGCCATCTACCGCAGCAGCGACCACTGGATCACCAACACCGCCCGTGGCGCCACCGCCAGTGCCTGCCAGGTGGACGAGGCCATCACCGACATCAGCCTTCGGGCGGCCGCGGCCGTGGGCGGCGGCGTGCTGGCCATCGACCTGCTGGAGAGCCCTGACGGCCTGCAGGTCATCGAGGTCAACCACACCATGGAGTTCCGCAACTCCATCGACACCACCGGGATCGACATCCCCGGTCTGGTGGCCGACCATGCCATCGCCGCCGCGCGAGCGGTAGGCTGATCGGGCCATGGAGGAGAGGCTCAGCGTCGCCATCGTCGGTGGCAGCGGCTATGCGGGCGGCGAGTTCCTACGGCTGGCCTTGGCGCATCCACGGCTCGAGGTGGTCCAGGTCAGCAGCGAGAGCCATGCCGGCGTGCCTGTCCCCCTGGTCCACCCCAACCTGCGCTCGCTGACCCGTCTGCGCTTCAGCCCGCTGGCCAAGATGCAGTCGGCCGACGTGGTGGTCTCGGCCCTGCCGCACGGCATGCTGGCCGGGCAGGTCGACGAGTTGCTGGCCAAGGCCGGCACGCTGATCGACCTCTCGGCCGACTTCCGCCTGCGTGACGCGGACCTGTACCAACGCTGGTATGGCGAGCCCCATCCTCGTCCTGAGCTGCTGTCCAGCTTCGTCTACGCCAACCCTGAGTTGGACCGTGCCGACCCCGCCGGTCCGCGTCTTCCCGGCGCCGCCCGTCTGGCTGCCTGCGGCTGCATCGCCACCGCCGCCATCCTGGCACTGCTGCCGCTGGTGCGTGGCGGCTTGCTGGCCAGGGGAGAGGTCATCGTCGAGGCCAAGATCGGCTCCTCGGCAGCAGGGAACAAGCCGACCTCGGCCGGTCATCACCCCGAACGCAGCGGCGCGGTGCGCACCTACCAGCCGGTCGGCCACCGCCACACGGCCGAGCTGCTGCAGGCCTTCCCCGGCCTGCGTCCGCACCTCACGGCCACCGCCGTCGAGCGCGTGCGCGGCATCGCACTCACCGCCCACACCTGGCTGCACGACGGCAGCAGCGAAGGCGACGTGCAGGAGGCGCTGAACCGGCAGTACGCCGAAGAACGCTTCGTGCGCATCGTGAACGCGCGCAAGGGCATCCACAGGGTCCCCGACCCCAAGATCATGGACGGCAGCAACTGGTGCGACATCGGCTTCGCCCTCGACCGGGACAGCGGGAGGCTGGTCATGATGGCCGCCATCGACAACCTGGTCAAGGGCACGGCCGGCCACGCCATGCAGGCCCTCAACCTGGCGCTGGGCTGGCCGGAGGACCTCGGCCTCGGCTTCCCCGGCCTGCACCCATGATGTGGGCAGGACCGGGGCCGACACCATGATCGTCGTCAAGGTGGGTGGCGCCGAAGGCATCGACCTGGACGCTGTGGCCGACGACCTGGCCTCCCTGTGGGCCGAGGGACGAAGGGACCTGGTGCTGGTGCACGGCGGCAGCGCAGAGACCAACCGGGTGGCCACGGCCCTCGGCCACCCACCGCGCTTCGTCACCAGCCCAAGCGGCTACCAGAGCCGCTACACCGACCGCGCCACCCTCGAGGTCTTCGAGATGGTCTACGCCGGCAAGGTCAACAAGGGCATCGTCGAGCGGCTGCAGACCCGTGGCCTGCCCGCTGTCGGCCTCAGCGGGCTGGACGGCCGCCTCTTCGAGGGCAAGCACAAGCAGACCGTGCGCAGCGTGGAGGACGGCAAGACGGTGCTGCTCAGAGGCGACCACACAGGCACCGTGGAGCGCGTCAACGTCCACCTGCTGCGGCTGCTGCTGGATGGCGGCTACCTGCCGGTGCTCACCCCGCCCGGGGCCTCCTACGAAGGGGTGGCGATCAACGTGGACGGCGACAGGGCAGCCGCCGCCGTGGCCACCGCGCTCTCTGCCGATGCGCTGTTGCTGCTCTCCAACGTCCCCGGGCTGCTGCGTGACTTCCCCGACGAAGGCAGCCTGGTGCGGCACCTGCCGGCCGCCGAGGTGGACGCCTACATGCCCATGGCCCAAGGGCGGATGAAGAAGAAGCTGCTTGGCGCCGCCGAGGCCGTGGCCGGCGGCGTCGGCAGGGTGGTCCTCGGTGACGCCCGCATCCCCCAGCCGCTGAGATCGGCGCTGGCCGGCCGCGGTACAGTCATCGACCAAGCCCAGCTGGAGGAACCCCGATGACCATCGCTTCCAACCCCTTCCCCGCACCTTCGGTCAACCAAGCCTTGCTGGCGAGGGACGAGGCCCACCGTTCCGGCCTCTTCAGCCCTGACCTTGTCTTCGTCCGCGGTGAAGGCGCCTACCTATGGGACGCGGACGGCAACCGCTACCTGGACGCCCTTGCGGGCATCGCGGTGGCCAGCGTAGGGCACGGCAACCAGCGCCTGGCCACCGCCATCGCGGATCAAGCCAAGCGCCTGATCGTGGCCGGCCAGGCCCTTGGCAGCGACGTGCGGGTGGCCTTCCTCGACGAGCTCTTCCGCCACATGCCTGCGCCGTTGGAGAGGACATTCCTGGCCAACTCCGGCTCGGAGGCGGTGGAGGCGGCGATCAAGTGGGCCATGGTGGCCACCGGTCGCAGGCGGGTGGTGGCGGCCAAGCGCGGCTTCGCCGGGCGCACCCTTGGCGCGCTCTCACTGACCTGGGAGCCCAAGTACCGCGGGCCCTTCGAGCCTCTGCCTGTGCCGGTGGACTTCGTCAGTTACGGCGACATCAGCGAGCTGGAGGCGGCCGTCGGGCCGGAGACGGCCATGGTGTGGCTGGAACCGGTGCAGGGCGAGGGCGGCGTGCATGTGGCCAGTGCCGACTACCTGCGCAAGGCGCGCGAGCTGGCCGACCGCCATGGCGCGCTGCTGGCCTTCGACGAGATCCAGACCGGCGTGGCGCGCAGCGGCCGCTTCCTGGCCTCCGAGCACGCCGGGGTGGTGCCTGACCTGCTCACCCTGGCCAAGGGGCTGGCCGGCGGGGTGCCCATCGGCGCGCTGGTCATGACCGACGCGGTGGCCAAGGCCATGCCTGCCGGTGGCCACGGCAGCACCTTCGGCGGCAACCCGCTGGCCTGCGCTGCCGGCCTCGCCGTGCTGCAGGAGATCGCTGAGCGCGACCTGATCGGCAACGCCGAACGCATGGGCCTCCGCTTCCGCGAAGGCATCGCCGCCCTCGGCTCCGACCGCGTCCGCGAGGTGCGCGGCCTCGGCCTGCTGCTCGGCGTCGAGCTGAAGGAGAAGGTTGCGCCCATCATCGCTGAGCTGAAGCGTCATGGTCTGCTGACCATCAACGCCGGCGCCACCGTCATCCGCTTCGTGCCGCCGCTGGTGGTGACCGAGGAGCAGATCGACGAGGCCGTCGACATCTTCGGCCGCGTGCTCGCCGCCTGAGGATGGCCGTCAGCGGCGCCGCCATGCCGTTTGCCTTGGACACCGACGACGGCGCCCGCAGCCTGCTGCGCGCCGTGGTCGAGTTGCCCAGCCCCAGTGGCGAGGAGGCGGCCGTGGCCGCCTTGCTGAGCGCCGCCTTGGCGCCCTATGTCGACAGCGCCTTCGTCGACGAGGTGGGCAACGTCGTGGCGCAGGCGGGCGACGGTCCGTTGGTGCTCACCATGCTCGGCCACATCGACACCGTGCCAAGCCAGCTCCCCGTGCTCGAGCGGGACGGGGTGTTGCACGGGCGCGGCACGGTGGACGCCAAGGGTAGTGCGGTGGCCTTGGCGGTGGCGCTGGCGCGTGCGCCGACGACGGTGCGGCAGGCGCTGAGCCTGCGCTTCATCGGCGCGGTGGAGGAGGAGGCGCCGAGCAGTCGGGGCGCCAGGCATGCCGTGCAGGCCTACGCCCGCCCCGACCTGTTGATCATCGGTGAGCCAAGCGGCTGGGACCGCATCACCATGGGCTACAAGGGCAGACTGGACCTCGGGCTGCGCCTGCGGCAAGCGGGTGCCCACAGCGCAAGGGACGACGCCAGCGCGGCGGAGGCCTTGATCGAGGCCTACCTCGCGCTTCGAGACTGGGTCGGCGCCAAGGAAGCCATCGGCAGCGGCGTCTTCGATCGCCTGCAACTCAAGCTGATCTCGGTCGAGGCTGGCCCACTGGGAGCCGACGATCAGGCCGTCGCCAAGCTGGCCTTCCGCCTTCCGCCCGCCACGTCGCCTGCTGACTTGATGGCGTCCCTGGATGTGCTGCTAGGTGGGCTGGCCGAGCGCCTTCCCCTGAGCTGGGTGTTCAGCGGAGGCGAGTCGGCCGTGCGTGGCCATCGCGATGGGCGCTTGGCGCGCTGCTTCAGGGTGGCCGTGAGGTCGGTCGGCGGCAGGCCGGGCAGCCAGGTCAAGACCGGGACATCGGATTGGAACGTCGTGGCATCGGATTGGCCGGTCGATACCCTGGCCTACGGGCCAGGCGACGCCAGCCTCGACCACCGGCCGGACGAACGGCTGGCCCTGGCCGAGTTCGACCGGGCCGTCGCGGTGCTGGCTGAGGTGCTGCTGCAGCTATCGGGCGCCTAGACCCCGGACAGGGCCTGTCGGGATCAGACGCCCGACAGTGTCTGTCGGGATCAGACGCCCGACAGGTCGTAGTTCTTCTGGATGTACGAAGCCCACTCCACCGGCACGTCCTCCTCGGGGAAGATGGCCGACACGGGGCAGGCAGGGACGCAAGCGCCGCAGTCGATGCACTCCTCGGGGTGGATGTAGAACTGGTCGTCGGCTTCGTAGATGCATTCCACCGGGCAGACGTCGACACAGGCCTGGTCTTTGGTCCCGATGCAAGGTTCGGCGATGATATGGGGCACGTCGGCATCATGTCGGAGCCTGGCCTCTGCGTCAAGGGCGTAGGCGTCATCGGCCCTGTCCCAGACGGGCACCTTTCCGTGGCTCTGCAAGAGACTTATGCACTGCGCCAGAGGTGACGCGCCGGGTACACTGACCCAGCATGTTGACGCTCGAACAGGTGGCCCTTGAGTTGCTGGAGTACAAGCTGGAGGCCTTGATGGCCCGCCGGCCCGTGAAGGGCGGCATCGCCGGGCTCTGGGAACTGCACCGTGCCATCGAGCGGAGTGAGACCACCCTGAACGAAGAAGAGCGCCCGCGCTACGCCGATCTCAGCCGTCGCCTGCGCGCCATCTCCGACCTGCCCAACCGGGATCAGGGTCGTCAGGGTGACCTCGCCTCCCTCACGCTCGAGCAGGTGGGCTTGGAGACGCCAAGGGGTGAGGGAGAGTCCTTGCTCAGCACCGACACCCTCGGCGGTGTCGAGCCTTCGCGCGAAGTGCGTGACGAACAGCGGACCCTGCAGCGGTTGGCCGAACGCATCTGGCGGGAGCAGTTGGACGAGGTCGTCGCCCGCATGGCGGCTGCCTGGCGGGCAGAGCGGGACCGGCTCACACCAAGGTTGGTCTACGCCACCTTGCGCAACCTGCAGCGCTACGCAGAGGCGACCCAGGGCGGCGATCACCAGCTCCGCGGCTTCAAGGTGACCGAAGCCGTCCCCGAGCGCGAGGACTCGCTGATCTCCCTCTCCGACCTCGACAGCCTCGCTGAGGTGGGCCGTGAGCTGGTCGATCTCATCCTCAACCTCGGCACGCCTGCCAGCCCCTTCCCCGGCTTCGGCGTACCCGAGGCACAGGCCCTGCCCTTCGTGAGGCAGGCGATGATGGTGGTGGCCGAGGATCCTTACGCCGGCAGGCTGTCCAGCCTGCCACGCAGGGGCCCGACCACCCATGAGCTGCGCACCGCCATCCAGGAGATCGGCAAGGAGCGCCTGCCCGAAGCGCAGCGCACCGTGCTCAGACGCGATCTGGAGGCCAGGCTCACCGACGCACTCGCCTTCGAGCGCCAGCAACGCCAGACCTTCCAACGCGACGCCACCCGCAACTTGGAGGCCGTGACGGCGCTGTTCTCCCGCTTGGAGCGACAGCTCCCCGCCCGGGTCGGGGGGGAGGCGCCCTCCCCACGGCTGGCTGGTGGCGTGCTCTTCGCCCACACGCCCGCCCTGCGCTGGGAGAAGGTGCCCTCCGGCGCCGTCGCCTTGACGATGCGCCTGGTGGGTCCCGTGCGGTTCACGCTTGGCGGCCACGCCATCGCCGTCATGGGTTCCGGTGACAGCAGGACGCTCTTCGTCGACGACCAGGCCCACCCGCTCGAGACCAAGATGCTGGTCCGGGCCGGTAGGGGCGAGATCCGCGTCGACCGCGACGCCGATTACCTGCACGTGCGCTGGCGCGACGGCGCACGCTCGCTGGCGGCGCGCCTTGCCGAGGCGCTGTTGCTCGCCCACGTCCTGACCCATGAGCGTGATGGCGCCTTGACCGAGGTGCTCACCGCCATGGGCGGCCTCAGCGTCGGGTCGGCCGAGGAGGCCGTCTCGCGGGCTCTTGCGCGCGCCACCGAGGTCACCGAACGTGCGCCCAACCGCCGCGCGGCCGTGGAAGGGCTGGTGCTCGGCGCAGCAAGGGCGGTCGGCGTCACCTTGGAGGAGAACGTGGCCCAGGGCCTGGTGCAGCGGCTGCTCACGGCTCTGACAGCCGAGGCCGACGACCTGGCCGGCCTGTTGGAGCGCGAGGACCGCGCCGAGGGCGCTGCCTACTCCGTTGGTGAGGAGCCGATCACCGCCGATCTCGGCTCCCTCAAGCTCACCCTTCGCCGCTACCGGGCGAGGGGCAAGGACGCCAGCGACCAGCTGGTGGTCATGTTGCCCGGCCAAGTGGTGGGCTCCTTCGACGACACCGCCGTCGAAGCCGTGCCAGGCGGCGTGCTCGTCTGCGCCAGAGGTGGGGCCGACGTCGCCCTGCTCTACCTGCAGGAGCGCAGCCTCAAATCTCGTCGCACCGGCGCCTGATCGCTTTCACGCCTGAACCCTAGCCGTCGTCGGCCGAACCGTCTTCCTCCTCGGCATCGTCCTCGTCGTCTTCCGGCGTTCCGTCCCCAGGCTCTTCACTGTCAGGGTCGTCACCCTCGGGCGGATCGTCCGGCTCTACCGGCTCACCCGGGGGCAGTTGCGGCAGTTCGTTCGCTTGATCGTCTTGCTCGTCCGGGGCGGCGGCAGGGCTGGCGGGACCCGTGAAGGTGTAGGCGGCCCGCAGCAGGTCGAGGTCACCATCACCCACCACCCCGTCGCGGTCGAGGTCGCTTGGCAGGTTCAGCCCGCGCTGCCCGTACTCGGCCGCCAGCAGCAGCAGGTCCTCGAAGTCCACCACACCATCCCGGTTGAGATCGCCTGGCACCGCCGAACGCTGGTCCCTCAATGCCTGGGCCTCGACGGGCGTGGGAAGCCTTGGCTGTTCAGGGTCGACATAGGGATCCAGCGCGCCTTGGCCAAAGGTCCCACCGAGGATGACGCCGAAGGCGGGGATCAAGGCTGCGCGCGTTGGCTCGAGACCTGGATGCAGCTGGATCTCGTAGCCGGGCCCGGGTGCGGCCGGGTCGCCAGCCGAACCAACGCCCACCAGGCCTTCGGGCCGCAGCAACAGCCAGCTCAGGACGTCGTCGCCGAAGCGCGCCGCATCACCGTAGGCTAGCCGAACCGTGGTGTCGACGGCGTCAGGGTCGGCACCAGCCGCGCGCCAGTCCTCCAAGGCAGCCGAGGCGACCTCCTCCAAGGCCAAGGACCCGCCGCTGGCATCCACCCACAGCTCGAGGGCCTGCGCCGAAGCCGGCCAAGTCAGCACCGTCAGCCAGATGGCCAGGATGGTGATCAGCCCAGGTGGCCCGCCTCGCCTCATGGTTCGCCCCTCAGCCGCTCGACGGCGGCCTCGATCGCCGCGAAGAGACTGGCCTCGTCGGTCGCCGCGCCATCCAGCGCCAGGCGACCGTCGCCATCCAGTCCTAGGGTCCTGCCGTCGTCGCCCAGCCAGCCGCCGTCCCGCTCGCGCCACACGCCTTGGCCGACGCCAACGGTGGCCGCTGCCTGGGCAGACTCCTGTGCATGCAGCATCCAGATGACGCGCTCACCCGCCTCGAAGCCGGGCATGCCTGCCACCAGCAGGCTGGGCAGGCCCGGCGCGTGGCCGCCCCAGAACCAGGCCTGGATGATGCCGGTGTCGCCGAAGCCTTCGCCATCCTGGGTCGACCACGGCTGGCCGTCCTGCATCCAGATGCGCTCCACCTGCAGGCTCACCACGGTCCACGGCTCGCCCTGGCGCTGCTCCACGTCAACGGCCATGACCGTGCCGAGCACCATGTCGTTGGCCGCGCCCAGCCTGGCGTCGAGATCGAGCCGCAGGAAGCCGGCGCCCATGGCGACGCCGACCAGGAGGAGCGCCAGCGTCGCCAGCAGCCCACTGCGCAGGATGGAGGCCGAGGCCATCATCGCGCCGCCCCCTCCCTGCGCTCGCTGAGGTGGGTGCCACCGGCGTAGCGGCTCTCGCCCACCAGCGAGATCGAGGCGCGCTGCGGTCCATCGATGGGCTCGAGCGTGAAACGCGCCAGCCTGAGGTCGCCGCTTCTCGCCTGCCCCAAGGCGGCGATCTCGATGAGCAGCTCGCCAGGCGAGTCCTCGCTGAACAGCACGAGGCGTGTGTCGGTGGCCACCGGCCCTTCGCTGAGGCGGAAGGTCTCGGGGTCCCAGCGGATGGCCACGCGCGCCCCGCGCCATGCGCGGGCGTCCTCCAGCTGAAGGACCAGCGGCAGGTTGGACCTCACCTCGGTGGCCGGTGTCTCGACGCGCAGGACCGGCAGAGGGAGCGCGCGCACCTCCAGGCCGTGCGCCAGCAGGCCTTGCGACAGGTTGCCGTCCTGCACCTCGATGGTGAAGCCGTAGGAACCGATCTCGGTCGGCGTGCCGCGCAGCCGACCGTCCTCCAGTCGCAGGCCGGGCGGCAGCGCGCCTTCGACGACCTCGAAACGGTAGGGTCGCAAGCCGCCGCTTGGCCGCAGGGCCTCGTCGAAAGGCTCCCCCACGTAGGCGACGGGCCAGCGCGGCTGGAGCAGGCGCAGGGGCTCGGCTGGAGCGGCGAGTTCGGTGGCGCAGGCGCTCAGGATGGTGATCAGCACCAACACGACCCAGCGCCCCACGTGCGGGAGGCTGTGCCGCGAGCGATGCGGATGTGGTCTGGGGATCGGGGCTAGGCCCACACGGTCCTCCTCGGTGCCAGCATCCTAACCGTCGGGCGTGAGGACCGGCCTAGCAGGGGTGCGATGGGCGCAGCCCATCGCCAGCCCAACGGCGGCGTGTGAACGACACCGTGCTAGAGTCGCTCACCGGCGTGCTGGACGCATCCGGACCCTGCCATGGCACCGGACCCTGCCTCGACCAAGGACCCAGCACCTACCCAAGACCCTGCCATGGCCCCCCTGCTGAAGACGCCATGGCCGGTCCGCGGGCTGCAGCGCGCCTTCCATGTGACGGCGGCTGCGCGGTCGCGCTACGGCATCGCAACACCATGGGTCAGCCTGCGCGGCAACGTGCTCCTGGCCGACCCGGAACGCAGCCTCGAGGTCGCGAGACGCGTAGCAGCCGACCCCGACCCGGGCCGGCCCACGCTCAGCGCCGCCGACCTCTACGCCGGAGCCGTCCTCGACGAGGTCTACCACCTGCTCATCGCCCGCTACCTCGAGCTGGTCGATCGGGACGCGTTGAGAAGCGTCGGCATTCTGGCACGCGAGCGCATGGGGCAGGGGATGGAGGCGTTGCTGGAAGGTTTCTTGCGCCGCTACCCGCCTCCCTGGGCTGACGCGGGCCAGCAGCCTGCGGACCTGCTGGCTTGGCAGGAGGACGGGGTCAGCGGCAGCGAGGTGGCGACCGAAGAGCTGTGGACCTGCTACCTGGCCGACCGCAACCCCGCCTTGGAGGCTGCGCTCCCCTTGGTCGACCTCGGGCCCCTGCGCACCGAGGCGCCGCTGGAGGCCTTCATCGACGCCCTGCGCGACCACTTCCGCACCGCGCCAGGCCTGCCAGGCGCCCACCTGGCTGCCGCGCCCGCGGCCCCCCGGTCGCAGGACGCGCCGTTGTCCGCGGAGCCCGCCGTCTCGCTCTTCGAGCTGCTGCTCGGGCCGCAGCTGGCCCATCCACACGACCTCTCTGCCCAGCTCCGCTTCGTTCGGCAACGTTGGGGCGGCTTCCTGGGTGATGACTTCGCTGCCCTGCTCGACGGCTTCCTGCGCACCAAGGCTGCCTTGGTGGACACCGAACGACGCGCCGCCGCGCTGGCGGGACCGCCGCCGCGCCCCGATCCCGCCGGCCTGCTGGGCGACGCCGACGCAGAGGCCCGTTTCAGCCGCGACAGCGACTGGATGCCATCGGTGGTCATGGTGGCCAAGAACGCCTTCGTGTGGCTTGACCAGCTGGCACGCGCCAACGGCCGGCCGGTGCAGCGCCTGGATCAGGTGCCAGACGAGGAGTTGCAGTCGCTGGCCGACCGCGGCTTCAACGCGCTGTGGCTGATCGGCCTGTGGCAGCGCAGCGAGGCCTCGCGCCGCATCAAGCGCCTGCGCGGTCAGCCTGACGCCGAGGCATCGGCCTACGCCCTGCACGACTACGCCATCGCAGAGGAGCTCGGCGGGGAGGCGGCATACGCCGACCTCAAGGAGCGCGCCGGCCGCGTTGGCCTGCGCCTGGCCACCGACATGGTGCCCAACCACGTCGGCCTGGACGGCCGCTGGGTGGTGGAGCACCCCGAGCGCTTCGTGCAGCTCGATCATCCGCCCTACCCGAGCTACCGCTTCGAAGGGCCGGACCTCTCCAGCGACCCGCGGGTGGAGCTGCGCATCGAGGACCACTACTACGACGGCAGCGACGCGGCGGTGGTCTTCGAGCTGAGGGACCGTGCCAGCGGCAGGGTCCGCTACCTCTATCACGGCAACGACGGCACCGCCATGCCATGGAACGACACCGCCCAGCTCGACTACTTGAACGCCGAGGTACGCGAGGCGGTGCTGAGGACCATCGTCGAAGTGGCGCGGCGCTCGCCCATCATCCGCTTCGACGCGGCCATGACCTTGGCCAAGCGCCACGTGCGGCGGCTGTGGTACCCGCCGCCCGGCGAAGGCGGCGGCGTGCCGTCGCGTGGCGTCTACGGCGGGATGGACGACGAGGCCTTCGAGCGCGCCATGCCTGATGAGTTCTGGCGGCAGGTGGTGGAGCGCATCGCCGCCGAGGCGCCTGACACCCTGCTGTTGGCCGAGGCCTTCTGGATGATGGAGGGCTTCTTCGTACGCCAGTTGGGCATGCACCGCGTCTACAACAGCGCCTTCATGCACATGCTGCGTGATGCCGACAACGCCGGCTACCGGGCCCTGCTGCGCGAGGCCATGGCCTTCGACCCGCGCCTGCTCCAGCGCTACGTCAACTTCATGAGCAACCCTGACGAGGAGAGCGCAGCAGAGCAGTTCGGCGACGGCGACCGCTACTTCGCGGTGGCCACGTTGATGGCCACGCTGCCAGGGCTGCCCATGTTCGGCCACGGCCAGTTCGAGGCCCTGCGCGAGAAGTACGGCATGGAGTTCCGCCGTGCCCGGCTGGACGAGACGCCTGACCCGGCATCGCTGGCCCGCCACCAGGCCGAGGTGGCGCCGCTGCTGCGCAGGCGAGCCAGCTTCGCCGGGGCCGAGGCCTTCAGGCTCTTCGACGCCACGGATGGTGGCGGTCGGACCGATGAGGACGTCTACGCCTACACCAACCATGGCCCAGATGGCGCCTCGCTGGTGCTGGTCAACCATGCTGCGCGACCGGCAAGAGGGACGCTGCGCCGCTCGGCGCCCTACCGTGACCCGCACAGCGGCGAGCACCACAGCGAGGACCTGACCGAGGCCTTGCGGCTGCCGGATGGGGAAGGCTGGTACCTGGAGGGGACGGAGCTGTTGACAGGCGGGTCGGCGCTGTTCCATGCCCCGCAGCTTCACCGGGAGGGTTGGCGCTTCGATCTGGGCGCTTACGGGCGCTTGGTGCTCGTCGGCCTACGGCCGCTCTTCGATCACGACGGTTCGCTGGCGCGCCGCCATCAGGGTGGGCCAGGCGATGAGGTCAGGACGGATGACGCAGCGGCAGGGCGAGGCCTGCGCAGCGGGCGTGTCGGCAGGTCGTGGCGGGCCAGCCGGCGCCGACGGCGGCGCCATGGCCCCCGCCTCAGGGGCCGTCCTTAGCGAGGCGCCGCTTTCAGCGCTTGGCGACCTCGGCCAGGCGCCGGTGAGCGAGGTGTGTGAGGGCCAAGGCCAAGGCGTCGCTGACGTGGTGACCTAGACCCCAGTCGGCGCTGCTGCCAGCCTCGCCTCTGCGCGTAGGCGAGCCGACGCCTGCGCCGAGCATCGCCCTGACCATGTACGCCACCTGCGTCTTGTCGGCCCTGCCACTGCCCACCAGCGCCTGCTTCACCTGCAGGGGCCCGTAGGCGTGCACCTCGAGGCCACGCGACTCGGCGGCCAGCAGCAGCACACCGACGGCCTGACCGACCTTGAAGGCCGCCTCGCGCTGGCGGTGGAAGTACTGTCCTTCCAGCGCCATGACCTGGGGGCGCACCAGGTCGATGATGCGCAAGGCGGCCTCATGGATGCGCAGCAGCCGCAGGCCATCTGGCTCGCGGGCGCTGGTGCGCAACAGCTCGGCGTGGAGCAGACGCGCTTCCTTGCCGCGCTCGACCACCGCGCCGAAGCCCAGGTTGGCGAGGCCGGGGTCGACGCCGAGCACACGTCGCTCGGCGTCGTCGGCACGCCGCGCCCAGCTCACCGCGGCTCGGCTCCTTGTCTCAGTACTCCGCCAGGTAGGTGTCGAGCTCCCAGCCATGGACGGCGACGCGGTAGGCGTCGAACTCGGCGGTCTTGGCGGCCAGGAAGTGGGTGTAGACGTGCTCGCCGAGGGCGTTGCGGATGACGCGGTCCTTGCGCAGGTTGACCAGGGCCTCGCGCAGGGTGTACGGCAGCTCGCGGATCTTGTGCTTGCGGCGGTCGCGCACGCTCATCTCGTAGATGTTGCGCTGGATGGCCGGTGGCGGGATCAGGTTGCGTTCGATGCCGTCGAGGCCGGATGCCAGCATGACCGCGAGGGCCAGGTAGGGGTTGCAAGACGGATCGGGCATGCGCAGCTCGCTGCGGGTGCCGACGCCACGCCGTGCCGGGATGCGGATCATGGCGCTGCGGTTGCCTGCCGACCAGGCGATGTTGGTGGGGGCCTCGTAACCGGGCGTGAGCCGCTTGTAGCTGTTCACGGTGGGGTTGGTGACGGCCACCATGCCGCCGGCGTGCTCCAGCAGCCCTGCGATCCAGTTCTTGGCGGTGTGGGAGAGCTGGTGCTCGGCCTTGGGGTCGAAGAAGACGTTCTCGCCGCCCTTGAACACCGACAGGTGCACGTGCATCCCTGATCCGTTGATGCCGGCCACCGGCTTGGGCATGAAGGTGGCGTGCAGACCGTGCTTGAGCGCGATGCGCTTGACCACGAGGCGGAAGGTGCAGATGTTGTCGGCGGTGGAGACGGCGGTGCCGTACTTGAAGTCGATCTCGTGCTGCCCTGGCGCCACCTCGTGGTGGGCGGCCTCGATCTCGAAGCCCATGTCGACGAGGGCGTTGACCATGTCACGGCGGGCTTCCTCGCCCAGGTCCACCGGCGCCAGGTCGAAGTAGCCGGCGGCGTCGTTGGTCCTTGTGGTCGGCGCGCCGTCAGCGGTGCGGTGGAAGAGGAAGAACTCCGGCTCCGGACCGGCGTACATGTCGTCGTAACCCAGCGCCTTGAGCCGCTCGACCTGACGCTTGAGCACGTAACGGGGGTCGCCGGTGAAGGGCGAGCCGTCCGGCAAGGCGACGTCGCAGATGAGCCGCGCCACCTTGCCGCGCTCGTCGCCCTCGATGATGGAAGGGAAGATCAGGAAGGTGTCGAAGTCGGGGTGCAGCAGCATGTCCGACTCCTCGATGCGGGCGAAGCCCTGCACCGACGATCCGTCGAACATCATCTCGC
This sequence comes from uncultured bacterium, assembly GCA_964465355.1. Lineage (GTDB taxonomy): Bacteria > Deinococcota > Deinococci > Deinococcales > Trueperaceae > JAABTL01. The sequence continues at coordinate 5,714 of CAYXJZ010000020.1, read as the reverse complement.
CGTCCAAGGCCTTGTCGAACTGGGAGGTGGGCACCTCCAGGTTCTTGTTGGCACCGTTGATGTCGGTGAACTGGAGGCGGAGGAAACGGACGTTCTCCTCCGCGAGTCTGGCCTTGACGTCGGCACGGGAAAGGGGCATGCGTTCCTCCGGGTCCGTCCTCTTGGGCGGCACGTCCGCCTCGTTCGGCGGCATGTCCGCCCCGCTGGGCGGCGCCGGCCCGGTGACACCGGGCAGCGGCTGGATGCGCCTGGTGACCGGGTCGCGCACGGCGTCGCGTGCGCGCGACCGTGCACGCGGTTCGCTCTGCGCATCATGACCGATGCGAATCCGGGTGTCAAACGACCGGCTCGGCACAGATTCCGGTACATACGTGCACGCAGAACGACCCCAGAGGTCGACATACGCCGGACGGCAGGGTGCACCCATCGATGCATACCGTTCAGTTGATTGTGGCAGACTGTGCATCATTCCCGGAACACTAAGCAAGATTCTCGTTGACAGACATGCAGGCCGCTGGTAGCTTATGCAGGTTGTGCCTCCGGGAGGGCCCACCATGTTCAAGAAGCCGGCCGACTTCATGAAGTTCCTCAGCAGCGAGGGCGTCGAGTTCGTCGACGTCCGTTTCGTCGACCTACCAGGTCGTTGGCAGCACTTCAGCGTCCCAGCCAAGGCCTTCGATGCCGACGCTTTCACCGAAGGCCTCGGCTTCGACGGATCCTCCATCCAGGGCTTCCAGGCCATCGAGGCCTCCGACATGCTCCTGCTGCCCGACCCCACCACGGCCTTCGTCGATCCGTTCACCGCCCACAAGACCCTGGTGATCATCGCCGACGTCAAGGACCCGATCTCGGGCCAGCTCTACGGCAAGGACCCACGCGGCGTGGCCAAGCGCGCAGAGGACTACCTCAAGAGCACCGGCGTGGCCGACACGGCGTTCATGGGGCCGGAGGCAGAGTTCTTCATCTTCGACGGCGTGGTCATCAACACGCACCCATATGACTACGGCTTCAAGATCCTGGCCGAGGACGCCCACACCGACGGCAACCAGATCGGTGACGGCTATTGGGTCAAGGCCAAGGGCGGCTACTTCCCGGCTGCGCCATCGGACAAGTACCAGGACCTGCGCTCGCAGATGGTGCTCGACCTGGAGAAGGTGGGCGTCGAGATCGAGGTGCACCACCACGAGGTGGCCACCGCCGGCCAGGGCGAGATCGACATGAAGTTCGACACCCTCACCCGCGCAGCAGACAAGATCATCAAGTACAAGTACGCGGTGCGCAACACCGCTGCCGCCGTCGGCAAGACGGTGACCTTCATGCCCAAGCCCATCTTCGGCGACAACGGCTCAGGCATGCACACCCACCAGTCCTTGTGGAAGAGCGGCAAGCCGCTGTTCTTCGACGAGAAGGGCTACGCCGGCCTGTCCGGCCTGGCCATGCAGTACGTGGCCGGTCTGCTGGCGCACGGTCCCGCCCTAGCTGCCCTCACCAACCCCTCCGTCAACAGCTATCGCCGGCTGGTGCCCGGCTACGAGGCGCCGGTGAACCTGATCATCTCGGCTCGCAACCGCTCCGCCGTCATCCGCGTGCCCATGTATTCCAACTCGCCCAAGGCCAAGCGCATCGAGTACCGCGCGCCCGATCCCACGGCCAACCCGTACCTGGCCTTCTCGGCCATGCTGCTGGCCGGCCTGGACGGCATCAACAAGGGCATGGAACCGCCACGGCCGACGGACAAGAACCTCTATGCCCTGTCTGCGCGCGAGGCCAGGCGCATCAAGCAGCTGCCGCACAGCCTCGAGGACGCACTCGACGCCTTGGAGCGGGACCACGAGTTCCTGCTGGCCGGCGGCGTCTTCACGCCGGATCTGTTGGCGAGCTACATCGAGATCAAGCGCGAGGAAGTGGACACGGCTCGTCTGCGTCCGACGCCGACGGAGTTCGAGCTGTACTACGACCTCTGAACCACAGAGGCGCTGCGGCCGGCGTGCCGGGAAGGCGCCCTGAGAGGCTTCCCGCCCTCCTGACCTACGCGAAGGTGAACGCAAGGTGACGGCCCGGATCGCCATGCGCGCCTTGACGGTGCGTGGGGTCACTGATTACGATGCCCACACCCGCGCAGTTCCTGAGACTTCGCTACACATCTTCAGCAAATTCGTCCGAGGAGGATCATGAAGAAGCTCATCGTGTTGCTCGTCGCTCTCCTGTTCACGGTCGCAGCGGCCCAGACCGTCCGCATCGGCGTCAACCTCGAGTTGTCGGGGCGCTTCGCCACCATCGGCACCACGTCCTTGCAAGGGGTGGAGGCCGCGCTTCAGCTCTCCGGCGCCACTAACGTCGAGCTGTCCGTCTGTGACAACGCCACCACCCCAGAAGGCTCGGTGGCCTGCGCCAACCGTTTCGTTGACGAGGGTGTGTTGGCGGTCGTCGGCCCCATCTCGACCACCCACGCCATCCCTGCTGCGAACGTGCTGCAGGAAGCCGGCATCATCATGGTCAGCACCGCGTCCACCAACCCGGCCACCACCCAGATCGGCGACCACATCTTCCGCATGGCCTACACCGACGACTTCCAGGGTCGCGTGGCCGCTCGCTACGCCGTCAACGACCTGGGTGCCAGCAGCGCCATCATCTTCCGCCAGCAGGACGACGACTACAGCTTCGGTCTGGCGAACTTCTTCGACGCCGAATTCCAGGCCTTGGGTGGCAGCACCGTGGTGGTCGACTACGTCGCCAACACCGTCGACTTCTCCGCCCAGATCAACGACGTGATCGGCACCGATCCCGACGTCATCTACTTCTCCGGCTTCTGCGCCGAAGGCGCCACCCTGCTCCCGGCCCTGCGCGCTGCCGGCTTCAACCAGCAGATCCTCGGTGCTGACGCCTCCGACGACTCGCAGTGCCCGGTCGGCGGCGGTGCGGCCTTCGACGGCTTCATCTTCACCGGCTTCGGTGGCGCCGAGGTGCTCTCCGGCGCGGCCGCCCAGCGTGCCGCCGAGTTCGACACCGCCTTCCGCGTGGTGTTCCCAGGCGCTTCCGACCTCAACGGCTTCACCTTGGCCGGCGCCGACAGCCTGAACGTGGTGCTCGAGGCCATCCGCGTGGCCGGCAGCACCGACGGTGACGCAGTGCTCGCCGCCCTCCAAGGGCTGGTGGCTTACCCCGGCGTCTCCGGCGAGATCACCTACGCCGGCACCGACGGCACCCCTGCCGACCGCACCATCGCCTTCTTCAGCTACAACGTGCCAGGCAGCGACGGTTCCGACTGGAACTCCAGCGCCCTCTTCGGGATCAGCACCGCGGCCGACTGAGCCCTAGGCTAGGCGGCTAAGCGCCATAGCAGACATGCCTGGGGGCGGGATGCGAGTCCCGCCCCCACTCGTTGCCCGACGCCGGGTCCGAGCAGGGTGAGCGGAGGCGATCCGCCCAGTCACCTGCCAAGCGCAAGAAGGAGATCCGTTTGTCCGTGACCAGTCTTGGATCAGTCCCGCGAGCCAGACGCTGGTTGCCGCTCATCATCCTGGCGGTCCTGCTTCTCCTGATCATCCTGCGCATGGTCTACCTGAGCAGCCTCGAACCGCGGTTCAACGGCGCCTTCTTCGCCCGTGCGCTGATCGACTCCGTCAAGGTCGGCAGCCTCTATGCCCTCATCGCCTTGGGCTACACGATGGTGTACGGCATCATCCGCCTGATCAACTTCGCCCACGGCGAGGTCTTCATGGTGGGGGCCTTCACCACCTTTTTCCTGTTCACCCTGACGCCATACGCCTGGCCGGCCGCGCTCATCGTGGCCGCCATCCTCGGCTTCGGCGTCACCCGCGTGGCGGGCTTCTTCCGTCCTTCGGCACGCGACCCCGTGGTCATCGGCAGTGGTGTGCTGGCCTTCGTGGTCTTGGCCTTCCTGCTCACGGCTGGCACCTGGCCCTTCTGGGCGGCGCTGCTCGGCAGCATGCTGGCCACCGGGGTGCTCGGCATCACCATCGAACGGGTGGCCTACGTGCCGCTGCGCACGGCGCCACGCAACTCTCTGCTCATCACCGCCATCGCCGTATCTTTCCTGTTGCAGAACCTTGGCCTGCTGGCCTTCACCAACCGGCAGACGCCGTTCCGACCACCCACCCCCCTCCTCGATCCCATCAGCCTTCCCGTCGGTGAGCAGGTGGTGCAGACCAACGGTCTGCTCTTCGCCATCCCACTGATCACCGCGCTGCTCGTGCTGGTGCTGCATAGCTTCGTGCAGCGCACAAGGCTCGGCAGGGCGATGCGCGCGGCGGCCCAGGACGCCGAGACGGCCCAGATGATGGGCGTGTCGGTCAACAAGGTCATCGCCACCACCTTCTTCCTCGGATCCATGCTGGCCGCAGCCGGTGGGGCCATGTGGGGCCTGAACTTCGGCAGCCTCAACCAACCCGCCGTGATCGGCATCCTGCCAGGTATCAAGGCCTTTGCTGCCGCCGTCATCGGCGGCATCGGTAGTCTGCCTGGCGCCGTCATCGGCGCCATGGTCATCGGCTTCTCCGAGTCCTTCCTCACCGCCCTGTTCCCACGAACAGGCAGCTTCGCCGGTGTCACCGAGTTCAAGGACACCTTCGCCTTCATCCTGCTGATCCTGGTGCTGCTCATCAGGCCGAGCGGCATCGTGGGCGAGGACCTCTCGGAGAAGGTCTGATGGCCCGCCACGCTCCCCCCACCCCGCTCGACGCCATCGACCCAAGGCGCAGGGCCCGCAACCTGGCGCTCACCCTCGTCGCCCTCGGCCTCGGTCTGCTTGCGCTCTACGGCCTTCAGTCCGTCGGCAGTGCCAAGCTCACACAGAGCCTGACCATGTTCGCCATCTGGGGTATCGCCACCGTCAGCCTCAACCTGGTCAACGGCACCCTTGGCATCCTCTCGCTCGGCCACCACGGCTTCATGCTCATCGGCGGCTACACCACAGGCCTGCTCACCCTCTCCGAGGCGGCGCGGCAGAACATCGTCACCTCCGGCCGCAGCGCCATGACAGAGGAGACGTTGGCACTCAGCATCACCAACCTGCTGCGCTTGCTCGGCCTCGACGCCCTGACCACGCCGGAGACCTTCTGGGTCCGCTTCCTCGTCGCCATCTTCATCGGTGGCCTGGTGGCGGCCTTGGCCGGTCTCATCGTCGGCATCCCCAGCCTGCGGCTGCGCGGCGACTACCTGGCCATCGTCACCTTCGGCTTCGGCGAGATCATCCGTCTGTCGGCCTCCACGCGCATCTTCGCGCCCTTCACCAACGGCGCGCTCGGCTTCCCCGGCGTGGAGGGCGAGTTCGGAAAGAGCGTGTGGTGGACCTTCGGCTTCCTCGCCTTCACCATCTTCGTCATCAGCAAGCTGAAGTACTCCTCCTACGGTAGAGCCATGCAGGCCATCCGCGAGGACGAGGTGGCGGCCGAGGCCATGGGTGTCAACCTGGCCTATCACAAGGTCCTCGGCTTCGCCGTCTCGGCCTTCTTCGCCGGCATCGCGGGTGGCCTGTGGATCAGTTGGTTGGGCGGGGTGCGCCTCGACTTCTTCCTCTTCCAGCTCACCTTCTTCTTCCTCGTCGCCATCAGCGCGGGCGGCACCGGGTCGATCACCGGCGTGCTGCTCGGCACGGCGCTCGTCGTCTTCGTACGGCAGTACGGTGATCCCTTGGAGGAGACCTACTCGCTGCAGACATGGACCTACATCGTGGCCGGCATCCTGCTCTTCGC
>CAYXJZ010000019.1:0-45782 GCA_964465355.1 uncultured bacterium | reverse complement strand
TGGTGGGGGTGCTCTCCGGGGCCTTCGGCGGCGCCGTCTTCGCGGGACCTCTGAGTAGCCTGCTCTCCCGGCTGCCCTTCCTGGGCGATTCGACCACCACGTACGCGATCGCCTTCGCCTTGGTGGTGGTCCTGATCACCTACGTATCGCTGGTGGTGGGTGAACTGGCGCCCAAACGCCTGGCCCTTGGGCGCCCGGAAGCCGTGGCCGCCTTCGCCGCCAGGCCCATGCGCCTGCTGGCCCGCTTCAGCCATCCGCTGGTGCGGCTGCTGGCTGCCTCCACCGAGGGGCTGCTGCGTGTTCTGCGCTTCCGCGCGCCTGAAGATCCGGCCGTCAGCGACGCCGATCTGCAAGCGCTGTTGCAGGAGGGCACCGACCTCGGCGTCTTCGAGGAGAGCGAGCGCCTGCTGGTGGAGAACACCATGGCGCTGGCCGACCGGCGCGTGGCGGACGTCATGACCCCGCGCAGGGAGGTCGCCAGCCTGCCGGTGGACACCGACCCGGCCGAGCTGCTCGATCTGTTGAGCTCCACCCCCTACTCGCGCCTGGTGGTCACCGGCGCAGACGCGGAGGAGTTCCTTGGCCTTGTGCATGCCCGCGACCTGCTGCAGGCGGTGCTGAGCGGCCAGCCACTGGACTTGGCCGCCCTGACACGACCGGCCGGTTTCGTGCCGGAGAGCGCCTCGCTGCTGAACCTGCTGGAGACCTTCCGTGAGACGGGTGCATCTGCCTCCCTTGTGGTGGACGAGTATGGCGGGGTGGCTGGCCTCGTCACCTTCCAGGACCTGGCGGACGACCTCCTCGGGCCCTCGCTGGAGGCCTCCGCCCAGGAAGTGGTGCAGGAGGCTGAGGACCGCTGGACGCTGGACGGCTCTGTCGCCGTGGCCAAGTTGTGTGAGGTGCTAGGCCTGGAGGAACTCCCCTACCAGGCACGGGCCGGCTACCGCACCGTCGGCGGGCTGGTGACCACCGCGCTCGGCCGTCTGGCCGAGGTGGGGGACGTGGTGGAGGTGGGGACGTGGCGGCTCACGGTCACGGCGCTGGGTGATCGGCGGGTGGCCAAGGTGGTGGCGGAGCGGCGGCTGGCGCCGTAGGGGCTGCTGTCGCCGGTCAGGAAGTCGTGTCTGATAGTGGGTGAACTGCGTTCATGGCAATATCGAGCAGGACGCCGAGAGAAACATCGTTCCCTGGGAGGACCCACTGCGACTGCGCGGTGTTCAGGCACGACAGGGCCGCGCCGGCGAGGGCGTTCGCTCGGAGCCTGCTGTCCTCACCGCCGCCACCCAGGCGTGATTCGAGAGCCGAGGCTATCGCCGACTGCCAACTGACTTGCTTGCGCAGGTGGCTGCCTTGCAACGTAGGGCTCTCGAGCATCATCCGGCTCATCCGCATCGCCCGATCGTCGCCTTCGATCTCCGCCAACAGCGGGTCGAAAGAGCGGCGAAGCGCTACCCATGGAGCGTCCGTCGCCGGTCGATCGGCGAGCAGCGCGGCGAAGCGCTGCCCGATCGAGACTAGTCCTTCCGCGAACACCTCGTCCTTGCTCGAGAAGTAACGGAAGTAGCTGCGGCGGGACATCCCGGCTGCGGTGGCGATCTGCTCCACGGTGGTGTCCTCGAAGCCCTGCGTCAGGAACAGGTCCATCGCGATCCTCATGAGTTCCTCCCGCACTGCCCTACGTGTGCGTTCGCGGAGCCCTACCTCATGTGCGCCCATGGATCGATTCTACATATCGCGCCATACTTGACACTCAGTGCCACATGGGGCCTATGATGTCATCACGTGCTCAGCGTACATCCCCCGAACCTTGGAGTGTTGTCATGGCCCAGAAGACCATCCTCGTCACCGGCGCCTCGGACGGCATCGGCGCAGCAGCCGCCCGCCAGCTCGCCTCGAAGGGACACCGACTGCTCCTCGTCGGCCGCTCGCCGGAGAAGACCACCCGAGTGGCCAAGGAGGTCAACGCGGAGCCCTTCATCGCGGACTTCACCAGACTCGACGACGTCCGTAGGCTGGCCGCCGAGATCCGCAGCTCGGTCGACCGTCTCGACGTGCTCGCGAACAACGCCGGTGGGATCTTCAGCCAACGCACCGTCACCGTGGACGGCCACGAGAAGACCTTGCAGGTCAACCACTTGGCTCCGTTCCTGCTGACGAACCTGCTGTCCAACGCACTGCACCGCGGCGACGGCGTCGTGGTGAACACGTCCAGCTCCGGGGCGAGGATCCTGGGCAAGATCGACGTCGACGACCTCGGTCACGAGAGGTCATACAGCGCGAACAAGGCCTACTGCGACGCCAAGCTCGCCAACATCCTCTTCACCCGCGGTCTGCATGCCGGCTACGCCGGCCAGGGCATCCAGTCCGTCGCGTTCGACCCGGGCAACGTCCGCACGAACTTCGCCTCCGACACCACCAGCTTCGTCCGCCTTGCCTACCGCACCCCTTTGTCGCGGCTGCTCCTGATCTCGCCCGAGCGGGGCGGTTCGAACCTGGCGTTCTTCGTGGAGGGCGCCGCCGGCAGCGCCTGGCAGCCGGGACGGTTCTACACGCAGACCAAGCTCGCCACCGAGCGGCAGACGAACCCGCAGGTCCATGACGACGGCCTCGTGGAGGCGCTCTGGCGGCGCAGCGCGGACCTCGTCGGCCTGCCAGCCGACTGAACCCAGCCGAGAGCATCCGACGGGCGTCGTGGCCACCCAAGGCCAGGGCAGACCCAGTTGTGGTGATCACGACCTGCAGCTACTGCAGCGGATCGAACAGCCGCAGCCCTGAGATCCCCTGGAAGTCGCTGCTGTTGTGCGTCCAGAGCACCGCGTCGTGCACCATGGCGGTGCCGGCGATGATCGCGTCGGGTAGGGGGATCCTGTGGTTCCTACGGATGGCGATGACGGTCTCCGTCACGGCCTCGTCGAACACCAGGTTCGGCAACGCGTCGAGGAAGTCCCGCAACTCCTGCTCATCGGCCTCGGCCAGCGCAGGGTAGCCGAGCACCTCGGCTCTCACCACGTTGCAGGTCGCCATCGCCTGGCCGCGCAGGCGCTCGCCGACCAGCTCTCGCGTGGCAGGCCTGAACAGGTAGATGACGACGTTGCTATCCAGCAGGATCACGTGCTACTTCATCCCAGGGATCGCTGGCCGCACGCTGTTGGCGCTGCCACTCGGCGGGATCCGCGATGCCGAGGTCGCCACGCTGGCGTGCATAGTCAAGCAGCCTCTGGAGCGCACGCTCCTGGCCTGCGTGGGGGTGGGGCAGCTCGATCTTGTCGCCAAGGCGCAAGCCATGCTCCGTCACGTAGCTCTTGGGTACGCGGATCACGTAGGAGTTGCCGCTGCGCGTCAAGATCCCCTTGGCCATGGATCCATTGTAATCACGCGTCATCACAGGGTCAAGCCGTGGCCTGACCCAAGGCCTCCGCCACCCCTGCAGGGTTCTCCCACGCCATCGAGTGACCCGCCGCCGGCACCACAAGCACGTCGACGCCCTGCTGTGGCAGCCGCTCCGTGCTGGCACTCGGCAACGACGCAGCCCCGACCAGCACCGTCCGCGGCACCTGAAGCCCCAGCAACCGCTCCCGCCAGGTCGGCCTACCGCCGACGACCAACGAGACCGCGCCACGGTGCACGGCCACCGGCGCACTGAGCGCCAACGACGCCGCCCAGACGTCGTTGCCAGTCGCCCGTTCGGCCCGCACCAGGCCGTCGTGGCCCTGTTCGACGTAGGTGGTCTCGCTCATCGCCGCGATCCGTCGACTGAAGGCGCCTCCACCGGGGTCCAGGTTCGGCTCCCCTAGGACGAGGCGCCGCACCCGGTTCCCGAGCAGCTGCGCCGCCTCGATGGCGATGGTGCCGCCCATGCTGTGGCCGAAGAGGTCCATCGACGGACCGCCCATGTGGGCCACCAACGCCGCCACGGTGCGGGCGTGGTCGCTGACCGTGTACCCGAAGTCGGCCGGACGATCGCTGAACCCGGCACCGAGCAGGTCGACCAGCACCATGCGCCGCCCGGAGAGCGCCGGATCGGCCGCGATGCGCGGGTAGTCACAAGAGGAGGCGCAGCCGAGACCATGGAGGAACACAAGGGGCGTACCACTGCCGGGGAGATCGTGGAAGCGCATGAACCCAAGGCCCCCACTCGGTTGGAACGAGCGCATGGCGCGATTGGACCACATCGCACCGGCGTCCCATCTCACATGAGCCGATCGCTCAGGGCGCGATGGTGAGGGAGGCGATCTGGTCTTCCCTGATCAGGAACTCGAGCCGGAGGTCCGCCTGACCGCCAGGGAAGTTGCCCTCGATGTGGTTGAGGACGACCCAATCGCCCTCTGCGCGGGCGACCTGGGCCACCATCTCCGCCGTATAGCTGTACTCGGACGCCGACCGGTCCAGCCATGTGCGGATCTCCGCCCGACCCCTGTGGGTGGCACCCTAGTCGACCACCACAGCGTCCTCAGCGAAGGCTGCGGCAGCCATGTCGATGTCGTGGCTGCGGTAGTGGGCATCGAAGTAGCGCAGGATGGCGTCCGGCAGCAGGTCGGGGCGATATGGACCGAAGTCGTGGCTCATGGGGATCTCCTCGGAGGATGGGTGCGGTGCTCCAAGATCGACGACCCTGTCAGATGGTGCATGCGTGGGTCCTCGCTTGGCACGCCACGAGTATAGCGTCAATCAATCACAACGTATATCGTTGCTATACATTCGGTTGGGCTCGCGCGAGTCTCTGCAGCCAGCTACGCAGCAGCGCCGTCTCAGCCGCCCCCAACAGCGAGTCCTCCGTGCCCAGCACAGCGTCAAGGGCGACCGCGGCGCTGACCAAGGTCGGCGTCAGGGCCCTTCCATCCTCCGCATCTGGCAGCACGATGGCGGCCAGGATCGCCTCACGCGTGCGTCGGGAGAGGTTCCCATCGGCCCGCGCATCGGGGTTGGCGATGAGCGTCAACACGACCCCACTGCTGGCGGCCAGGATCTGCCTCGCGGCATCGATCGGCGGGATCAACAGTCGCCCGTGCGAAGCCGCGGGTTCGAGGGTGTCCAAGATCATCGCCTCGACCTCGGAGACCACCCGGCACGGCGCCTCCCTCCCCACGGCCGCGTAGATGTAGCCGTAGAACCTGGGGTGCTCCACGCCGAACTGCACGTGCACGTCCCAAGCCACGCGGATCGCGTCGACGGGGTCCACCGACGTCCCCGGCTCCGACGACCGGCTCGCCAGGAAATGACGGAAGCCGTGGCTCACGACGGCGTCCAGCAGGCCTTGCTTGCTGCCGAAGTGATGGTAGAGGGTGGGCGCCTGCACGCCGGCCAACTCACAGATCGCACGGGTGGACACGTCGCCGTCGCCGGCCTCTTCCAACAACCGCGCCCCGGCCAGCAGCAGACGGTCGCGAACGGGGGCGGAGGAGGGGACCTTGGCCATTTCGCTAGCTTAGCGCGTGTAGCATGGCTACAGTCGTGCCTTGCGCGCCGAACCAGCAGCGTTCAGCCCTTGCCCTCCAGCCAGTTCGGCCCCAAGGCCGCATCCACCTTCAGCGGCACGCGCAGCGGCAAGGCGTTCTGCATCTCCTCCACCGTCGCCGCCATGACCGCCTCGGCGGTGGCCTTTGGCGTCTCCAGCACCAGCTCGTCGTGCACCTGGATGAGCAGCCGACCGCCATGGCCCTCACGACCAAGGCGCTCGTGCAACCGCACCATGGCCAGCTTGATGAGGTCGGCGGCCGAACCCTGGATGACGGTGTTGATGGCCAGCCGCTCGCCAAGGGCGCGTTCGTTGAAGTTGCGGGAACGCACCTGCGGGATCGGCCGGCGCCGACCAAGGATGGTGCGCACCGAGCCGTGCTCGGTGGCCTCCTCGATGCAGCGCTGCAGGAAGCGGTCGAGGCCGAGGTAAGTGGCCTTGTAGCGGGTGATGAACTCCTGCGCCTCGGCAGGCGGGATGCGCAGGGTGCGCGCCAGGCCGTAGGCCGTCTGCCCGTAGACGATGCCGAAGTTGACCGTCTTGGCCACCCGCCTCTGCTGCCCATCCACCTGCTCGATGGGCACGCCGTAGATCTGCGCAGCCACGAAGCTGTGGATGTCCTGTCCTTCCTTGAAGGCGTGCATCAGCGCCTCGTCCTCGCTGAAGTGCGCCAGCATCCTCAGCTCCACCTGCGAGTAGTCGGCGGTCAGCAGCCAGTGGTCGTCATCCTGGGCCACGAAGGCGCGGCGGATCTCGCGACCGGCGTCCGAGCGGATGGGGATGTTCTGGATGTTGGGGTCCGAGGAGGAGAGCCGGCCGGTGGCGGCGCCCGTCTGGTGGAAGGAGGCGTGCAGGCGCCCGGTGGTGGGCGAGACGTAGTCGGGCAGCGGGTCGACGTAGGTGCCGAGCAGCTTGGTCAACTCGCGGTACTCCAGCACCAGCTCGGGCAGCGGGTGTTGGGTTTCGGCCGCCAAGGTCTCCATCACCTCGGCGTCGGTGCTGGCGCCGGTCTTGGTCTTCCTGACGATGCGGAAGCCGAGCTGCCCGAACATGACCTCGCCCAACTGCTTGGGGCTGTCGACGTTGAAGTCCACCCCCGCAGCCTCGATGACCTGCTTGCGCAGCGCCTCGATGCGACCATGCAGCTCGCCGCGGTAGTCCCTCAGGCGCTGGACGTCCAGCTTGACCCCGGCGCGCTCCATGCTGGCCAGCACCCGGACGAGCGGCATCTCCACGTCGAAGAACAGGCGTTGCAAGTCCTCCTGCCCCACCGCCTCCAACTCGCCTTTGAGCCGCTCGTAGAGCCGCCATGTGATGTCGGCGTCCTCGGCGGCGTAGGGGGCGAGCTGCTCCATCGGCACGTCGAGCATGCTGCGCTGCTGCTTGCCCTTGCCGATGAGCTCGCTGATGGGCACGGTGGTGTGGCCGAGCAGGTCGCGGGCCAGATCGTCCATGTTGTTGGTGCGGCGCTCCGGGTTGAGCAGGGCGGCCGCGATCATGGTGTCGAACATGGGGCCTCGCACGGTGATGCCAGCCCGTTCCAGCACGCTGAGGTCGAACTTGAGGTTGTGGCCCACCTTGAGGACCGACTCGTCCTCCAAGGCAGGACGCAAGGCCTCGCGCACCTCGGTGGGATCCAGCACCGGCGCGCTGTGGCTGCGCACAGGCAGGTACCAGCCTTCGCCCACCTCCCAGGAGAAGGCGTAGCCGATGACGTCGTCGTCCACCACGCTGAGGCCGGTGGTCTCGGTGTCGAAGGCCAGCACGGGCTGCTGGCCGAGCAGCTCCACGAAGCCCGCCAAGGCCTCAGGGTCGTCGACCTTGTGGTCACTGGTGGGCAGCACGTTGCCATGGCCCGCCGTGACGACCGCCTCTGAGGCCTCGCCATCCGAGCCTGCCGCCTCCATGTCGAAGAGGCCGCGGGCACCACCTTTGGCAGCCTGCGGCGGCGCGTCATCGGGCACCAGCTCGAGCAGCGAGCGGAAGCCCAGCGTCTCGAACAGCGGCCGCAGGCGTTGACGGCTGACCTTGGGCGTGGCGCAATCGCTGAGGTCGAAGGACAGGGGCAGGTCGCGGTGCAAGGTGACCAGCATGCGGGTGAGCGGCAGCAGCTCGGCGCCGGCCAGCAGGTTGTCGCGCAGCTTCGGCGTCTGCTCGGCAGCGTGGGCGATGACGTTCTCGGCCGTGCCGTAGCGCTCGATCAGCTTGGCTGCTGTCTTGACCCCCACGCCCTTGATGCCTGGCACGTTGTCGACCGGGTCGCCGACCAGGGTCTGGATCTCCACCGACTGCTCTGGGCGATAGCCCTTGATCTCCCACAGGCGCTCGGGGTCGATGCGGCTGCCGTCGGTGGGATCCCACAGCACCACCTTGTCGCTGAGGATCTGGTGCAGGTCCTTGTCCTTGCTGACGATGCGCAGCTCGACGTCGGCCTGCTGCTCCCGCAAGCGCTCGGCGATGGTGGCGATGACGTCGTCGGCCTCGAAGCCAGGGAGCACGAAGGTGGGGATGCCCATGGCCTGGATGATCTCGACGATGCGGTCGAACTGGCTGTGCAGGTCGTCCGGTGCCGCCTCACGCTGCGCCTTGTACTCGGGGTACTCGGCTCGCCGTCTGGTGGTCTCGTCGCTGACGTCGAAGGTGATGGCCAGGTAGTCGGGCTTCTCCTTGTTCAGGATGTTGAGCAGCAGTTGGGTGAAGACGTGCACCGCCTTCACACTCTCCCCCGATGGGCTGGTCAGCGGACGGAAGGGGGCGTAGTAGGCCCGGAACACCTGGGCATGGCCGTCGAGCAGGTAGAAGGTCTTCACGTGGTTGCCAGCCTAACGCAGCATCGGGGCTAGACTGCAGCCATCATGGACTTCGAGAAACTCGGCACCTTCTACCTCGGCCGGGAGCTGGAAGCCGATGCCAGCCCCAGCGATCGCCTGCTGCTCTACGACGCCAAGGACCTCACCACCCACGCGGTCATCGTGGGCATGACCGGCTCAGGCAAGACCGGCCTGGGTGTGGCGCTCATCGAAGAGGCCGCCATCGACGGCGTGCCGGTGCTGGCCATCGACCCCAAGGGTGACCTGGCCAACCTGGCGCTCACCTTCCCCGATCTCGAGCCGGCCGACTTCGAGCCCTGGGTGGACCCGGCCGCCGCCGCGCGCGCAGGCATGGACCTGCAGGCCTTCGCCGCCGACCAGGCGCAACGCTGGCGCAAGGGCCTCGCCGATGCCGGGCAGGACGGCCAGCGCATCGCCAGGCTGCGCGAGGCCGCCGAGGTGCGCGTCTACACCCCAGGCTCCACCGCCGGCCGGCCCCTGTCCATCCTCCGCTCCCTGGCCAGGCCGGACGACGATCTGCTCGATGACAGCGAGCTGTTGGCCGAACGCCTGAGCGGCACCGTCAGCGGCCTGCTCAGCCTGGTCGGTCGCAACGGTGATCCGACCGACCGTGACCACGTGCTTCTGGCCAGGCTGCTGGAGCATCATTGGCGTGCAGGACGTGACGCACAGCTCGCCGACATGGTCCTTGGCTTGCAGACGCCTCCCTTCGCCCAGGTGGGGGTGCTGGAGGTCAACGCCTTCTTCCCGGCTGCCGAACGCAACCGACTGGCAGCGGCCCTGAACGCGGTGCTCGCCTCGCCCAGCTTCGCCACCTGGCTGCAGGGCGACTCCATGGACGTCGGCCAGCTGCTCTACGACCCCACCGGCAAACCGAGGGTATCGGTGGTGTCGATCGCCCATCTCTCCGACGCCGAGCGGCAGACGGTGGTTGCCCTGCTGCTGAACGAGGTCATCGCCTGGATGCGCAGCCAGAGCGGCAGCAGCAGCCTGCGGGCCCTGCTCTACATCGACGAGCTGTTCGGCTTCATGCCCCCGGTGGCCAACCCGGCCAGCAAGGCACCCCTGCTGACCCTGATGAAGCAGGCGCGCGCCTACGGCCTCGGTGTGGTGCTGTCCACCCAGAACCCCGTCGATCTCGACTACAAGGGTCTTTCCAACGCCGGCACCTGGTTCATCGGGCGCCTGCAGACCGAGCAGGACAAGAACCGCCTCCTCTCCGGCCTCTTGGCGGCCGACGGCGCCCAAGCGCTCGACCGCAACGCGCTCAACACCACCCTGAGCGGCCTCGGTGCCAGGACCTTCTTCATGCACAACGTGCACGACAGCGCACCGACGCTGTTCAGCACCCGCTGGGTCATGTCCTACCTGGCCGGGCCCATGTCGAGGGAGCAGCTCCGCCGGCTCCCGGAGGCCAAGGCAGAAGCATCCGGTCCGGCGGCGGGGCCGGCTGCCACAGCCCTCAGCGGTGCCTTGACCGCAGCCGTAGAGGCGCGCCCCGCCCTGCCCCCTTCGGTGCCTGAGCGCTTCCTGCCCGTCGGCGGCATGGCTCGCGGTCCCGTGACCTACCACCCCATGGTGCTCGGCGTGGCCGACGTGCACTACCACCAGGTCAGCTACGGCTTGAACGAGTCGAGGCGGGTGGCGCGCTGGTTGGAACCCGGTCAGGGCGCCGTCTGGGCGGACTGGAGCCAGAGCGAGGAGGCCGAGATCGACGTCGACAGCCTGCGCACGGCGCCGGAAGACGGCGCCAGCTTCGAGGCCATGGTCCGCAGCGTCGACGCCAAGACCTGGGCTGCCACCGAGAAGGACTTCGCGCGCGCCATCCGCACCGACCTGCCCTTGCTGCTGTACCGCCACCGAGGCCTCAAGCTGATCTCGATGGCGGACGAGGACGAGGCCGCCTTCCGCCTGCGTCTGCGCCAGGCCGGCCGTGAGAAGGTCGATGCCGAACGGGAGAAGCTGCGTCAGGCCACCGAGCGGAAGCTGAGGACGCTGGCCGAACGGCTTCGCAAGGCGGAGCAGACCGTGGAACGGCACGCCCAATCGGTGCAGAAGCGTCGCCTCGACGCCGCCGTGTCGGTGGGCACCACCTTGCTCGGCTCCTTCCTCGGCCGCAAGAGCCCTTCGGCGACCAGCATGGGCACGGCCCTTCGTTCGGTGAACCGCGCTTCGGGCGGGGGCGCCGAGGTGGAGCGCGCCAAGGCCACCGCCGAATCCGTGACCAAGGAGATGCAGGCGCTTGAGGCAGAGCTGGAACGTGAGCTGCTGAAGCTGGCGGCCACGGCCGACGAGACAAGCGAGATCGAGACCCTGCCCGTCCGACCCAAGGCCACCGACGTGGCGGTCAGGACGGTGGTCCTGGCCTGGCGTCCCTTCTGGCGCGACCAGGACGGCCGCTGGGTGGACGCCGGGGGCTAGGGCATGAAGCGCTGGGGCCGCGTGGCCCTGTTCCTCGCCTTGGGCCTGGCCATCCTGTTGACCGCCTGCCGACCGAGCGACCGCAGTGCCTCGTCGACGACGGGCTGGGAGGTCGTCATCGAGGTCGTCGGCGCTCCCGTGAGCATCGGTCCCGTCGTGGTCGAGGTGCGGCCGCGCGCCGCGGGCGGCCCCGTCCAAGGTGCGCAGGTCAGCGTGCGCGCCGAGATGACCCATGCCGGCATGGGAGCGCCGCTGCTTGTCGCTGCGCCTGAGGCCGAGGCGGGCGTGTACCGCAGCGAGGCGCTCGACCTCGCCATGGCTGGCGACTGGTTCCTGACCGCGATCGTGGTGGGTCCAGATGGCGACACATGGGAGTCCAGCCTGCCGTTGCAGGTCGGGCGCTAGGTCGCCGTGCAGGATCTGGCAGGCGTCCTCCTGCAAGGGCTGATGCAGACAGGCGCCGTGGTGCTGGTGGGCGCAGCTTGGGCGACGGCAGGGCTGGCCCCTGGACTGGCAGCCGACCCGGTCTGGCGCAGGCGCATGAGCTGGTTGGTGGCTGTGGCAGCGGTGGCCGTGGTGGCCGCCTCGCTGGCCACCGTGCCGCTGACGCTCTGGCGTGTGCTCGGGCGCGTCGATCTCCCGCTCATGCGTGGCCTTCTGCTCGGCACCGGCCAAGGCGAAGCGATCCTGTGGCGCTCTGCCTTGGCCCTGCTGCTGCTAGCCCTGCTGTTGCTGGCCTGGCGGCAGCGGCAGCCCCTCCCCTTCGCACTGGCCGCGCTGCTGCTCGCCCTGCCTCTCGTCGACACCTACGCCCGTTTGTCCCACGGCGCCTCCATGGGCGGCTCGCTGTTGCGGGTGCTGGACGGGCTTCATCTCTACGTGGCCGGTGCCTGGGGCGGTGGCCTGTGGGCCTTGGCGGTCTGGCCGTGGTGGTGGCGCGCCGCGCCATCGACCGCGCTGCCCCGCATGTCGCGAACCGGGATCACCGCCGTGCTGCTCCTCTTCGCCAGCGGCCTGCTGGCTGCCCGCAGCCATCTCGACCCACCCGAGCTGATCGTGGCCACCAGCTACGGCTGGGCCTTCATCACGAAGCTGTTGCTCGTGTTCGTCACCTTGGCTCTGGCAGCTTGGAACCGCTTCAGACTCATGCCGAGGACCGGCGCAGCCAGTGGCCATGACAGGGACCGGCGAGCGATGGCCCGCGGTCTCCGTTGGGAGGCTTGGGCCCTGGTGGCGGTGTTGATCGCCACCGCCGTGCTCACCACACGCAGCCTGCCGCATCCTTGAGGCCGGTCGCCTGCCGAGAACGAAGCCAGGCAGGGACCTTTGTCCCTCGTGCCATCCGTCACAAGCGGGTGATGATGCCCGTTACCTAAGCTCGTGCAACGAGTCGCAGGCCTTGCCGGAGGTCACGCCATGTCCGTTACGCTCAGCTCTTCAGATCCTTTCCCTGGCCTACGTGTGGGCGACCAGGTGGAATTCAGGATGACCCGCGACAGCCACGGCTTCGTCGCAGGCGACGGCCCCAAGGGCTACCGCCGCGGCGAGACTGTTCGCGGCCAGCTCATCCGCGTCAACCACGGCATGCGCAGCCTGGTGCTGGCCCTGCCCAGCGGCCTGACCACCTTCCACCTGGAGGACGTCGAGACCCGCTGAAGCCATCCCCTGCCCCCTGCTGAAGCATGATGGGGGAGCGCGACCTGGTCATGGCATCCGATCGCCGCTCCGGGGCGTAGCTAAGGAGGGGGGAGCATGGACGCTCAGGATCCCGAATCCTTGCTTCTGGCCCGGGTGGCCGACGGTGATGAGTCCGCCCTCCCTGAGCTGTACGACTCGCTGGCGCCGGCCTTGACGGCGTTGGCCTTGCGCCTCTGTCGGCGCAGGGAGGATGCGGACGAGGTGGTGCAAGACACCTTCCTGAGGCTGTGCCGGGAGGCCAGGCGCTTCGACCCCCGCTTGGGGAGCGTCAGGGCCTTGGCCTACACCATGGCGCGCAACCTGGCGCGGTCGCGTTGGCGTGCCCTCCAGGCTCGCCCCACCGTGATCGACATCGATCCGGACGGCCCGGTCGGCTCCGTCGATCCCTGGCCTCAACAGGACACGCGCATCCTGGCCGAGGCGGCCCTCGCCTCGCTGGCCCCGCTCGACAGGCGCCTCCTGGAGGACGCCTTCCTCGACGGCCGCAGCCACAGCGAGCTGGCGGACGTGCATGGCCTGCCGATCGGCACGGTCAAGAGCCGTCTGCGCCGGGCACTGCTCAAGTTGCGGCACCGTTGGGGTGAGCCATGAGGCTGCATCCCCGCAAGCTGCAGGACTACGCCATGGGCGAGGAGCTGGAGGCGGCCGAACGGCTGGCCATCGAGACGCACCTGGCGCGCTGCGCCCATTGCCGCCGCGAGGTGGCGGCCATGCGTCAGGCCTTGGCCATGGCCGTGCAGGCACTGCCACCGGTGGCGCCATCGACGACGGCCAGGCAGCGGACCTTGGAAGCGGCCAGCGCAGCCATGGCCCAGGCCCGGCGCGAGAGCAGGCCTGCCCAAGAGATCCCTCCGTCCACCGCTGGTCGCGGCCTTGCTGCCGGGCGCTGGTGGGGTCCTAGCCTGGCCCTGGCCGTCGCCGCCCTGCTGCTGGTGACAGGGCTCGGTCTGGAGCGGCAGGCGCGCTGGAGCGCCGTCGAAGCCGAGCGGGCCTTGGTGGCGGCCTGGCTCACGCGCGACGACGTGGTCAGCCGGCCCCTGCCCGCCTCCGGCGGGAGCCGCAGCCCAGGCACCGTGATGGTCGCCGAGGACGGTGTGGTGCTGGTGGTCCTGCGCAGCGCGGCACCGCGCGGCATGGGCTACCAGGTGTGGGGCCAGTCGATGGAAGGGGGCAGCGCTGCAGCCATCCCCGTCTCGCTCGGCCTGACCAGCGGCACCGTACTAAGGCTTGACGCAGCCAGCTACACGCACCTGAGCATCTCGGTGGAGCCGCGCGGCGGCAGTGCCCGACCCACCACGGTGCTTGGCCGTGTCCCGCTTGGGTCCTGAGGCCGGAGGCCGATCCGCATCCGATCGCACCTTGCCCGCGTACCTGCGGGTGGAGGTCCACCATGTCCATGCGCCTGATCCCGCGGTCGCTCGCTGTCCTGCTCGGCCTCAGCATCCTCCTCGGCTTGGTGTCGGCACAAGCCGTCACGCCCACCGTGCAAGTGCGCTACGACGCCGTGCTCGGCCACTTCCTGACCGACGCCGCCGGTATGTCCCTCTACGTCTTCAGCAGGGACGGGGCAGGCGTGTCCAACTGCGACGAAACCTGTGCCGCCAACTGGCCGCCGGCGTTGGTGGAGGACGCGGCCATCACCTCGTCCTTGGCCATCCCCGGCAGCTTGAGCACCATCACAAGGGCAGACGGGAGCAGCCAGCTGGCGTACAACGGCTGGCCTCTGTACACCTGGGTGAACGACAGCGAGCCCGGCCACACCACCGGCCATGAGGTGGGCGGTGTCTGGTGGCTCGCCAACCTGAACCCCACGGTGCAGGTCGCGACCCACCCCGAACTGGGCCAGGTCTTGGTGGGGCCTACCGGCATGACCCTCTACACCTTCGCCGAGGACGCGGGTGGCGTCTCCAACTGCAGCGGCTCCTGCGCCACGAACTGGCCGCCGCTGGTGGGCGGCTTCGACGGTGGTGGCCTGTTGCCCGCCGCCTCGGGTGCCGATGGACGACTGGCCTGGATCCAGCGCGAGGACGGCAGTCGGCAGCTGACCTACGACGGTGCGCCGCTGTACTACTGGCGTGCCGACCAGGCCCCCGGTCAAGTCACCGGCGATGGCGTGGGCGGGAACTGGTGGGTGGCGCGACCTTGAGCAGGGTCGAGCGGTCTCGAGCGGGACGAACCCCTAGGTGGCCCTGCGCGTGAGCGCGGCCGTGAGTCCCAAGGCGATGAACACCCCACCCGTCAGGTAGCGCTGGGCCTTCAGCAGGCCAGCGGCCCGCCCACCGGTCAACACCCGCCGCCGCACGGTGCCAGCCAAGAGGGCGAAGAGCGCGTCCGAGGCCAAGCCCAAGGCCGTGAAGCTCAGGCCAAGGGCGAGCATCTGAGGCGCCACCGGCTGCGTGGGGTTCACGAACTGCGGCAGGAATGCGAGGAAGAACAAGGCCGTCTTGGGGTTGAGCAGGTTGACCATGAAGCCCTGCCAGAAGGTCCTCCACGCGCCATGCTGCGGTTGCGGACTGATCGCCGAGCCCTCCTTGTCACGCTTCAACATGCGCTGAAGGCCCAGCCAGACCAGGTAGGCCGCGCCCGCCCACTTCACGACGCCGAAGGCGGCGGCCGACGAGGCAAGCAGGGCCGATACGCCCAAGGTGGCTGCCGCGACGTGCACCAAGGTGCCGAGGCCGATGCCGGCCACCGACACGAGGCCGGCGCGTCTTCCCTGGTCGAGGCTGCGGGTCACCACGTAGAGCACAGCCGGCCCCGGCGTGACCAGTAGGAGGATGGCAGCGACGAGGAACAGCGTCCATTGCGAAGCGTCCGGCACGGTTCGGGCCTCCTGGGTCGACGAGCCTGCATGGCTCTCGGCCTGACTGGCGGCCAGTCTGGCATGCGCCGTCACCGGTGTGCGGGCGAACCAACCGCCGGTCGTGGATACCGTAGTATCTATGGCATGCCCCATTCTCCGCAACGTGGGCGCGGTGCCAACGTCGACCCCACGCAGCGCTTCACTGGTCACGAGATCGTCTTGGACGGCGACGAGCTCGATCTGGAGCTGGCGACCGGCGAAGGCTCCCCAGTCCGCACCCGCTACCTGCGCGACGACAGCCGTTCGGTCGTCAGCCGCAACGACTCGCCCGACCTGGGCTTCAGCGTCAGCCTCAACCCCTACCGCGGCTGCGAGCACGGCTGCAGCTACTGCTACGCCCGCCCCACCCACGAGTACCTCGGTCTGTCAGCCGGCCTCGACTTCGAGCGCATCATCCTGGTCAAGGAGGACGCCGACGAGCTGCTGGCCAAGGAACTGGCCAAGCCGAGCTGGCAGCCCAAGGTGATGGTGCTCTCGGGCGTCACCGACCCCTACCAGCCCATCGAGCGCAAGATGGAGGTCACCCGCTCCTGCCTGGCGGTGCTGGCCGCCCATCGGCAGCCCGTCGGGCTCATCACCAAGAACGCGCTGGTGGCGAGGGACATCGACCACCTCAGCGAACTGGCCCGCTGGGGTGCGGTGCACGTGACGCTGTCCATCACCACCCTCGACGAGGAGCTGAGGCGTCGCTTGGAGCCGCGCACCTCCACCGCCACCGCCCGCCTGAACGCCATCCGCCAGCTCAGCGAGGCCGGCGTGCGGGCCAGCGTCAACGTGGCGCCCATCATCCCCGGCCTCAACGACCACGAGATGCCCGCCATCCTGCAGGCCGCCGCCGACCACGGCGCCGTCGGGGCCGGCTGGACCCTGCTGCGCCTGCCAGGCGCCGTGGCCGAGGTGTTCAGCACCTGGCTGGCGGAGCATGCGCCGCTGCGGGCGGAGAAGGTGCTCAACCACGTGCGTGAGGCAAGGGGCGGCAAGCTCAACGAGTCGCGCTTCGGTGTGCGCATGCGCGGCGAGGGTCACTACGCCGAGCAGATCAGGAACAGCTTCCGGCTCCACCGTCGGCGCGCGGGCCTGGATCGCGACCTGCCCCGGCTCAGCGGCGAGCACTTCAGGGTGCCGGGGCGGGTGCAGCAGCCGGGGTTGTTCTAAGCCTTAGGCTGGGGGTCCATGGCCGAGTCCTCCACGCTCTTCCAGCGCGCCGACGACCAACCGCTGGCGGCCCGCATGCGCCCGCGCACGCTGGACGAGTACGTCGGCCAGGACCACATCCTGGGCCCAGGCCGCCTGCTGCGCCGCGCCATCCAGGCCGACCAGCTCTCCTCGGTGCTGCTCTACGGCCCGCCAGGCACCGGCAAGACCACCCTGGCGCGCGTCATCGCCAACAGCACAAGCGCCCGCTTCACCGCCCTCAACGCCGTGCTGGGCGGGGTGAAGGACATCCGCGAGGCGGTGGCGGAGGCCCAGCAGCACCAGCGCATGGGGCGCCGCACCATCCTCTTCGTCGACGAGGTGCACCGCTTCAACAAGGCCCAGCAGGATGCCCTGCTGCCTTGGGTGGAGAACGGCACGGTGGTGCTGATCGGCGCCACCACCGAGAACCCCTACTTCGAGGTCAACAAGGCCCTGGTGTCGCGCTCGCGCGTCTTCCAGCTCAAGCCGTTGACCGAGGACGACCTGCGCAAGGTGGCCGCGCAGGCGCTGGCCGAGCCGGAGCGGGGCTTCGGCCGGCTGCAGGTGGCGCTGGACGACGACGCGCTTGACCATCTGGTCGGCGTGGCCAACGGCGACGCGCGTTCCTTGCTCAACGCCCTCGAGCTGGCCGTCACCACCACCCCACCGGGCGATGACGGCGTCATCCGCGTCAGCAAGGCGGTGGCCGAGGAGTCGATCCAGCAGCGGGCGGTGCTCTACGACAAGGAAGGCGACGCCCACTTCGACACCATCAGCGCCTTCATCAAGAGCGTGCGCGGCAGCGATCCGGACGCCTCCCTGTACTGGCTGGCGAAGATGGTCTATGCCGGCGAGGACCCGCGCTTCATCCTGCGGCGGCTGCTCATCCTGGCCAGCGAGGACATCGGCCTGGCCGATCCCCAGGCGCTCGGCGTGGTGGCCTCTGCCGCGCAGGCCTACGACTACGTCGGCCTGCCAGAGGGCCGCTACCACCTGGCCCAGGCCACCCTCTACCTGGCCAACGCCGCCAAGTCCAACTCCACCATGGCCTTCTTCGATGCGCTGGACACGGTGGGCAAGGAACGCGAGGGCGAGGTGCCCAACCAGCTGCGTGACGCCAACCGTGACGCGGAGGGCTTCGGCCACGGCGCCGGCTACGCCTACCCGCATGCCTACCGCGACCATTGGGTGGCGCAGCAGTACCTGCCACAGGCACTGCAAGGCAAGGTCTTCTACCAGCCAAGCGACCAGGGCGCGGAGGCCGCCGTGCGGCTGCAGGTGGCCAGGCGCCGGGA
This sequence comes from uncultured bacterium, assembly GCA_964465355.1. Taxonomy (GTDB): domain Bacteria; phylum Deinococcota; class Deinococci; order Deinococcales; family Trueperaceae; genus JAABTL01. The sequence continues at coordinate 28,043 of CAYXJZ010000019.1, read as the reverse complement.
GGCGCAGCTGGCGGCCATGCTCGAAGGCGAGTCGGAGAGCACGCTTGAGGTGTTGAGCACCTCCCCCGTCGACCGGGCTCGCGAGCGCTGGCTGGAGCGCACCGTCTCCTCCACCGGCGCACGGCTGGCCAAGCTGCGCGAGGAGGTCATGGAGGTCGCCGCCTTGCAGCGGCACCACCTGGTGCTCGACCTGGCAGCAGGCAGCGGCCTGCTCACCTGGGAAGCGGTGCGCCGCACGCCAGAGGGGCAGGTATGGGCCATGGCGGCCGACGCTCAGCAGGTCCAGGTGCTGCGGCAGCAGGCCATGCAGTTGAGCGAGCTCGATCGACCCGTGGTGTTGCAGGCCGCGCCGCTCGACCTGGACGCGGCCTTGGAGGCCACGACCGCCGCCGAGCGCCCGCGTTTCGACCGGCTCATCGGCCGCGGCGTGCTGGGCGGCATGGACGACCCGGCAAGTTGGTTGCGCTCGGCCGCCACCCACCTCAGCGGTGAGGGTGGTCTCGTCTTGGCCGAGACGGATGCCAGTCGTTCGCAGCGCCTCTCCGCGCTGATCGACTGGAGCGATGACGAGGCTCTGGGGCGGGCGGTCGCGGACGCAGAGGAATCCCTGTACCGAGGCGAGACCAAGGCCTGGACCACCGAGCGCTGGCGCGAGGTGGCCGAGACGAGCGGCCTGCAGCTGGCCACCTTGCGCGAGGTGTCGGTGCAGGGTGACCAGAGGGTGGCGCCCGAGGCGGTGGGTCGCTGGTTCGGCGATGAAGGGCAGCCAGGGCCCTACGCCACCGCCCTGCTCGCACGGCTGGAACCGGCCCAGGTGGCCGAGGTGGAGCGGCGCTACCGCCGCCGACTGGCTGGGCAGGTGGTGGGCTGGCGCACGACCATGGTGGTGGCGCGCCTCGACCGACCGGTGAGCTAGGCCGTGTCGGTCAGCGGGCGGGCCATCACCAACCCAGGATCAAGGCGAACATCAGCGGCGCCACGATGGTGGCGTCGGACTCGATGACGTGCTTCGGCGTCTCGACCGCCAGCTTGCCCCAGGTGATCTTCTCGTTCGGCACGGCGCCCGAGTAGGAGCCGTAGCTGGTGGTGGAGTCGCTGATCTGGCAGAAGTAGGCCCACATGGGCACGTTCTCCCGCTGCAGGTCCTGGTGCAGCATGGGCACGACGCAGATGGGGAAGTCGCCTGCGATGCCGCCGCCGATCTGGAAGAAGCCCACCGGGCTGCGCGAGGCCTGCTCGGTGTACCACTCGGCCAGGAAGGTCATGTACTCGATGCCGGTTCGCACCGTGTGGACGTTCTTCACCTCGCCGGTGAGCACGTGGGCTGCGTACATGTTGCCGGTGGTGGAGTCCTCCCAACCCGGGACGATGATGGGCAGGTCCTTCTCGGCCGCGGCCACCAGCCAGGAGTCCTTTGGGTCGATCTGGTAGTACTCCGCCAGCCGCCCTTCTCGGATGAGCCGGTAGAGGAACTCGTGCGGGAAGAAGCGCTGGCCGGCCTGGTCGGCGGCGGTCCAAGCCTCGACCAGGGCGCGCTCCAGCCGCCGCATGGCCTCGCCTTCGGGGATGCAGGTGTCGGTGACCCTGTTCATGTGCCGGTCGAGCAGGTCCTGCTCGTCCTGGGGGGTGAGATCGCGGTAGTGCGGGACGCGTTCGTAGAAGTCGTGGGCGATGAGGTTGAAGACGTCCTCCTCGAGGTTGGCGCCGGTGCAGCTGATGATCTGCACCTTGTCCTGGCGGATCATCTCGGCCAGCGACAGCCCCAGCTCGGCCGTACTCATGGCCCCGGCCAAGGTGACCATCATCGACCCGCCCTGCTCCAGGTGCAGGCGGTAGTCGTCGGCCGCCTCGATCACGGCGGCGGCGTTGAAGTGACGGAAGTGGTGGCGCAGGAACGCTGTGACGGGTCCGCCGGAGGTTCCGGCCTTGGATGCTTGGCTCATGGTCGCCATCCTAACGACCTGCCGAGCACCCGTCCCGTCTCAGGGCCTGCTGAGCCGCCCGGCCACCACCGCTCGCCTTGCCCCTGTGGCGCGGGGCAGGGTGTTGGGCAGGCCATGCCAGGCGGCGTAGGCCATCACCCCGAAGGCCAGGGTCTCGCGGTCCTTGGAGCGCCAGCCCATCTCCTCGAAGGTGCGCACCGCCACACCATCGGGCAGGCGCTGCCGCAGCATGGCCACCAGGGTAGGGTTGAGGGCGCCGCCGCCGGCCAGCAACACCTCGTCCAGTCCATGCGGGAGCACCCACTGCCGGTAGGCCTGGGCGATGCTCTCGGCGCTGTAGGCGGTGAGGGTGGCCAACAGGTCCTCTGGCCGACGCTCGCCCACCCCCTCTGGCAGGAACTCGCGCAGGTTGAAGACCTCCCTGCCGGTGGTCTTGGGCGGCGGCAGCCGCAGGTAAGGGTGGTCCATCCAACGTGCCAGCAGCGCCTCGTCGATCTGCCCGGCCGCCGCCAGCCGGCCGCCTTCGTCGAAGCCTGCACCCATGGTGAGCTGGGCGGCTTCGTCCATCAGGCAGTTCGACGGCCCGGTGTCGAAGGCCATGACCGCGTCGGCGTCGCCGCTGGCCGGCAGGTAGGTGAGGTTGGAGATGCCGCCCAGGTTGTGCACCGCCCGGTGTCGGCCGACCTCGCCGAAGAGCCGCAGGTCGCCGAAGCACACCAGCGGTGCGCCGCCACCGCCAGCGGCCATGTCCGCCTGGCGGAAGTCCGACACCACCGGCCGGCGACAACGCTCGACCACCCGCGAGGCCTCGCCCAGTTGCAGGGTGGACACCGTGCGCCATCCCCGATCGGGTTGGGTGGTGGGGATGTGGTAGACGGTCTGGCCGGAGAGGGCGATGAGGTCGACAGGCTGGGCCTCGACCACCCCAGCGCAGAGCTCGGCGTAGGCCTCGCCCACCTCCGTGTGGAGCTGGGTGAGCTCGACGACGTCGGCGCCGCCCGGTGCGATGGACTTCAGAAGCCGTTCGCGCAGCAGGGGATCGAAGTCGGCGCTGCGCCGCTCGAGCACCTCCCAGGCCAAGCGACCGCCCGTCTGCTCGAAACGCGCCAGGGTGGCGTCCACACCGTCCACCGAGGTGCCTGACATGAGCGAGAGGACGGTCATCGGGGGCAGGTCGGCCGGCCAGGTAGGGGTGGACATGCGCGAAGCTAGCATGTGCCCACATGATTGGTCTATGAGTGGTATCTTCCCCTGTCGAACTTCCGTTCTACCGTCGTCGGGTCCGCCCGAACCGCACTAGGAGGCAGCGCATGCGCAGATGGATGCTCGCGATCGTCCTGGCCCTCACCACGGGCTTCGTCCTGGCTCAGCAGGGCCGCTTGGAGCTGGCCATCGACAGCTCACCGGCCGGCCTCGACCCCCACATCGTCACCGCCTTCTCCAGCTTCCAGGTCATCGGGCAGATCTACGACGGACTGTTCGAGACCAACGCCGACCTGCAGCTGGAACCGGCGCTGGCCACCGGCTACACCGTCTCCGACGACGGCCTGACCTACGTCCTCAGCCTGCGCGAAGGCGTGACCTTCCACAACGGTCGCCCCTTCACCAGCGCCGATGTCGTGTACTCCTACGAGCGCGTGATCGACGTGGCAACGGCCTCACCCCTTGCCAGCCGCTACACCCAGGTGGCGTCGGTGACCGCGCTCGACGACTACACCGTGGAGTTCCGTCTGGCGCAGGCCTTCGCCCCCTTCCTCTCCAACGTGGCCGGCCTGACCATCGTCCCGCGTGAGGTCGTGGAAGCCAACGGCAACCTGCAGCAGGTGGCGGTGGGCACCGGTCCGTTCATGCTGACCGAGGTCGTGCCCGACACCTACATCCTGCTGACGGCCAACCCAAACTACTACCGCCCCGGTGAACCCGGCGTGGCCGAGATCCGCATGAACATCGTGCCGGAAGCCTCGACCCGCACGGCCGGCCTGCGCACCGGCACCTACCACCTGCTGCCCGACGTCGACCCGGCCTCGGCCCAGACGCTGCGCAACACCAGCGGCATCACCCTGCTCGGCGTGCAGGACCTGTCCTACACCCTGCTCGGCATCAACACCACCCGCCCGCCCTTCGATGACCCGCGCGTCCGCTACGCCTTCAACCTGGCGCTGGACCGCGAGGAGATGGTCGAGGCCGTGTACTTCGGTGACGCCGCCGTCGCCGGCCCCTTCTCCCCAGGTCTGGTCGACTACGCCCTGCCCACCGAAGTCTTCCCCTGCTACGCCGCCGATCCAGCTGCCGCGCGTTCGCTGCTGGCCGAAGCCGGCTACCCCAACGGCATCAGCTTCGACATCCTTGTGCTCGGCTCGCAGAGGGTCATCGTCGACGTGGCCCAGGTGGCGCAGGCGCAGTTGGCCGCGGCCGGCTTCAACGCCTCCGTCACGGTGGAGGAGCTGGGCGCCTTCGTGCAGCGTTGGCGCAACAGTGACTTCGACGTCTTCGCCAGCCTCAACGGCGGCAGCATCGACCCCGACGGCTACCTCGACCGCACCTTCCGCAGCGGTGGCTCCACCAACGTCTTCCTCTACAGCAACCCAGCGGTGGATGTCGGCCTGACCGCTGGTCAGACGGCCGTGACGCTGGCAGACCGCCAGGCGATCTACGCCGAGCTGCAGCACGCGCTGGCCTGCAACGGCCCGGTCGCGCACATCGCCAACGCCACCCTCTTCACGGCGCACGTCGACGGCCTGCAGGGTTACCAGCAGCTCCCGACCCGCGGCCTGCGCTACCTGCGCAACGTCACTCTTCCGTGAGTGAGGAAGGCGCTTCCTTGAGGAAGGCGCTTCCCTAAGACATGACGACGGCAGGCGGCGCGACGACTAGGACGACCCGGTGACGGGCTACGTCGTCCGCCGCCTGCTCGATCTCCTGTTCGTGCTCTTCGGGGTGTCGGTGTTGGTGTTCCTCATGATCCGCCTGATCCCGGGCGACGCCGTGTTGATCATGCTGGGCGCCAACACCGACATCACCCCCGAGCGGGTGGAGGTGCTGCGCCGTTCGCTCGGCCTCCACCTGCCCATCTACCATCAGTACTGGAACTGGTTCACGGACCTGCTACGCGGTGACCTCGGCCAGAGCATCTGGACCGGCCGCCCCGTTGCCGATGAGATCATGGGCAGACTGCCTGTGACGCTGGAGCTCACCGGCCTATCGCTGTTGGTGGCGCTGGTGGTGTCCTTCCCCATCGGCATCCTCTCGGCATCGGCGCGGGGCTCGGCGGCCGACGGTGCTGTGCGCGTGCTCACCATCCTCGGCCTCACCCTGCCTTCGTTCTGGGTGGGCGTGCTGATGCTCTACTTCGTATCCATCTACCTGCCCCGCTGGCCAACGATCGGCTACGTGCCCTTCAGTGAAGACCCGATGGGCAACCTCTCGCGCATGGCGCTGCCGGTCATCGCCGTTGCACTGCCGATGATCGCCGGTCTGACCCGCATCCTGCGCTCCAGCCTTCTGGAAGTGCTTGGCAGCGACTACATCCGCACTGGCCGGTCCAAGGGCTTGGGAAGACGCACGCTGCTGTACAAGCATGCTCTGCGCAACGCGATGATCCCCACCATCACCGTCATCGGCGTGCAGTTGGGCTACCTGCTGTCGGGTGCTGTGGTCATCGAGCAGGTCTTCGCCATGCCCGGCCTCGGCCGCCTCGTCATCGGCGCCATCAACGAGCGCAACTACCCGTTGGTGCAGGGCGTCATCCTGGTGGTCACCGCCGTCTTCGTCCTGGTCAACCTGCTGGTGGACCTGACCTACGCCCTGATCGACCCGCGGGTGGAGTACGCCGCCTGATGCGCCGCTTGCTGCAGCGACTGCTGGCCAACCGCATCGGCTTCATCGGCCTTGTGCTCTGCGTGCTGGTGCTGCTGGCCACGCTGCTGGCGCCGCTGCTGGCCACCCATGACCCCTTGGCGCAGTCGATCCGCTCGCGCTTCCAAGGGCCAAGCGCCAGCCACTGGCTTGGCACCGACAACTTCGGGCGTGATCTGTACAGCCGCATCATCCACGGCTACCGCACCAGCGTCTCGGTGGCGCTGGCCGCCGTGCTCATGGCCACCCTGGTCGGCACCGTCGCCGGCCTGACCGCGGCCTACGCAGGCGGTTGGGTCGACCGCATCATCATGCGCCTGATGGACATCCTGCTGGCCTTCCCCATCATCCTGCTCGCCATCGCCGTGCTGGCTGTGCTGGGGCCGGGGAGCATGAACACCGCACTGGCCATCGGCCTGGTCTACACCCCCATCTTCGCGCGACTGGCCAGGGGACCGGCGCTGACGGTGCTCGCCTGGGACTACGTGGCCTCGGCCAGGGCCTTGGGCGCCCGTGCCCCGCGCATCATCCTGCGGCATGTGCTGCCCAACATCACCGCGCCACTGATGGTGCAGCTGACCGTGTCGTTGTCCACCGCCATCCTGGTCGAAGCCTCGCTGTCCTTCCTCGGGCTTGGCACGCAGCCACCCACGCCGTCGCTAGGATTGATGCTCTCCGACAGCCGCGACTACCTGCTGCTCTCGCCCTGGACCTCGGTCTTCTCCGGGCTGGCCATCCTGGTGGCATCGTTCGGTTTCAACCTGTTGGGCGACAGCCTTCGTGACCTGCTCGATCCAGCCCTGCGCGGCGCGCAGACCTGAGCACGACGAGCGGCGCCCTACCCCACTTCGCTCCATCCCACATCCGCAGGTGTGACGTATCCGGCGCCCTTCCTGGAGCGAGGTCTTAGATTCTGGGTACCAGAAGGTCGACAGCGGGACCAGGAGCTTCGGTCCCAGAACGACATACAGGCTTTGGGAAGGAGGCTGCGAAGATGAAGCGGCAGGACAAGAGCGCCACGGCGTCCGACGTGATCGGCATCGTCGTGGTGTTCACGGTGCTCCTGGTCGCCCTCATCCGCTGAGGGTGCGCCCTCAACTGCAGAGGGCGGCCCTCATGCGTTGAGCGCGGCCCTCGTCCCAGGCAAGGGCTCCATGCCCGTCTCCTGTTGCAGCAGGCGGGCGAAATCCTGGAAACGCCGCTGCGCTTCGCGGGTCCTGCCCAAGGCGCTGAGTTTTCCCAGTGAGGCCGACAGGGCCTCCTCGTCCAATGGGTCGATGCGCAGGGCGGCGTCGAGGAAGTCGAGCGCCGTCACCGGGTCGGCGATCAGCGCCGCCCGCTTGTAGCTGCCCAGCACCAGGGCACGCAGTTCTTCACGCGCCTCGGCCATGCGAGAGGACTCCACGCCCGGCGCCAGCGGCTCGCGGTACAGCCTGATCACCGCGGCCGCGTCGCCGTCGGACAGCGCCTGGCGCAGGCGCCACAGGTCGACGTCCGTCCTCTCCAAGCCGCCCCTGCCGAGGTAGGTCCGGCGCCCCCATGGCTCCAACACGCGCCGCATCATGGTGAGCTGCACGTGCAGGTTGTTCCTCACCTTGGCCGCCTCGACCTCCGGCCACATGGCCTCACCGATGGCCTCACGGTCCAAGCCCAAGGCCATCAGGCTGAGCATCTCCCGCTGCCGCTCGGTGAGCGCCACCTCCTCGCCCAGCAGCCGCACCCGCCAGACGCCTAGCATCTCGACGCGCAGAGGCGGGATCTGCTCGTCGCGACGAGCGACGGCCGCCTCCCAACGCGACGCCAGCACCTCGGGCAGGGGGTAAGCATCGCTCAGCTCGGGCCGGTCATCCGGCAACGTGGCCAACGGCAGCAGCGCAGGCAACAGCCTGGCCCCGACGTCCGTGGCACTCAGCAGGCTCTCCAGGTCCTCCGGCCGACGCTCCAACCGGTAGCGGGCAGCCAGCAGCTGCAGCCGCGTCAGGCGCAGCGGACTGAGCTCGGGATCGGGCAAGGCCTGCCGCGCCTCCTGCTCACGACCGAGCGCGTGCAAGGCCAAGGCCCTCTCCCCTGCCACCGCCAGGCCCGCCTGACCGGCAAGCACGTCCAGCGCCTCCTGCGGCAGGCCCTTCAGCCGTAGGCTCCTGGCCCACAGTTCATGCAGGTGCTGGTCCATCTCCGGGAAGCTGTCGCGCCAGGGGCCGAAGCGGGTCACCAGCTCGGCGAAGGCCTCGGTCCGCCCTTGCATGCAGGCACGCTCGGCCGCGGCGCTCAGCGCCGTGAAGCGGTTGTGCTCGCCCGCCGCCTCGGCCGCCTGGAAGTGCTCGTCGGCACGGGGGTCACCGATGAGATCGCGGAAGACGCCGAGCGCATGCTGCGCTACGGCAGCGTTGTAGGGGCTGACCCCTGCCTGGGCGCGGTGCTGACGCTCTGAGGCCTCGATGTACGCCAGCAACTCCCCGTGCAGCTCCCAGCGCACCTCGGCCAGCCGATGGCGCAGCACCGAGGTGTGCCGCTCCACCTCGTCCAGCCCTTCCAGCAGAGCCAACGCCCGTTCCTGCATGGCTGCCACCTCGAGCCAGTCCTGGCGCTTGTAGTGGAAGATGCTGGCGTTGGCCAGGAAGGCGGCGGCGGAGCGCGGCGAGACAGCGGCCAAGGGCGCTTGGGCGCGGACGAGCAGCGCTTCGGCCTCCTCGGCCTGCTCCGGCCTCATCTCGAAGAGGCGCCAGCCGATGGCGGCCAGCAGCTGGTCGGGCTGCGCATCGGGGTGATCGAGCACGGCGTTCTGCGAGGCCATGGTCTCCTCGACCATGCCGAGCACCGACTGCGCCCATGCGCGGGAGAGCAGCCGGCCGGGCCCAGGCTCGCCCACGCAGAGCGCGTCCCAGCGCAGCAAGCCGGCAGGGTCGAGGCTGCCGAGGCGACCGGGCACGGGGTCGTTCTCGATCAGCTCGCTGAGGGCGCGAAGCTGGCCGGAGCGCGCCAGCGACTCGGCCTGCATCTCCAGCGGCAGCCGCTGCCGCTCTCGGAGGACGACGGCGGCCACCTCATGCGGGTAGGCACGCAGCAGGGCTTCGGCCACCAGGGCATGCATGCGGTACCCCGCTTCGATCTCCTGGCAGAAGCCGGCGGCGGCCAGCTTCCTCGAGGTCTCGTCTGCGGCGCCCTGCGGCAGGTACGGCAGGGCTGCCATCCACAGCGCTTCCTGCCAGGCCTCCGACCCGAGGCTGTCGCGCACCCCTTCGGCCAGGGCTTCCGGGTCCATGGCCTCGCCGCGCAGCGCCGAGAAGTGCAGCGGCAGGGCCCAGCCTGCAGAGCTGGCCCAAGCGGCTTTGGCCAAGGCCGGGTCGTCGAACAGCCCCATGGCCTCCTCCAGCGTGAAGCCGAGGTCGGCGGTCTGCAGGTGCAGCAAGCGGCCTTGGGTGAGCAGGCGCGGCAGTTCCTGGGAGCTCAGGTGCCCGCGGCTGGCCAGCAGCAGCAGCCCACCCATGCCGCTGAGCAGCGGGGTGATCTCGTCCGTCTCGTCCAGGTCTTCGACCACCAGCAGCACGTCGCCCACCCACAGCGCCTCGCGCAGAGCCGGCCAGTCGCTGTCCCGTGGCAGGTCGAGCAGCAGCGCCAAGGCCTGGCGCAGGCCGCGGCCCGCCACGCTCAACCAACGCACCCGCCAGCCCTCGGTCTCCATGGCCTGCGCCCATTGGGCAGCCAGCACGCTCTTGCCGTAGCCGTACGGCGCCTCCAGCCACACCACCCAGCCTGGGCTGTCGGGCATACGGCCCAGCAGCCTTGGGCGGGGATGGAGGTGGGGACCGATCCGGGGGCGTTGGGCCAGCATGGTCGTGGACTCAGTGTAGCGAGCGCCTACGACCCTACGGAGGTTCCGGGCTCACGCCGCAGCCGCCTCCTGCCGCAACAAAGCCCGCAGGCCGTAGTGCACCCCGCGGACGCTGCCGTCTGGGTGCCGCATGACGGTGAGGGGCGCGGTGCGCTCCGCGAAGCGCAGGGCCAGTTCGTCACGGCTGACGACGGTAGCCGGCACGTCCTCCACCGGCACCCCGACGGCAGCCCGCAACTCGCCGGCCCTGTCGCGGTAGAGGTGGACGCGGCCATAAGGCTCGCCGGAGGCGTAGCGGCCGAGCAGGGGGTCGATCTCCTCCCGCGGCACAGGCTGGGGCTCGGGACGGTAGCTGGGCGTGTCGATCGGCAGGCCGGCGACGGCGTTGACCCCGGAGACCCAGATGCCCTCGGATGGGATGCCGGCCAGGTTGGACAGCACCACCCCGCCGATGCCCAGTTCGGGCACCCAGCCGATCTGGCTGGAGACACCCTTCAGGCTGCCGCCGTGGCCGATGAGCGTCAGACCGAGGTGATCGTCGCGGCGGCTCAGGCCGTAGGCATAGCCTTGGCCGGGGCCGGCGAGGATGTGGCTGCTTCGCATGGCCTCGGCCAGCTTGGGGTCGACGCCCAGCCTGCCAGCCTGCTGCGGGTCCATGAGGTAGCGCACGTAGCGGCGCAGGTCGGCCAGGGTGGACTTCAACATGCCGCCGCCGAGGAAGCGACCGGTGGACTGCCACTGGGGCGATGGCATCACCGCGCCGCTCTCGTCCTTGGCGTAGAGCTGGGTGTGATCGGGGTCGGCCAGCACGGTCGCCAGGTCGAAGGTGCTGCGGCTCATGCCCAAGGGCTGCAGGATATGCCGCTCCACGTAGCGGTCGAAGCTCATGCCGGAGATGCCTTCGACGATGGCCCCCAGCAGGCAGAAGGCGTCGTTGGAGTAACTGAAGGTGGTCCCCGGCGGGTCGAGCAGTTCGACGTTCGCGTCGATCCATGCGATGAGCCGCTCGAAGCTGGTCACGTCCGGCGGCGGCTCTGCGGCCTCCGTCGGCGCGTTGACCGGGTCGCCGACCTGGCTCGCCGAGCGGACCCAGTCCATCGTCGGCATGGGCGGCAAGCCGGAGCTGTTGTTCATGAAGTGATGCACCAGGGCGGGCTCGCGGCCCTGCCATAGGGTGAAGGGCAGGTGCTTGTCGACGCGGTCGTCGACGCTGAGGCGGCCCTCCGAGGCCAGCTGCAGCACCGCCAGGCTGGTGAAGGACTTGGTGATGGAGGCGATGCCGAAGATGGTGTCCTCGGTGACCGGGGTGCCGGCCTCGCGGTCGCGGTGGCCGTAGCCCGCTGAGAGCAGCACCTCGTCGGCCGTGAAGATGGAGACGGCGACGCCCGGCACCCCCGTCCTGGCCTGGAGCGAGCGGAGGTGGGACTCGAAACGGGGACGCCAGTCAGGAGATGGGGGTTCCATGGGGCGGCAGCCTACCGTAGGGCGATGCCGGCGAAGGCAACCGGCTTCGTGCTCAGGCCTCGCCCGCGGTCTCCCCCGCCAGGAACAGCCAGGTCTCCAGCACCGAGTCGGGGTTCAGCGACACGCTGTCGATGCCCCGCTCCAGCAGCCAGCGGGCGAAGGCGGGATGGTCGGAGGGCCCCTGACCGCAGATGCCGATGTACTTGCCCGCCGCCTTGGCGGCCGCGATGGCCTGAGCGATCAGGGCCAGCACCGCCGGGTCCTGCTCGTCGAAGAGATCGGCGACCAGCCCGGAATCGCGGTCGATGGCCAAGGTGAGCTGGGTGAGGTCGTTGGAGCCGATGGAGAAGCCGTCGACGTGCTCGAGGAAGTCCGCGGCCAACACGGCGTTGGAGGGCACCTCGCACATCATGATGACCTTCAGGCCGTCGCGACCGCGCTCCAGCCCATGATCGGCCATGATCGCCAGCACCTCCTGCAGCTCACCAACGGTGCGCACGAAGGGCACCATGACCTGCACGTTGTCCAGCCCGATCTCCTGACGCACGCGCAACAGCGCCTCGCATTCCAACGCGAAGCTGGCCAGGAAGCTGGGCGTGCGGTAGCGCGAGGCGCCGCGCCAGCCGATCATGGGGTTCTCTTCGGTGGGCTCGAAGCGGGTGCCGCCCAACAGGTGGGCGTACTCGTTGCTCTTGAAGTCCGAGAGGCGGACGATGACCGGCTCGGGCGCGAAGGCGGCGGCGATGGTGGCGACGCCCTCGGCCAGCTTGCTCACGTAGAACTCGCGCGGGCTGGGGTAGCCGGCGCAGCGCTCGAGCACCTGCGCGCGCAGGTCCTCGGGCAGCTCGTCCACCTCCAGCAGCGCCCGCGGGTGGACGCCGATGGCGTTGTTCACCACGAACTCGATGCGCGCCAGGCCCACGCCGGCGTGCGGCAGCCTGGCGAAGGAGAAGGCACGCTCCGGGCTGGCGACGTTCATCATCACCTTGAGCGGCAGCTCGGGCATGCGGTCCAGCTCGATGCGCTGCACGTCGAAGGGGACGGCGCCCTGGTAGACGTAGCCCTCATCGCCCTCGGCGCATGACACGGTCACCGTCTGGCCGTCTGGCACGGTCTCGGTGGCGTCACCGCAGCCCACCACGGCCGGGATGCCCAGCTCGCGCGCCACGATGGCGGCGTGGCAGGTGCGACCGCCGCGGTTGGTGACGATGGCCGAGGCGCGGGTCATGACCGGTTCCCAGTCGGGGTCTGTCATGTCGGTGATCAGCACCTCGCCGGCCTGCAACTCGGCCATCTGGGCGCTGCTGTGGATGATGCGAGCCCGGCCGCTGCCGATGCGGGCACCGACGGCCCGGCCGGTGGCCAGCACTGGCCCAGGTTCGCGCAGGCGGTAGCGCTCCAGCACCCGGCCGCTGCGGCTCTCCACGGTCTCGGGTCGGGCCTGCAGGATGTAGAGCAGGCCGTCGGCGCCGTCCTTGGCCCACTCGATGTCCATGGGCCGACCGTAATGGTCCTCGATGGCCAGCGCCTGTCGACCCAGTTCGGCCAGCTCATCGTCGCTCAGGCAGAAGGCCCGCCGCTCGGCCTCCGGCACCTCCACGGTGCGCACCGTGCCCTCCTCGCCGGCCTGGGCGTAGACCATCTTGCGGCCCTTGTGGCCCAGGCGCTTGGAGAGCACCGCCCGACGGCCGGAGCGCAGCGCGGGCTTGTAGAGGTAGGCCTCGTCCGGCTCCACCGAGCCTTGCACCAGCAGCTCGCCCAAGCCGTAGGCGGCGGTGATGAAGACCGCCTCGCGGAAGCCCGACTCGGTGTCGAGGGTGAAGGCCACGCCGCTGGCGCCAAGGTCGCTGCGCACCATGCGCTGCACACCCACCGACAGCGCCACCTCCTCGTGCGCGAAGCCATGGTGCACGCGGTAGGCGATGGCCCGGTCGGTGAAGAGCGAGGCGAAGATGCGCGGGATGGCAGCCAGCACCTCGTCCAGCCCACGCACGTTGAGGATGGTCTCCTGCTGACCGGCGAAGGAGGCCTCAGGCAGGTCCTCGGCGGTGGCCGAGGAGCGCACCGCCACCGAGAAGTCGGCGCCTGTGCCTTCACCAAGGCGCACGTAGGCCGTGGCCACCGCCTGCCGCAAGCCCTCGGGCAGCGGCTCACCCGCGACCTCTTCGCGGATGGCGCGACCCACCTCGGCCAAGGCCACCACGTCGCCCACGTCAAGGCCTTGCAGCCGCTGAGCCACACGCTGGGCGAGGCCACTCTGCCGCATGAACTCGTGGAAGGCGTCAGCCGTGGTGGCGAAGCCGCCAGGCACCCGCACCCCTGCACCGCTCAAGGCGGAGATCATCTCGCCGATCGAGGCGTTCTTGCCGCCCACCTGGGGCAGGTCGGCCAGGCTCAAGCCGTCGAAGTCACGCAGGTATTCCATGGGGTCGTTCCGCCTTCCTTCAAGGCCCCGGGCTCCGAGGCCACCATGTACCGAGGATCCGAACCGAGCCGACCTTACCGCCGGTTGGACCCCTCTTCCGTACGCCGAGCGCCGCTTCGTGATACAGCTTCGGGGTACCTGACCCAAGGGAGGGCGGCATGCATCACGTGTACCTCGTGTCCGACCACACCGGCGTGACCGTTGACGTGCTCGGCCGCAGCCTGTTGGCGCGTTTCGGCGGCTTGGAGACGCAACTTCACACCCGGCCTTTCGTCGATTCGCTGGCCAAGGCCAAGGCGCTGGCCGAGGAGCTGCGCCAGGCCCCTGGCTCCTCCGTTGTCTTCACCAGCATCGCCCTGCCCGAGGTCCGCGCCGAACTGGTCGGCCTGCCGCTGTTGGTGCTTGACATCTTCGAGCCATTCCTCGGTCGGCTTGGGCAGCACTTCGGGCAGGAGGCCGAGAGCAAGGTCGGCGCGCTGCACGCCGTTCGCGACGCCGCCCGCTACCAGGCGCGCATCGCGGCGGTGGACTTCGCCCTGGCCACCGACGATGGCTTGGGGGTGCAGCACTACGGGCGCGCCGACATCATCCTGGTAGGCGTGTCAAGGGCCGGCAAGACGCCGACTTCCCTCTACCTGGCCATGCACCATGGCGTCTACGCCGCCAACTACCCCTTCACGCCAGAGGACGAACTGGAGCCGGGTGCACCGCTGCCATTGCCAGCCCCGTTGAGGCCGCACAGAGCCCGTCTCTTCGGCTTGACCATCGATCCCCAGCGGTTGCAGCAGATCCGCCGCGAGCGGCGACCCGACGGCCGCTACGCCAGCCTGGAGCGCTGCAAGGCCGACGTGGCGGCCGCCGAGGCGCTGTTCCGCCAGCACCGCGTGCCGGTGGTCAACACCACGGTGCTGTCGGTCGAGGAGATCGCAGCGAGGGTGCTCCACCATGGCACCGAGACGCGGGAAGGTTAGGGGTACGAGCGCTAGGCCAGGGGGCCGACCGCGGCCTCGGCCACCCGGACGATCTCGCCGCTGCGCACCATCTCGCGAAGCTTGTGCAGCTCCGGCTTGAAGTAGAGGTCACGTTCCATGTGGGGTACTTCGGCCCTGACACGCCGATGCACCGCCGCCACGCCATCGCCCGGCTGCAACGGCAGCAGGAAGTCCAAGGCCTGCGAGGCCGAGGCCAGCTCGATGGCCAGCACCCACAGGGTGTTCTCGAGGATGTCGCGCGCCTTGCGGCAGGCGATCGTTCCCATCGAGACGTGGTCTTCCTGGTTGGCGCTGGTCGGGATGGAGTCCACCGAGGCAGGGTGGGCCAGCACCTTGTTCTCGCTCACCAGGGAGGCCGCGGTGTACTGGCTGATCATCAGACCTGAGTTCAGACCTCCCTGCTCCGCCAGGAAGGCAGGCAGCCCGGAAAGCGCCGGGTTGAGCATCTGTTCGACCCGGCGCTCGGAGATGCTCGCCACCTCGGCCAGGGCGATGCCGAGGTAGTCGGCAGCCAAGGCCAGCGGCTCGCCGTGGAAGTTCCCGCCCGAGATGACCCTGCGCTCCTCGGCGAAGATCAGGGGGTTGTCCGTGACGGCGTTCAGTTCGGTGCTCAGGGTGGCGAGCACGTGGCTGATGGCGTCGCGGATCGCCCCGTGCACCTGCGGCACGGTCCGCAGCGAGTAGGCGTCTTGCACCTTGTCGCAGTCCTCGTGCGACACCGCCACCTGGGACCCCGCCAGCAGGCGCTGCATGTTGCCGCTCACGGCCACCGCCCCAGGGTAGGGGCGCAAGCGCGCCACGGCGGGATCGAAGGGCTTGTGGCTGCCCTTCAGAGCCTCGACGCTCATGGCGGCGACGATGTCGGCCGTCACGACCAGCGTGCGGGCGTCGACCACGCTCAGCGCCAGCAGGCTGCCCATGGCCTGGGTGCCGTTGATCAGGGCCAGCCCTTCCTTGGCTTGAAGGATCAGTGGCTCCATGTCCAGTTCCTGCAAGACCTCCGCCGAGGGCCGTAGCCGGCCGGCGTGCTCCACCTCGCCCTCGCCGATCAGGGCAAGGGCCAGATGCGCCAAGGGCGCGAGGTCGCCAGATGCCCCGACCGAGCCCTGGGCGGGCACCACCGGATGCACCCGGTGGTTGAGGAAGGCCAGCAGCCGTTCGACCACCAGCGGCCGCACCCCGGAGTAGCCCAAGGCCAATGACTGGGCGCGCAGGAGCAGCATGCCGCGCACCACTTCCGTGGGGAAGGGTTCTCCCACACCGATCGCATGGGACAGCACCAGGTTGCGCTGCAGCTCGAGCAACTGATCGGCAGCGATCCTCACCTGCTGGAACTTGCCGAAGCCTGTGTTGACGCCGTAGACCGGCTCGCCCTTGGTCACCAGCTCCTCGACGAAGGCTCGGCTGCGGAGCATGCGCTCGCGCGCCTGATCCGCCAGGCTCACCTGTTGGTGGCCGCGCACCACGGCCACGAAACGCTCTAAGTCAAGACGGTCGTCGAGGATCATCTTCGCTCCCTCTTGGGCAGCTCGTCGTCCTGCCCGTCGTAGGTCCGCACGCCTCCAACGAACACCTCGGCCACACAAGGAGCCGCCATGGCGTACACGAGCATCCTCCAGTCGTGGGCGTGGTGGTCCAACACCAGGAAGTCCGCCAAGGCGCCTGGCGTCAAGCGGCCGCGGTCCTGCAGCCCCAAGGCCTTCGCGGCGTGCACGGTGGCCGCCAGCATCGCCTCCGCAGGCCGAAGGCCGTTGAGACGGACGGCCAGGGCCATCGCCATGGCGCTGGAGAACAGAGGGCTTGACCCCGGGTTGAGGTCCGTGCCGACGGCCACGGTGGCGCCGGCGTCGAGCAGGGCGCGGCCCGGTGCGGCAGGCAAGCCGAGGTGCAAGGACACCCCAGGCAAGACGGTGGCCACCGTCGACGCCCCGGCCAAGGCGGCCACCTGCTTGGGGCCCGAGGCCTCGAGGTGATCGACTGACCAGGCACCATGCTCCACCGCCAACTCCACCGCACCGAAGGAGTTGAACTGGTCGGCGTGCAGTTTCGTCCCCAACCCCTGCTCCGCCGCGGCCGACAGAAGGCGCCCGGCCTCGGCGACGCCGAAGGCATCCTCTTCGACGAACACGTCGACCGAGGTGGCCAGCCCGCGCGCAGCCACCTCGGGGATCAGCTCCCGCACGGCCGTCTCGAGGTAATCGGCGCGGGCATCGGCGACGGGGGGAGGCAGGTGGAACAGCAGCGTGGGCACCAACCTGGCGGGCTGCGACGCCTGCAGCACACGGACGGCTTCCAGCATCCTCAGCTCTGCCGCCGGCGTGTCGCCGTAGCCCGACTTGACCTCGATGGTGGTGGCGCCCGAGTCCCTCAGGGCGCGCAGGCGAGGCAAGGCCCCTTGCACCAGCTCATCGACCGTGGCTGCCGAGGTGTGGCGCACGCTGGAGCGGATGCCGCCACCGGCCGCCAAGATGGCCTGGTAGCTCCGGCCGCTGGTCCGCGCTTCGAAGTCAGCCAGCCGGTCACCGGCCCACACGGCGTGGGTGTGGGGATCCACCAACCCAGGCACGACCACCCGCCCGCCCAGGTCGATGGTCTCGTCCGGTCGTTCGACCGCGGCTTCCTGTCGCTGTGACCAGGCCGACCGCTCGCCCAGCCACCTCACCCGGCCGTCGACCACCAGCATGGCGGCGTCCTCGAGGACCTGCATCTCACCCGGCGTCGCAGTGGGTCCTGCCACCAGGCTGCGGATGCCATGGAACAGCCTCGTGGGGCTCTCGGGTGGGTCCATCGTCAGGGGAACACCAGGGCGAGGACGTCCATCAGCAGACGCGCGGCCAGCAGAGCGCTGTTGCCGCTGGCGTCCAGCATCGGCGTCAACTCCACCAGGTCGAGGCCGACCAGATGGTTGCGCTCCACCACCGATGCGATCACCGAGAGCAGCTGTTGGTAGGACAGGCCCCCGACCTCGGGGCTGCTGGTGGCAGGCAGGACCGCGGGGTCGAGGACGTCGACATCCAGTGAGAGGTAGACGGGTCGGCCATGGGGAAGCATGTCTGCGATCGCCTCGGCCGACTCGGTCACGGTCCAGGCAGGGATCAGGGTGTGGCCCCTGCTGCGCGCAGCCGTCCAGGCCTCGGCATCGGTGCGCAGACCGCGCAGGCCGATGACGCTGAGGTGCTCGAGGTTGGGCAACGCCTCCACCGCCCTGCGGAAGGGACTGGAGTTGCTGTAGCGGGTGTCGTTGCGCTGGTCGGTGAAGTCGAGGTGGGCGTCGAACTGCACCACATGCAGTCCCGGTACGTCGCGGTAGGCGCGCAGCAAGGGGTAGCTGACACTGTGGTCGCCGCCAAGGAAGATGGGGAGCTTCGCCCGCTGCCGTAGGAGGATGGCGGCCTGCTCGATGCGCTCGCGGCTGAGGTCTGCCTCCAGGCTAGGCAGCAGCACGTCTCCCGCGTCACGCAGGCGGAGTCCAGCCAGCCGCCAGCGCTCGCTGCGCAGGTCGAAGAAGCCCTCGGGCGGCAAGGCGTAACGCAACGAGGCCTCGCGCACGGCCCGTGGCGCGAACCGCGCCCCCGGCCGGAAACCCACCGCCAGGTCGAAGGGCACCCCGAGCACGGCGGCGTCCGCCTGCCAGTCACCTGCCGGCTCCACCAAGGGGGCCCGCGCGAAGCTGGCGATCCCGGCGTAAGGGAGGTGGCTCACGACCCGCTCGGGTGCTGAGGGCCGCCGATGCCAAGGCTGGGCAGGTCGAGTCCCCGCTCCTCGGCCACGGTGCGCGCCTTCTCGTAGCCGGCGTCGGCGTGCCTGACCACACCCATCGCAGGGTCGTTGAGCAAGCACATGGCCAGGCGTCGCTCGGCCTCTTCGCTGCCGTCGGCCACGGCCACCAACCCCGCATGCTGGCTGTAGCCCATGCCAACGCCCCCACCGTGGTGGAAGCTCATCCAGGCAGCGCCGCTGGCGGTGCCGACGGCGAAGTTGAGCAAGGCCCAGTCCGACACCGCGTCGGAGCCGTCGAGCATGGCTTCCGTCTCGCGGTAGGGGCTGGCGACCGATCCGGCGTCGAGGTGGTCGCGACCGATGACGATCGGCGCCTTGAGCGCGCCGTCACGCACCATGCGGTTGAAGAGCAGGCCGGCCTGATCGCGTTCGCGGTAGCCCAACCAGCAGATGCGCGCAGGCAGGCCCTGGAAGGCGATCTTCTCCCCCGCCCAGCCCAACCAGCGCTGCAGGCGCTCGTCATCGGGGAACAACTCGAGCAGGGCCCGGTCGGTGGCGGCGATGTCGGCGGGATCACCGGAGAGCGCCACCCAGCGGAAGGGCCCGCGTCCTTCGCAGAACGCGTCGCGGATGAAGGCGGGCACGAAGCCCGGGTAGCCGAAGGCGTCGTTCAAGCCGGCGATCTGCGCCTGACGGCGCAGGTTGTTGCCGTAGTCGAACACCACCGAACCGGCCGCCTGTAGGTCGAGCATCGCCTGCACATGCGTGGCCATGGCCTCGCGGGCGCGCGCCAGGTAGGCATCGGGCTGCGTACGGCGCAAGGCGGCCGGGTCCTCGTCCTTGAGCATCGGGGGGATGTAGCCCCACATGGGGTCGTGCGCGCTGGTCTGGTCGGTGACCAGCTCGGGCACGAAGCCTGACCGCAGCAGCTGTGGCAGCAACTCGGCCACGTTGCCGAGCAGGCCGATGGACAGCGGGCGCCGCTCCGCCTTCGCGCGCTGGGCGCGTCGCACGGCGTCATCCAAGGAGTCGGCCACCTCGTCCAGGTAACGGGTCTCGAGGCGACGCTGGATGCGCACGGGGTCGATCTCGATGCAGATCGCGACGCCGCCCGCCAAGGTCACCGCAAGGGGCTGAGCCCCACCCATGCCCCCCAGGCCGGCGGTGACGGTGATGGTGCCCGCCAAGCTGCCGCCGAAGCGCTGCCTGGCGGCGGAGGCGAAGGTCTCGTATGTGCCCTGCAGGATGCCTTGGGTGCCGATGTAGATCCAGGAACCGGCGGTCATCTGGCCGTACATCATCAGACCCGCCTGGTCGAGGCGGTCGAACTCCTCCCAGTTCGACCAGTGAGGCACCAGGTTGCTGTTGGCCAGGAGCACGCGCGGCGCCAGGTCGTGGGTGCGCAGCACCGCCACCGGCTTGCCCGACTGGATCAGCAGCGTCTGGTCGTTCTCCAGGCGGTCGAGGGTGGCCACGATGCGACGGTAGGCGTCCCAGTCGCGTGCAGCCTTGCCGCGGCCGCCGTAGACGATCAGTTCATCTGGCTTCTCCGCCACCTCGGGATCGAGGTTGTTCATGAGCATGCGCTTGGCGGCTTCCTGGATCCAACCCTTGGCCGTGCGCCGTGCGCCTCGCGGCGCCCGGATCGCATGACTGGGTGCAGCGGCGGGCCGACCTTCACCTGGCATGGCTTCCTCCACATCCACCGTCGATGACGCCGACCTTACCACCGGACCATCCGAGCCCATGGCGACGCGACCCAGCGCCACCGCCCGGTACACTCGTTCCAGACGATGAGTTCCTTCGCCCCTCCGCCTCCCGCGCCCGACCATGTGGTGGTCGTGCAGAACCTGAGCAAGCACTACGCCCGCCAAGGGCAGATGGCGGTCGAGGACTTGAACCTGGAGTTGGTCGCAGGCGAGATCCTCTGCCTGGTGGGTCCTTCGGGTTGCGGCAAGACCACCCTACTGAGGCTGATCGCCGGCTTCGAGGCGCCGGACACCGGTGTGGTGCGGGTGGCGGGCCGCGAGGTGTCAAGCGCCAAGCGCTGGGTGCCACCCGAACGCCGCCGCATCGGCTTCGTCTTCCAGGACTACGCCCTCTTCCCTCATCTGACCGTGCTGCAGAACGTGGCCTTCGGCCTACGGAGCGGCTCCTCCGCCGATCGCGAGCGCCGCGCCGCCGAGGTGATGGACCTGGTGGGTCTCACCATCTTCTCCGGCCGCTACCCGCATCAGCTCTCCGGCGGACAGCAGCAACGGGTGGCTTTGGCCAGGGCACTGGCGCCGGAACCCGCCGTCATCCTGCTGGATGAGCCCTTCAGCAACCTCGACGCCGCCCTGCGCGGCAGCACCCGCCACGAGGTCAGACAGATCCTCAAGCGCACGGGCACCACGGCGATGCTGGTCACCCACGACCAGGAGGAGGCGCTGACCTTCGCCGACCGATTGGCGGTCATGCGCGCCGGCCGCTTGGAGCAGGAGGGGGCGCCCGAGAGCGTCTACCTCCGCCCGCGCACCGCCTTCGTGGCCAGCTTCCTCGGCGGCACCAACCTCCTGCGCGGTGAGGGTCTCGGTTCCGTCGCGCGCACCGGCATGGGTGAGGTGTCGCTCTCCAGGCCAGCGCAGGGACTGGTCATGCTGTCGCTGCGGCCCGAGTCGCTGCGCTTCCGTCGCGACGGTGCCGGCGTGCCGGTGCAAGTGCTGCTACGAGAGTTCAAGGGTCACGACCTCACCTACACCTGCCAGTCCACCCTCGACACCTCTTTGCGCCTGGTGGTGCAGACCGCTCCAGACTGCGACGTGCGGGTGGGAGAAACGGTGGCGCTGGCCGCCGAGGGTCTGGCCGTACCCCTGGAAGGCAGCACGGCCAGCACGTCCCGTCCCGCGCTCGCTTGACAGCCGGCTAGGCGCCGACCTATCCTGACCCTTAGTTACCCAGGGTTAAGGGAGGGACACCGTGCCACGCCAACCCCACAAGCAGATGCGCATCCTCCAGGCCTTGCGCGATGCGCAGGCCAAGGATGGGCACCTGCCCGAACTCACCGAGATGGCGCGTCGCTTCGGCATCCGCTACCCCACGTTGCGAGAACATCTGAGCGCCTTGGAGGCCAAGGGACATCTGCGCGTCCAGACCCGCGGGCCGGGACGCAGCCCTCACATCACCCTGATGGGGATCCCCCAGGGGGTACCCCTCTACGGGGAGATCGCCGCCGGCCTGCCCATCGGCGAGGCCGGTGACCCCGAGGGCTACCTCGCCCTCCCCCACCCACCCGGCCGCTTCGCCCTGCGGGTGCGTGGCGACTCCATGGCCGACCGCATCGAGGAAGGCGACGTGGTGGTGCTGCAGCACCGCATGCCCGAGCGCCAGGGCGAGATCTGCGCCGTCCGCGTGGGCGAGGACCAGAGCACGCTCAAGTACCTCAGCTGGTCCGGGGCCGCCCACCAACCTCAACGTTTCTTGCTGAAGCCGCACAACCCCGCCTTCCCCACCCTCGAGGTCACCGCAGCCGACCTGCAGGTCGACGGCGTTTACCTGGGTCTGCTGCGCGGCGAGACGGTGCAGGCCTTATGGCGGGAAGGAGGCCTCGTGAGCGGCTGAAGCTCCAGCCTCGCTACACCCCCCGAACGACGAAGACGCGTCCCCAAGCCGCCAAGCCAGGGAGGACGCGCCTCGTCCCCGCCCCAGTCGGACCGCGCACGCGGCCGTTTCTGGTGCTGCGAGTCATCGTAGCACCCACCGAGGAAGCACGATGGACACCCCCCTCCTGCCTACCGCCCGACCACCCAGTCGGCCCCCGACGCGACACCGCCGCGGGCCACGCAGCACCCCTACCCCCCGCCAGGGCCGCACCCGGAGCACGATCGTGGCCGTGATCGTGGACCCCCTGCCCCTTTGGCTGGCCGAACGGCGCGACCCCCAGTTGGCCCACCTCCCCCTGGTGGCCGTCCACCAAGACCGGGTGCAGCATGCCAATCCCCCCGCCCGGCGTCTGGGGATCACGCCAGGCATGCGCCTGGACGGCGCCAGACTGCGCGCGCCGAACCTGATGCTGGCGCCATGCGGCGAAGCCGACCTGGCCCAAGCCTGGCGTCGATTCGCCCAGGAACTGAGTGGTTGGAGCCCCTGGTTGGAGCTCGGACGACGAGGACGGGCCTGGCTGCGTTTGGAGGCGGGTGAGGCAAAGGTACTGGCGCAACGGCTGCGTGCGCGTGTAGGCGTCGCCTCCGACATGCAGATGGCCGAGGTGGCCGCACTCTCCGCCCGAGTGGCCGAGGTCCAGGAAGTCACCGACGGCCACGAAGGCGACTTCCTGGCCAAGCTGCCGCTGCGCTTCTTGCGGGGTGTGGGGTTGCCGGAACGCGACCTCACCCGGCTGCGTTGGTTGGGCTTGGCCACGGTGGCCGACCTGGCAGGCTGGACCACGTTGCAGCTCCGCGCCTACCTCGGCGACGTCGCGAAGCAGTTGATCCCCTACCTGCATGGACCACGCCGGCGCGAACTGGGCAGCTGGCAGCCCCCACTGACGCTGCGTCGCTCCCTCGCCTTCGAGCGAGCACTGTTCGAGCCGGCCGAGCTGGAGCCCGCTCTCGACCATCTGGCCCGCTCCCTGGCCCTCGACCTGGCCGGTCGCGGCGCCAGGCACCTCACCATCAGCAGCGAAGGCGAGCGGGGTGCCTTCAGTGCCAGCCGCATCGCCAAGCGTCCGCTGCAGCGGGCCGGCCAGATCCGTCAGCAGGCCCTGTTCGCCCTACGCGACAGCGGAGCGGCGGCGGCCGGCGTCGAGACCCTCACCTTGGAGCTGGCGGAGCCCCATCACCACGCTGAGGCCACGCGGCTGTGGGATGCGCGCGCGCAGCGAAGCCTTGCCACCGACCACGTCCTGGAACGCTTCCCCAGGTCCCTCGTGCAGGTGGACTGGGACGACCCCAACGCAGCTGCGCCCGACCTGGTCTGGCACTGGGTGCCCCTCGAAGACCTGCCTCAGGTCCGGGATGCAGCGTCCGCTGCGGTCCCCGCCGCCACCAGCGCGGCCCGGCGCGCGCTGGCCGCCCCGCTGGGGGCGCTGGAGCCCGCCAGCAGCCACGCCGCACCGGTCTCCTTCTCGACCCCGGCACCGGAGGCCTCCGAGGGACTCCTGCCTATCCCCCTCTTCCCGCCTGCTCTCCCCTCCCCTATCCCCCCGGTGCAAGAGCTCTGGCCGGTCGCCAAGGCGGCCTGAGTGCGTCGGATCATGGTCAGGGCCCAGGTGTGGCAGCACGACGGCGAGGTGGTCGAGGTGCGCTGGTCACCAGATGATCGGCGGGCGGACTCAGCGAAACAACGAGGCCATGCGAGGCCGCAGCAGCGGCTGCAGGTCCACAGGCTGCTCGACGACTGGGACTACGTCGGCCGCTGGTGGCTGGGGGAACGCCGCCGCCACTACCAACTGCTCGAGGGTGAAGCGGGGCGGGTGGTCGAGATCTACCTCGAGGAGACCCGGCGCGCCAAGGATGGCGATCACGAGAACGAGGAAGGCGGGCGCTGGTGGTTGAGTCGGATCAGCGACTGAAGGAGCCGACCAGTTCCAGACCCCTCCTTCAGACCTTGCTGTGCAACCGTTCCTACTTCAGCTTCGGGGCGGGCACCGCCAGTCCCACCACCCTGGTGCAGCGAGCCGCGGCATTGGGTTATAGCAGCCTGGCACTCACCGACCGGTTGAACCTCAGTGGGGCAGTGGAGCTGTACGCCGCCGCCGACAAGCTCTGTAAGCAGCACCGCGATGAGCACCCCTTCAAACCCCTGATCGGGGCCACCGTCCCGGTGCGCCTAGGCGACACCGACGTTGTCCCCCTAGTCCTGCTAGCCACCTCACGCGAGGGCTACGGGAGGCTGTCCGAGTTGATCACCCAAGCCCTGGCCCGGGGGACGGAGGACCTGCCCTGGGCGACCTTGCTCGAGGAGACCGAAGGCCTGAGTTGCCTGAGCGGGGGACGGGACGGTCTGCCTGCCCGCCTCCTTGGCCAGCGCCGTGTCGAGGAGTTGCGGGAGCGGATGCTGCAACTCAAGGAAGCCTTCCCGGGCCGTTGTTACCTCCAGCTCTTCCACGAGCGCCTGCCTTGGGACAGTCGGCGTGCCCGCGTCATGCACCGCTTCGCCCAAGAGCTCGATCTACCGGCCGTGGTGGCCCCCGAGGTGCGTTACGCCAGGCGGGAGGATCACGCGCTGTATGACGCCCTGATCTGCGCCAGGTTGGGCATCACCGTCGACACCCCCCACCCCCAACGACCGCAGAACGATGGGGGCGCCATGGTCGGGCCTCAGGAGCTATGGGGGCGTCTCCCCTTTCGCGAAGCCATCGAGGTGGCGAACGGCTTGGTGAAGATCGCGCACTTCGAGTTGGAGACCAAGCGGTTGAAGCCGCCGGCCGCTCGATCCGTACCTAGGGACCTCTCCCCTACCAAGCACTTGATCAACACTTGCTGGGAGGCTTTCCCCCGCAAGTACGGGAACGCCACCCCGGACCTTCGCGAGCGAGCTGTCAAGATCCTCGAAAAGGAACTAAGGATCATCCAGGAGCACGACCTCGCCGAGTTCTTCCTCATCGCCGCCGAGGTCACCGACTACTGTCGTGAGCACAAGATCCTCGCCGCTGGCAGAGGTTCCGCCGCCGCCTCGGTCTGCTGCTACCTGCTCGGCATCATCAAGATCGACCCTGTAGAGCACGACCTCCTTTTCGAACGCTTCCTGCACACCGGCATGAACGCCATGCCTGACGTGGACATCGACATCTCCTCCAGCAGGAGGAAGCAGGTCATCGGGTGGGTCGAGGACCGCTTCGGCGCCGGCCGGGCAGAGGCCATGGTCTGCAACAAGATCCGTTACAGTCTCCCCTCCGCAGTTCAAGACCTCGCGCGCGCGCTGGGGATCCCACCAGAGCAGCGTGATCAGCTGACCCACAGCTTAGGGCGCGACTTCCGGGGCTACCCTCCCCTGTTCGCCATAGAGGCCAAGGTCGTCTTCGACGAGGTATTGGGCGAGGCGCCCGTCAAGGAGATGCTCATCCACCTGCTCACGCGGATCGAGCGTGGCCACGCGCGGCATCTCTCCCCTCACAGTGGTGGTGTGGTCCTCTCCAGAGGACCACTGACCCATTACGCTCCCTTGCAGCGGTCCAGCGGCGGAATCGAGATCATCCAACTCAACAAAGACGACGCCGAAGATATGGGGCTCATCAAGCTCGACCTTCTAGGACTCCGCATGTTGTCGGCGTTGGAGCATGCGCGCGACGAGATTCATCGGGTTGAAGGCGACTGGATCGACCTCGAGGAGCCCCTACCCGACGATGAGCGTGTCTGGGGTCTCATCAGCAGCGGCCAGACCATGGGTCTCTTCCAAGTCGAGAGCCCCAGTCAAGTGCAGGTCTCTAAGACCATGAAGTCCAAGACGATGAAGGACCTCGCCCACCAGATCGCCCTTATCCGTCCAGGGCCCATCCAGTCGGGTACCGTCCATCCGTACCTCGAGCGCCGCCAACACGACGGTCCGGTCGATCACGTCCATCCTGCTCTGAAAGACGTACTCGGCAAGACCCTCGGTGTCCTCCTCTTCCAGGACGACGTCATGCGCATCGCCCATCGTTTCGCGGGGATGACCTGGTTCGAAGCCCATCAGTTCACCAAGAAGGTCTCCGGCTTCGACAAGCTCGAGGATATCGAGCCACAGCGCAAGCAATTCATCGAAGGCGCGCAGAGGCACGCCAAAGCGACCATCGAACAAGCTCGGGTGGTCTTCGACATGGTCAAGGGTTACCAAGGCTTCGGTTTCACCGAGTCTCACGCCTGGGCCTTCGCCATGCACGCCTACGCCTCAGCTTGGCTACGCCTCCACTACCCCGCTGCACATCTTGCCGGACTGATGAGCCAAGGCCCCGGCATGTGGCCTTTGTCCACCATGCGCCAAGAGGCGCGCAGCTGGGGGGTTCCCTTCCTCCCTCTCGACATCAATCTCTCGGACCCCGACATCCCCGTCGTCCATGAAGGGGGTATCCCCGAAGCGCCGCCACACGGGCACTATCGTGTCGAGCGTACGAGCGACGGACAACTCGCGATCCGCCCTTCCCTATTCGCCATCAAAGGTGCACGCAAGAAGCTGGTGGAACGCATCCTCGACGAGCGTCTACGTGGTCCCTACCTCACACCCGAAGACGCCTTCCGCCGCGCGCCAGGATCGATCGATGACTGGACTCCACTGGTCCGCGCGGGTGTCTTCGACAGTCTCGCTCCTCGGCGCGACACGCTATATCAGCTCGGTTTACTAGGCCAAGCCGCTCCCACACCAATGCAAACGCCGCTCTTCTCAACCCATGAACCCGGCCCCACACTCACCCCCCTTAGCCAAGACAAGGAACTCGAATGGGATCACGAGGTCATGCGTTATTCAACAAGTGAACGCCATGTCATGGACACCCTGCGTAGCCAACTCGAAGGCACCGGCGCCATAACGTTATGGCAAGTCAACCAGCGTTCACGGAAGACGCGCTGCACCACCGCCGGATATCTGGTCGCACGCCAGAAGCCGCCGACCGCCAAGGGCTTCGCCTTCTTCGTCATCGAGGATGGTCCCACCCGCGCCCAACTCATCATCTCGCCCGACCTCTGGGAACAGCACCGGATCATCCTACGAGACGCCGGAGCGCTGATCGTCGACGTCATCATCGAAGACACTGGGCATCAATTGGCCCTACGTGTGCTGGACATCCGCGACCTGCCCACACCCTTCAGGGTGCGTGGCTATCACTTCGGCTGAACAGACAGGAAGCCCGGTCTCCCAAGCACCCGAACGCGTACGGAGCGCCATACCCATAGCTCGCCATCCGAGCTGCCATAACGTTATGGCGAATACCCAAGGCAAGGATGGCGCCCCATACCGTCATGCTCAGGCCTGCAGTTCCTCCAAGGCCTCAGCAACCTCCTGCGCATGAACCTCCGGGTCAACCTGCACCCACACACGCGCAACTCGACCTTCCGGGTCGATCAGATAGGTCGTACGTGACACGCCCATGTAACGGTTCCCCGCGAACTGCCGCTCACCCCAAGCTCCATAGGCCTCCAGCATGGACCGATCCGGATCCACCAGCAGCGGGAAGTTCAAGTCGTACTTCTGCGCGAAAGCCTCGTGCGTAGCCTCATCGTCAGCCGACACGCCCCAGACCAGCGCATCGAGGTTCTCGAAGCGGGGAAGCGCGTCACGAAAAGAGCAGGCCTCCGTCGTGCAGCCTGGCGTGTCATCCTTGGGATAGAAGTAAAGCACCAGCCAACTACCACGCGCATCAGATAGCGAACGCTGGGTACCCGCCTGGTCATTGAGGCTGAAATCTGGAGCGATCTGATCTACCTCGAGCATGCCTGGACCTCCACGGCCCACGATACGCCCAACCTCATCCAACAGCGGTCAGCTACTGGCCATCGATTGACTCACCACACCGACCACATCGATAGGGAAGGCCTCAACGTCGTCCACCCAGATCAGCGGTCGTTCATCACAGTATCCATGCGCAAGCGCTTGGGTCTCTTCCATATCGTCTGGGACTGCGCGCACACCCAGAGTTCCGCCCCAAATGACCCATCCAGACCGATCACCGTCAGTGGCACGAGCCACCGCCAAAGGTGCCTGCGAGCCCGCGTAGAAGTCGGACCAGCCGACGAGCTTGGCGTAACGAAGACCGAAACGCTCTGGGTCCCGCAGGCGCAAGCTGTCGCCTCGCCACACCGGACCAAGCTGAGTCAGGTTCACGAAGGTGGTCGCAGGACGTCTCCCCGTTGGTTTCACAA